>CAYFQI010000027.1:0-17541 GCA_964345135.1 uncultured Bacteroidales bacterium
CATCTGGTGTACTTATTTCATGATTTCCGCGCATATCGCATCTCTCTCGTCAAGATAGACACAGCCGAAAACATACATGAATATACATCTGGTTATCACAAATATGAAGAAAGAAAGTACAAGAACCTTTTCGAATTTATAGATTATAATGAAATTGAAGGTTCATCACAACCCTTTTATTATTTTATCAATAAATTAGAACCTGTTGAGCTTGCAAGCATTGCTGTACGGTATAATTGGGAGCTTTCAAATGAACATCCTGAAAATGAATATTTACAAGAATTGGCAGATTCATCTTTAAAAGAATTGGTACTGCATAACAAAATAGAAGAGGATGAATATTTCAGAAAAACACAAACGGAATTATTAAAAACAACTGATACTACCAAAGCAGCATTTGAATCATTGAGCAAATATGAAAAAATTGCAAAAAAGAAAGAAATTGAAGAAGTAACGACCAATAAATCTTTTCATAAATTTACATTTGTAAATCTTTTTAAAGATGAAAAATTTACCGCCAAATTCAATTATTTTATAGCATCACGCCAAGAAAAAGAAGCAAAAGAAGACAAACAAAATTTAGGAAAGAACCTGCAAAAAGAAAAAGAGCAAAAAGAAAATGAAAAAAAACTCATCAAAAAGAAAGGCCTTGCATTAGGAATAAATAAAATGGTTGTCGTAAATCCTTTCCATTATCGAATAGATATAAGGGATGATGATGATTATGAATTAAAATACCACAAATCTGAAAACCGCCGGCTGGAATATTTTGATTTATTGAATTTTTGTGCCAATAAAATTAAAGGATTTTCAATCGAAACAATACATCCTCTTACATTAAGACCTGAACAAGTAAACGATTATAATAATTATTCACGTTTGCAACAATGGCATAATGAATTATACAACCAACGCAGCCCTTATATTACATTCTTATCCAGTCAAAAACCTTTCATTTCAGATATGAAAGACATATATAATACGAGTCATTTTTTATGGACAACATATTATAATTCGATAGATAATAATGTATCATCCTTGGAGGTTTATTATGCAATTATTTCTTTTGGTCTTACAATTCCCTTTTTAATTGACGATTTTATTAAATCCAACCATAACCTGCATTTTTCATATCACCTTTATGATATAAACCAAGATGAAAATAATGGGAAAATATTTAATGACTATAGTGTTTTCTCATGCACAAATGATGCGAATGATCATTTAAAATCAATCATATACGATTATTTCTATCAAACATCATCAAATCGATAGAGTATTATTTAATATAACTATTAAAAGAACATAAAGTATGAAAATAAAACAATTCATTTCAATAAGTTTTTTCTTTGTTATACCAATTTACATATTTAGTCAACAACCTCCGGGTTATTTAGGGAAACGATTTGAAATTAATTACGATCTGAGCTTTTTCCTAGCTGCATTCAACCCAAATGCCAAAGGGTATCAAGCTACAGCTCCTTATGAAAATGATGCTATAACAACCACATCATGGCCTTTAAATAAACGTCATACATTCAATACCTATTATACTATTTCCCGTAGAACAAGTATTGGATTAGATATCACTTTTTACAAAACAGGAGTTGACCTTTCTGATATTAATTTAACTTACATGGAAGATAATAACTATGAAAAATCATTTGATCCCAGTTATTACTTTCCTGTAAGTGCTTTTGAAATAGGCCCGAGTATAAAAATATTCGATAAATACTTATCGCCATTGGGAACTTATCTAAAATTAGGGACTTCTATATTAGTTTATAAACCAATTATTGATAATGTGAATGATATTTATAAAGACATAGAAGATGAAGCAACATCCATTAATAAAGTAAGGTTTGAAGATTCGTATTCCGATTTTGTATTTACCTTAGGCTATGGGAACCAAAGGATTATTAAAAATGCTGTATTTTTTCGTTATTCCATCAGCAGCCACCTTCCCATTGGAAGCATGTTTAAATCATTTAAAAGTGATTATGAAGTAGAAGATAAAATTCAATATGCATCTGCTAAACGCTTATTTCATATGAATTGGTTAATGTTAAAGATAGGAGTAGGGGTTTTACCCTTCTAAACATCACCAATATAAATTATAACGATAAAAAGTTATTCCTTGTTATAGACGGAATAAATTCCCGATTTATCAATATTCATTCTCTTTTTTTGCTAATTTTGCGGTTACTACCAAAAAACAGTATAATGATATTGAGTAACTTAACAGCTATTTCTCCCATTGACGGGAGATATAGAGATAAAGTCAATGAACTGGAACATTTTTTTTCTGAATTTGCTTTAATCAAATACAGGATTAAAATAGAGATAGAGTATTTTATTGCTTTAAGCAATATTCCTTTACCCCAATTGTCTCACTTTGATGAAAATCAAACAAAAACACTCAGGAAGATTTACATGGATTTTTCTCCCGATGAAGCACGAAAAGTAAAGGATATTGAAAATTCAACAAACCATGATGTAAAAGCTGTAGAATATTATCTTAAAACACAATTTGAGGCAACCGGTTTTGGCCAATACAAAGAATTTATTCATTTTGGGCTGACTTCCCAGGATATTAATAATACCGCTATCCCATTGTCTTTAAAAGATGCCCTGGAAGAGGTCTATTACCCTGCCATTTCTAAATTAACAGAAGTATTGGACAATAAAATAAACTCCTGGAAAGAATTTTCGATGTTGGCCCATACACATGGCCAACCTGCTTCTCCCACAAAATTAGGGAAGGAAATTAAAGTATACAGGGAACGTGTTGAGGAACAAATTAAATTATTAAAACAAATCCCTATTTCAGCAAAATTCGGTGGTGCCACTGGAAATTTCAATGCACATCATTTTGCTTACCCGGAAATAAACTGGATTGAATTTGCAGATCACTTTATCACCTCTGTTTTGGGCTTATCCAGATCAAAAACAACAACCCAAATAGATCATTATGACCATCTTGCAGCCATTTGTGATGCCATAAAGCGGGTTAATAATATACTGATTGACATAGACCGGGATTTCTGGACCTATATATCCATGGAATATTTTAACCAAAAAATTAAAAAAAACGAAGTAGGATCATCCACCATGCCTCATAAAGTGAATCCTATTGATTTTGAAAATTCGGAAGGTAACCTTGGTATTGCAAACAGTTTGTTTGAACATATTTCTGCTAAAATACCCATTTCACGATTGCAACGCGATCTGACAGACTCGACAGTACTACGGAATATAGGCGTTCCTTTTTCGCACACCCTGCTTGCTATTAAATCTTTATTAAAAGGACTTGATAAACTCCTGGTCAATAAAGAAAAATTAGACCAGGACCTTAATGATAACTGGGGGGTTGTAACAGAAGCCATTCAAACAATTCTAAGAAAAGAAGGCATTGCGAATCCCTATGAAATGCTTAAAAATATAAGCAGAACAAACAATAAAATTACAAAAGAAAACATTATTCAATTTATTGATAATCTTAATATATCCCCTGAAACAAAAAATAAATTAAAATCACTCACTCCGCACAATTACACGGGGATAAACCTTACTTAGTCCTTTAACAGCTATAATTAATGATTGATTTTTTCAAATATATTGTCCCGTACTGGGGAAAATTATTGGTGAGCATTTTATCCAATATATTCAGTACCCTTTTTTCATTGTTTTCGATCACCATGATCATTCCTTTTTTAAATATATTATTCAAAAAACAGGAAATGATTCTCGAACCCGTTCCTTTTAAACTTTCTGTAGATGCATTAAAAACCAATTTTTATTATTTATTAAGCAAAATCATTACAGAACATGGTGGAGAAGCAGCCCTTTTATTTGTAAGTATTGTTGTTGTTGTCATGGTTCTTTTTAAATCCGGTTTTATGTATACCGGGCGATATACAATGGCTTCCATGAAATTCAACATCATCCGTGATATCCGAAACACGTTGTATCACAAAATTATTTATCTTCCTCTTTCTTATTTCTCGGAAGAAAAAAAAGGAGACATTATCAGCAGGATGAGTGGTGATATTCAGCAAGTACAAATGTTTCTTGTCAGGAGCATCCATACCCTGATCAAAAACCCGATCATGATCATAGTTTACATGTATTCCCTGTTTTTCATAAGCCCACGATTAACATTGTTTGTTCTGGTCGTGTTACCAGTTGCCGGGTTTACCATCGGGCGTATCGGGAAAACACTAAGAAGCAAATCACTCAAAGGACAACGCATATTAGGTACTGTCATCTCTTATATCGAAGAAACACTGTTTGGCATCCGCGTTATCAAAACATTTAATGCAGAAACACATTCCACACGACATTTTAGAAAAAACAATCATATGTTTACCAGGCTTATGAAAAAAATTGAGCGTCGCCGTGTTTTAGCTCATCCTGTCAGCGAACTCCTTGGAACGATCGTAATTGTAATGATCATGTATTTTGGAGGAAAAATAGTATTGTCAGGTACAGGAGCATTAACACCCGGGGCATTAATAGGTTACCTGGTAATCTTTTCACAGGTACTAAACCCTGCCAAAGGACTTTCTACATTATATTATGATATTCAAAAAGGCATTGCTTCATACGACAGGATTAAAGAAATCCTTGATATTGAAAATCCCATAAAAGACATACCCGATGCAAAACCTATTAAAGAATTCCATCACACGATAAAATATGATCATGTGTATTTTAAATATACGGATACGGATATATTAAAAAATATAAATTTTGAAATTAATAAAGGCCAAACCATTGCATTGGTTGGCCCTTCAGGGGCAGGAAAGTCAACCCTTGCCGATCTGCTCCCCAGGTTTTATGATGTAACACGAGGAGCCATTTATTTTGACGAAATTCCATTACAACATTTTAAAAAGCATTGCATTAGAGAAATGATTGGCCTTGTCAGCCAGGAAGCTATATTATTTAACAATACGGTGTACAATAACATTGCTTTTGGACTAAATGATGTAAATGAATCTGATGTTATTGAAGCAGCCAAAGTAGCAAATGCACATGATTTTATCGTTCAAATGGCACAAGGATATCAAACCAATGTTGGCGACAGGGGCATTAAGTTATCCGGGGGGCAACGCCAACGCATCACCATCGCCCGGGCAATCCTTAACAATCCACCTATTCTTATCATGGACGAAGCAACCTCTTCTTTAGACAGTAAATCTGAAAAACTCGTTCAAAATGCTATTTTCAATTTAATGAAGCATCGAACTTCTATTGTCATTGCACACCGGCTCTCTACCATCATGAAAGCAGATTTGATCATGGTCATGAAAGACGGAGAAATCGTTGAAAGAGGAAAATACCAGGAATTATTGGACCAAAACGGTTTATTTAAACATTTACACGACAAACAATTTGATTGATCACTAATTCGTAAATAAGTGAAAATATTAATTGTTCAGAAAAACGGGAAAATACCTGTTAAACACTATATAATGATTGTATTTGTACATATCGAAAAAACAGCAGGGACTACCCTTAAATTTATATTCAGGAATAGTCATACAATTTATCATTGCGATACAATGAAAACAAAACGATATCCTTTTACACAAAGAGATTTAAATTTTGCAAAAAGAATTTTCCCGGAAATCAAAAGTATGACGGGCCACAATTTGATTGAACCCACCAAACATCTTAAAGATAAAAATCTATTGTTTATTACACTTCTGCGTGACCCGGTAAAACGCTGTGCCTCATATTACCAGGATGCAGTGTTAAGAGGTAATATAAAAATTCCGTTCACTGAATGGATAAAAAATGAAAAATTCCATAATATGCAGGTAAAACGAATTGCCGGTGAACCAGATCCAGGTAAAGCATTTGATTTATTAAATCAAAAATACGCATTAACAGGCTTAACAGAACAATTTGACGAGTTTTTAAAATTACTCGATATTATCTCCCCATATTCATTGGATTTGAAATATGAA
Organism: uncultured Bacteroidales bacterium; assembly: GCA_964345135.1. GTDB lineage: Bacteria > Bacteroidota > Bacteroidia > Bacteroidales > JBBRXJ01 > CAYMKE01. The sequence continues at coordinate 5,976 of CAYFQI010000027.1, forward strand.
AAAAGAATTGTTGCCAAAAAAAATGATGTAAAACAAAAACTGCTAAATGATGATGAAAGCATGCACCTGTTAACCCGTTACAATGAAAAAGATATCATACTTTATGAAAAGTTCAGGGATGAACTGTACCCCATGTTTTTAACAAAATATGCCAATGAATTAACAAAATATAAAAATAAATCCTTTGAACAAACGCATATGTCATATTCTAAACATAAATTAAGTGTTATATTCAATAAATATGTCTATCGCTCTTTTGTCAAGATAAAAAACCTAACTTAATTAGTGTTCGTCTATAAAGTCCAACTTCTTCGTTGTTGCTTAAAATTTAAATCCTCAAACCCCCTGTTGACTGTTTTAATAACATCACTCCCTCTATCTTTAACATATATCAATTTATCAGGCATATTAATGGTCATAGAAACAGATACACGATCATTTTTACAATAAAAATTATGCAATTAATGTACCATGAATAAGCTATAAAAGAGGTATACAAGCTAAATGTATTAACACGAATTGTATAAATTACATATCCCCATGATATGATTCGTGAACAGGTAATGGTATTTGATCTAAAATAAAATGATAGTGAAGTATTAATCTCTGCACATCATAGATGCTTTATTATAAAAGTGCACACCCATTTCCCAAATATGGGTAGTGAAATCTATATCATTCCTTTGGTAGAAGGAAGTTCTCCTTTAAACACATTTCTCCTGACAGCCATCTTAATGGCCCTGCCCAATCCTTTAAAAATAGCTTCTATCTTATGATGTTCATTTTCTCCTTCTGCCTTAATATTTAAGTTGCACCTGGCACCATCAGCGAATGATTTAAAAAAATGATAAACCATTTCTGTAGGCATCTCTCCAATCTTTTCACGTTTAAACTCTGCATCCCATTCCAACCAATTTCTTCCTCCAAAATCTAGTACCACTTGTGCAAGGGCATCATCCATGGGCAACACATATCCATAACGCTCTATTCCCCTCTTATCTCCAAGCGCTTTGTTGAATGCTTCGCCAAGCGCAATAGCCGTATCTTCAATAGTATGATGTTTATCAACATCTAAATCTCCTTTGGCCTGAATAAATATATCTGTTCCCGAATGCCGGGCAATTTGTTCCAGCATGTGGTCAAAAAAACCAATCCCTGTTGATATATCAGCTTTGCCAGACCCATCCATCGTAACGTTTACATTTATCTGTGTTTCATTTGTTTCCCGGTTTACTTCTGCGCTACGCTCTACATATAATAAATAATCACTAACTTCTTTCCAGTGTTCGGTAATTAATACACAATATTCAAGCAATCCCTTTTCTATAAGTTCATCTTTTAAATATGGTTTATTCAACAAGATGGCTTTGCTTCCCAAATTTTTTGCCAATTCCACATCAGTTACCCGGTCACCTATTACAAAGCTATTGGTCAGGTCATAATCGCCTTCCATATACTCTTTAAGCAAACCAGTACGGGGTTTACGTGTAAGAGCATTATCTTTTTCCCAGGAACTATCAATCAATATATCATCAAATACAATACCTTCATTACCAAATGTTTGTATAATTTTGGCCTGCACTTTATCAAATACGTCCTTCGGATATTTCTCTGATCCCAGTCCATCCTGATTGGAAACCATCACCAATTCATAATCCAATGCATTGCTAATCAATTGTAAATATTTAAAGACATAAGGATAAAACTCCAGTTCTTCAAGCGAGTTTATCTGAAATGTAATGGGTGGTTCTATCACCAAAGTTCCGTCCCTGTCTAAAAACAATGCCTTTTTACTCATTTGGTGTAATTTTTGTAACAAAGGTAGTAAAAAGGCATGAACTATTAAAAAAACAACTCATTTGAAATGAGTTAAATTTTTGGGTACTACTGCATTTTTAATTAAAATAGAATTATTAGAAATCCCCTATAGTATTTCGATACTCAAAATCAACTTTTATCATCTAATAAAAGAATAAAAATTATAACTTTTTATATCTAAATATATAGATATGTTTATCTTTGTGTTTTAAAATTAATATTGAAACGCCATGAAGAAAAAAATATTGATAATAGGCGGTGTTGCCGGCGGAGCAACCACGGCAGCCCGGTTAAGAAGACTTGATGAACAAGCAGAAATCATTTTATTAGAACGGGGAAAAGAAATCTCATATGCCAATTGTGGCCTCCCATATTATATAGGAGATATCATTAAAGACCGCAACAAACTGCTGGTACAAACCCCGGAATCATTTAGCATCCGGTTTAATATAGATGTAAGAGTACAAAATGAAGTGCTATCCATCCATCCCGAAGAAAAAAAGGTCTCGATAGCTGATCACACTTCCGGCAAACAATATAAAGAAACATATGATAAATTGGTACTTTCACCAGGGGCAGAACCGCTTAAACCCCCAATCCCGGGAATTACACAGGAAGGAATTTTCACCCTGCGGAATGTCACAGATACAGATAAAATCAAATCATTTATTGATGAACATGCACCCAAAAGAGCCATTGTAGTTGGGGCCGGATTTATTGGCCTGGAAATGGCCGAAAACCTGTATCATAAAGGCATTTTTGTAACCATTGTAGAGATGGCCGAACAAGTTATGACACCTCTGGATTATGAGATGGCAGCAGAAGTTCACCAACACCTGAAAACCAAAAACGTGGAATTTTATCTTAACGACGGTGTTTCATCATTTCAAAACGATGAACATAAGCTACAGATAACATTAAACAGTGGCCGTAACCTGGAAGCAGATATGGTAATCTTATCCATCGGTGTAAGGCCGGAAACGCAACTTGCAAAAGAAGCCAGGCTTGAAATCGGGAAAGCAGGGGGAATAAAAGTCAACAGCTATTTACAAACCTCTGACCCGGACATCTATGCCGTGGGAGATGCCATTGAATTTCCAAACCCAATCACAGGGAACAGTTACACGACCTATTTAGCCGGGCCTGCCAACAAGCAGGGACGCATTGTGGCCGGTAACATTTTACGGAGCAATCAAAAAGAATATACCGGGAGCATTACCACCGCCATTGCCAAAGTATTTGACATTACTGTAGCCTCCTGCGGTATGTCTGAAAAGACACTTAAAAAAGAAGGAATCCCCTATTATGCATCAATCACTCACGGCTCTTCTCATGCCGGTTATTACCCGGATGCATTTCCTCTTACCATAAAAATCCAATTTGACCCTGGTAATGGCACTTTATTTGGAGCTCAAATCGTGGGGTATGAAGGCGTTGATAAACGCATTGACCTGATATCTACAGTGATTAAAAAAAACGGTACCATTTATGACCTCCAGGAAATTGAACATGCTTATGCACCTCCTTATTCATCCGCAAAAGACCCGGCCAATATAGCAGGGTTTGCTGCTGAAAATATTTTGAACAACGATGTAAAAATTGTTCACTGGTATGAATTACAATCCTTGCAGGAACGTGACATTTATCTGTTGGACGTAAGAACCCAAGAAGAATTTAACCTGGGTACCATTGATGGTTCTATAAATATCCCTATAGACGAACTCCGGAAAAAAATTGATGAAATCCCTCAAAACAAAAAAATCATTGTTTTCTGTAGTGTGGGATTACGTGCCTATGTCGCATGCAGGATACTCATGCAACATAACATTACTGAAGCATATAACCTGACCGGGGGGTATAAAACATACCAATATGCAACGCAAAAACAAAGCAATGAAGATATTTTTGAATGCGATACCATTGGCAAAGACGATCATATTTATCAATACGACCCGGAATCCTCCACTCCGACCATTGAAACTAAACCCATTGATTTAGATGCCTGTGGATTACAATGCCCCGGCCCCATCATGAAACTCAAACAGGAGATGGACAAAATAAGCTATGGCGAAAAAATCAAAGAAACGGCAACAGACCCTGGATTTTATAAAGACGTGCAATCATGGGCCGCCATGACAGGAAATAAAGTCATTTCAATTGATCAAAATCAGGGGAAAGTGACGGCCGTGATTGAAAAACAAAAACCCAAAGAGAAACCAGCAACCGATATGCATAGCAATAACCAAACCATGGTGGTATTTAGTGATGACTTTGACAGGGCCCTGGCTTCGTTCGTAATTGCAAACGGGGCTGCTTCAGCAGGTAAAAAAGTCACCATGTTTTTCACGTTTTGGGGGCTCAGCGTCATCAAGAAAAAAAACAAACCACGGGTAAAAAAAGACTTCATGGGGAGGATGTTTAGCATGATGCTCCCGTCCGGGAGCCATAAACTCAAGCTTTCTTCACTAAATATGTGGAACATGGGCCGGTGGATGATGAAAAAACGCATGAAATCAAAACGCATTGATTCATTGGAAACCATGATACAGCAAGCACTCGACAATGGAGTAGAACTCATTGCCTGTCAAATGTCTATGGACATCATGGGCATTAAAAAAGAAGAATTACTTGATAATGTTAACATAGGAGGCGTGGCCACGTATTTGCAGGTAGCTGATACAGCGAATGTGAATTTGTTTATTTAGAAGTATTTGTCCCATCATGTTCTCTATCCCCAATACAATCATCCTTCCTTACGGAGCAGGCTTCGTTACGCCTGCCCCAAAATTACTCATTTATACTAGTATTCCCCGAACTAATACAAAACACTTTCATTAAATTCTCTTTTTTTTAGTTGAATGTTCAACAAATTTCATATTTTTGTTTCATAGTATATTTATAATTTGTTAATTTTTTAACCATGAAAATCATGAAGAGAATAAAATGTGCATTCATTGTATTGCTATTATTTGCTATTACTGCATTTTCCCAAACAGATAATAAATTCTGGTTTGTTGCCCCGGATATTACTTCCGGGCATGACCCAAATCCACCTTATGTTGGAGGAGAACCGATTTATTTAGTGTTGACATCTACGGGAACTCCTGTTGAAGTTCGCATACACCAACCAGCCAATACCTTATTTGACACTATTTTTGTACCCATTGCAGCTGGAGAATCTAAAAAAATTGAGTTAACAACTCAAATTGACCATATCGAGAATTTTCCTTCAAGTAATGTGAATAATAAAGGCTTATTAATCGAATCCAAAGGCGGGGACATTACTGCTTATTATGAAGTCGGGACAGTAAACAATCCCGACCTGTTTGCCCTGAAAGGAAAAAATGCCCTGGGATATGAATTCATTGTGCCTTCCCAAAATATATGGGAAAATAATACCTGGTGGTATGACCCAGCTCCCTATCAATCCATTCATATCGTGGCTACGGTAGACAATACAGTAATTCAAATTACCCCTCCCCAGGGTGCTGAAGGCCACACGGCAGACTCTACTTCTGAAATAACTTTAAACAAAGGACAAACGTATAATTTAAAAGCAACAGGCTCAACAGGCCCGGAACACCTGGCCGGCACTAAAATTAAAGTGGTCTCCGGGGAAAAGATAGCCGTAACATTGTCTGATGACTCTATACACAGGGAATCATGTACCGATCTGAATGGTGATCAAATGATCCCAATAGATTTGATCGGGAAAGAATACCTGGTGATAAAAGGAAAAGTCAACACCCCCAATGACCTCCCTGAAATGGTATTCATCACTGCCGTGGAAGACAGCACAGACATTTACATTAATGGTGCATTGAAGGCAAACATCAATGCATTTGAAACCTTTGCTGATACATTAATCACCAACACAAGCTATATCGAAGCCTCAAAAGACATTTATGTATACCACCTGGCTGGTTTTAGCTGTGAAATGGGAGGAGCTGTATTGCCCACCATTGAAGGTTGCACTGGCTCTCATAGTGTAAGTTTTACCCGCTCACTCCCCCGCCCGTTTTATCTAAACCTGATGGTCAGGGATGGCGGACAGCATGAATTCACGCTCCATTATGAAGACGGAACCTCCTGGCACCTGCCAGATACCCTGTTTGAACAGGAACCCATTTCAGGTTGGTGGACATTAAAAGATGCCCATGAATTGTTTGCTGACGGGAAAGGTGGAGGAATCCCAACCGGGGAGACCGTAACCATTACCAACGATACACTTTTTCACCTGGGATTAGTAAACGGACAACATAACAGGGGATGCAGCTATGGCTATTTTTCAGATTTTGCTGTTGATATGGGATCTGTAGAAATCATTAGTAAAACATATGATCAAAACTCCAATCTACAAATTCTATGCCCTGGAGAAACCTCTACATTTAAAGCTACAGGAGGCTACAAGTATGAATGGACTCCCCATGACCATCTGGATGACCCGTACAGTGCAACACCTACCGCTTCTCCTCCAGAAGGCACTCATGAATATACTGCTCACATTTACCGGGAATGTTTTTCTGATACATTTATAAAGTTGACAGTTGTTGTATTTCCTGTGGCCAACCCTCATTTCACCGTTGACATAACCCGTGGATGTACCTCCCATGAAGCATTGTTCATGAATGATTCAAGCGGTGCAAATGACTACAAATGGGATTTTGATGGTGATGGAATATTTGATTTTACAGATACTGTATTTCATGATACACTGCGTTATACCTATACCAATACCGGAACAGAAGACAGTATTTTTTATCCTCGCTTAATAACTTCTTACCATGGTTTTTGTGCACATGAACATGTTGATACCATTATCATCCCTCCCCGGCCCCGGGCTGGTTTTACCGTATCTGATTCTGTCATTGAATCAAGGCAAACGCTTACATTTGTCAATAATGCAACAGGATTTTACGAGGAATGCACTTTGTCATTTGGTGATAACATCATATCAACAACGTGTGATACAGTTAACCACACGTATTACAACCAAACTTATTCTGATACAACATATATGGCTCAATGGATTGTCCATAATCAACATTGTGCAGATACAGCCACAAAAGAAATCCATGTAAAAGGTGAATTTTCTCATATCACACCTCCTGCTGTCAATCAATCAACACAACAATTCTGGTTTGTTGCCCCGGACATTACTTCCGGGCATGATCCTAATCCCCCGTACCTTGGCGGAGAGCCGATATTTTTGGTATTAACATCTACTGGAAACCCTGTTGAAGTGAGTATACACCAGCCTGCAAACCCCATTTTTGACACCATTAATTTAAACATTCCTGCCGGTGAATCTAAAATAATTGAATTAACATCTCAAATTGATTATATTGAGAATTTTCCTTTCAATACAATAAATAATAAAGGGTTATACATAGAATCCAAGGGAGGAGATATCACTGCTTACTATGAAGTAGGAACAGTAAACAACCCGGATCTTTTTGCATTAAAAGGAGAAAATGCCCTGGGAACCGATTTTGTCATTCCTACCCAAACCATATGGGAAAATAACACGTGGTGGTATAACCCGGATCCTTATCACGCAATTCATGTTGTAGCAACCCAGAATAATACTGTAATACGAATTACCCCGGCACAAGATTGTGAAGGACATCCTGCCGGCACACCATTTAATATAGTCCTGGACAAAGGCCAGACTTATTGCCTGAAAGCCTCGGGAACACTAGGCCCCCAGCATCTTTCAGGCACAAAAATTGAAGTGGTTTCTGGAGGAAAGATAGCTGTAACATTGGCTGATGACTCCATACACAGGCAATCCTGTGCCGACCTGAATGGTGATCAAATGATCCCTGTGGATTTGATCGGAAAAAAATACCTCGTGATAAAAGGAGAAGTCAACACCCCCAATGACCTTGTTGAAATGGTATTCATCACTGCCGTGGAAGACAGCACAGACATTTACATTAATGGTGCATTGAAGGCAAACATCAATGCATTTGAAACCTTTGCTGATACATTAATCACCAACACAAGCTATATCGAAGCCTCAAAAGACATTTATGTATACCACCTGGCTGGTTTTAGCTGTGAAATGGGAGGAGCTGTATTGCCCACCATTGAAGGTTGCACTGGCTCTCATAGTGTAAGTTTTACCCGCTCACTCCCCCGCCCGTTTTATCTAAACCTGATGGTCAGGGATGGCGGACAGCATGAATTCACGCTCCATTATGAAGACGGAACCTCCTGGCACCTGCCAGATACCCTGTTTGAACAGGAACCCATTTCAGGTTGGTGGACATTAAAAAATGACCATGAATTGTTTGCTGACGGGAAAGGTGGAGGAATCCCAACCGGGAAGAACGTAACCATTACCAACAATACACTTTTTCACATGGGATTTGTAAACGGACAACATAACAGGGGATGCAGCTATGGCTATTTTTCAAATTTTGCTGAATATCCAGGCAGTGCAAAAGCCATTGCTACCGGCACAAATTTAATCTCCCGCTGTTATGGAGACACCATTGCATTAAAAGCTTCCGGAGGTTCCGCGTACGAATGGACTCCACACGATTACCTTGATGATCCATATAGTGCTTTCCCCATTGCAACTCCACCCAAAAATGGTCAAATATATACAGTAAACATTTCCAATGAATGCAACGGGGATACAGCTATACAGGTTACCATTCTGCCAATCCCACAAGCTCATATATCCATACAAGATACTACAGGATGTAGCCCGGCCACTACTGCTTTATACAACCAGTCTACCGGTGCAAACCTGTTTAAATGGGATTTTGATGGAGACGGACTTTTTGATTCGGTATATTATGACACGGCATATACAAACCACACAGATACTTTAGTCTATTCATACACGAATAATACAAACGATACAACCCGGATACACCCGGTATTGGTTGCCTCCTATAACGATATGTGCCCCAGCCATGATTCTACCGAAATTTTGCTTTATCCTTATATAAAAGCAGATATTACCATTTCGGATACGCTCCTAGACTCAAGTGCCATTGTTACAATAACAAATGAATCAATCGGAGCCAACTCATTCATACATATTTTTGGCGATGGAGATACTTCTTATACCGCTACTTATCAATTTTTACATTCCTATGGCAATCCAAGCACGTATGACACCATTTACACGTATCAATTGATTGCTTCTAATCATCGTTGTTTTGATACTGCATCCCAGGATATTCTTGTAAAAGGAAGGCCTTTGCAAATCAAAGCAGTAAAACAAGAAACCCTTTCGGTTTATCCAACCCTCTTAGAGGATGAAGAAATACTGCATGTAAACAATTCATCAGGCGAAAGATTGAAATATAATATCTACAACATGCAAGGGCTTAAAATGATTTCCGGGTCTATTCAAGGAAAGCATGCGCAAATTTCAACAAAAACGCTTATCCCGGGGAGTTATTTAATCACGTTTACTGACCCGTCCGGGAATGTATGGCTCACAACAAAACAAATTGTCGTACAATAAAAATAAATTGCATAAATTATTCAACCATGAATACTCGATTTATTAGTTTTGCACATGTATCAATTAAAAAAATAGCATTATGGCATTCCTTGATTTGGCAAAACAACGGTATTCATCAAGAAAATACCAGGACAAACCTGTAGAAAAAGAAAAAATCAATTACCTGCTGAAAGCTGCACAAGCTGCACCGTCAGCAAAAAATTTACAACCGGTTCAATTGGTCGTGGCAACCGATAAAGAACAACTGGAAAAAGCACAAAGCTGTTATAACCTGCCATGGATTAAAACAGCCCCTGTCATCATCATCATTTGTGTTGACCACCGGCAGGCATGGAGGCGGGGCGACGGGAAAAGCCATGCTGACATTGATGCAGCCATTGCCATAGATCATATAACCCTTGCAGCAACAGATGCAGGATTGGCCACCTGCTGGATCTGTAAGTTTGATGTCCTCAAATGCAGCGAGCTGTTTGAATTGCCAGAAGGGCTGGAACCCATTGCAATGCTTCCCCTGGGTTATCCAGATGACCAGCCTAACGCTGAACGGCATTACAAACGAAAACCTCTTGATGAATTGGTTCACTGGAACACCATGAAAAAATAAATCCCTTCTCCCCTCATGCAATATCATTTTGACGAATTCATTGATCGGAATCACACTTCATGCATGAAATACGACATGCGGGAAAAATTATTTGGAACCTCTGATGTCATCCCCATGTGGGTAGCAGACATGGACTTTAAAACACCTGATTTTATCGCCAATGCCCTGCAAAAACGGCTTGACCATCCAATCTACGGGTATTCATTTCGTCCTTCCGGTTTTTATGACTCTGCTGTTTCATGGATGCAGGAAAGGCATCAATGGAAAATAATACCCGAAGACATGGTGTTCAGTCCAGGTGTTGTACCCGGGCTTAACCTGGCCGTGGAACTATATACCTCGCCCGGAGACAGTGTTATCATTCAACCTCCCGTGTATTTCCCATTCTTCTCTGCCATTAAAAACCAGGGCCGGAATATCATTTACAACGAGTTGCAGTTAAAAAACAATCGATATTTTATGAATTTTGACGATCTGAAAAAACAAATTGACCACGAAACCAAAATGATTTTTTTGTGCAATCCTCATAACCCGGGTGGAATGGTGTGGACAAAAGAAGAACTTTCAGAACTCGCCACGATTTGCCTGCAACACAACATCCTGATCATATCAGATGAAATCCATTCCGATCTTATTTTCCCGGGGCACAAACACATCCCGATGGCCTCATTATCAGAAGAGGTTGCCAATCAGACCATCACCTTCATGGCTCCCAGCAAGACATTTAACCTGGCAGGACTCTCTACTTCATTTGCTATAATCCAAAACAATGCATTAAGGGACCAGTTTAACAATGCGATACACCAGATGCATTTGCATAATGGCAACATTTTCGGCAATGTAGCGCTTGAAGCAGCCTATTCGTATGGCGGAGAGTGGGTTGACCAGCTCATGCAATACCTGGACAACAATCTGAATTTCATGAAACATTTCGTTCAATCCCGAATCCCAACCATTGAATTGATCATGCCCGAGGCAACATATCTTGTTTGGATGAATTGCAAAGAACTAAAAATGAACAACAAATCATTAAAAGACTTCATGATCCACCAGGCCGGCCTGGGCTTAAGCGATGGCTTTTTATTCGGCCCGGGAGGAAATGGATTTCAACGAATGAACATCGGATGCCCTGCTAAACAACTAAAACAAGCATTAGAGCAATTGGAAAAAGCAGTGAATAATATATAAGAGAAAAGATTATTGCTGTTTACGGAATTTTATAAAAATTAATTATCCCGGTAGATGAATGATTTTGCCAAGAAGTTGTATTTTAATATTTTATCTTTCTGATTAGAATCTGTTATTCAGCCGGGTAATGTTAGATAACGCATTTTTTGATGCCGTAAAATACACCATTTACTCGTGTAAATGAGCATTTTTGAGACACTTGTAAAGAAGTTAGCAGTCAATGATGTACAAACATATTTAGGTTTCCCTATCACATTTTACACCACGAGGTAGTTAGTTTTTTCTATTAAAAATATACTCGTGATCCATTTTTATTGCTATATTTGCTCACGTTTCCAAAAGATTGGAAACAAATTTAACCTGAAAATATATTTTTTAAAATAAATTCCCGATTCATTTTATGAATCCGGGTTTTAATGTTTTTTGTAACGAAGGCAAGGGGCAAAAGAACAAGTTTAAATGTAAAG
>CAYFQI010000028.1:0-17239 GCA_964345135.1 uncultured Bacteroidales bacterium
GGAATTTTAAACAGCATACTAAAGCAAATAGATTTTTATTGGGATGCAGGCCTTTTCCATACGAAAGAAGATGCAATTCAATTATGTGACTTGCTCAAAGAACAAATCATAATGTTTCGAAAACAAGCAGATTTAGGATCTAAAAACGGAAATGCTAATGACAACAATTACCAATTATATATCAGTGATATTGAAATTGGGAACAACACAATACTGGCCATGAAAAACAATCACCATGCCACATATATCACGCATCATACATTCAATTTTCTTGTCACTTCTAACAAGGCTTTTTGTAATGAAACCCGAAACTGGTTAAACCATTTAATACAAAAATCAGTATTAATCAGCGGTGTTTCTGAAAAACTAAGGTATATTTTTTTTAAAAACCTGCTTGAAAAATGCAATCAAATAAAAAATAAAATAATATCGTAATACTTGTACTCTCTATTTGTTATGATGTTCTGCTATTATATCCAACCTTCCTGCTCCAATATTTTTAATGTATATGTATATCCTATCTCAAAAAATTTATCGGCTTTTGATATATCCCAAAGACTGTATTCCCTCAAATCACAAGGCTCGATAAACATATCGCAACGATCTTTTTTCAGGTATATATCGCTTATTGCGCTTAAATGAAATGATCTTCCAAATATTTTCAGCATGCCTTTATATTTCCCTTCATAACCTACAGGATTTACATGCACGGCTAAAAGACGTTTGCATTTATCACGAATTGGTGCAAGGGGCAGGTTGTCAATAATGCCGCCGTCAAAATAAGTGTAATTGCCAATGCGTATGGGCTGAAACATCAAAGGAATAGAGGCAGAAGCAACGACTTTATCAACAAGCGTTCCCCTGTAAAAATATTCAATTTCACCTATATTATAATTCGTGGCAGCAACGAATAAAGGAATTTTTAAATCATCAAATGTTTTGGCTCTTAATGTTTCTTCCAAAAAAACATACATCTTTCTCATAGTGAAAAAACCATCGCTTGGTAATTTGGCTTTAAAAAAATTATTTAATTTTTTGTTAAGAAACATTTCATATATCTCTTCAGGCTTATACCCGTCGGCATAAAGCACGCCTGCAATTGCTCCTGCACTTACACCAGATATAATATCCGGGTAAATGCCTTTTTCATTCAATGCTTTCAGAACACCCAAGTGAGCAATCCCTCTTACTGCACCACCACTTAGCACAACACCCAGTTTGTATTGCTTTTTATTAAACCAATTCACAAAATAATACTCTTAAAAATTATTTGATACAAAATAAAGATAAATTATTTAATTTGCATTGTTTACGAAATCAATTTTAAACATCATCTTTTTTATAACTTATAACATGTATGCTGTATTTATAACGATAATTATTATCCTCTAACTTCTTCACACGTGCCCAAAAGTTGCTCATATACACCAGCAAACTGCACGTTTGAGGGACTTTGCGAGGCTCTTTATCGAACAATACACCCAAACAGATATACACGAAATAATGTCAAATCATTGATTTGTCAAACAATTATATTAGTTTTATATGTTTAAAATTATTTGTTAATAAAAATCCAAAAATTTATAATACATTCAGGGACCCGCATTAACAATTTAAATTTTTCGCAAATATGTATTTTTAATTAAAAAATTTCATATTTGTTTCATTCACGGATAAATTAACACGTAAAAAAATTAAGGTAATAAATGAACTGGTACAAACATGACAAAAAAGAAAAAAACGAAAAACAGACAACTTAAAAACAAAGTGATTGGGATTTTTTCTAACAATCCCACGAAATCATTCAATTACAAACAGATTGCCCAACTTTTACAAATAAAAAATACGTCAAAACGAAAAGAAGTCATTCCCGTGTTGGAAGACATTAAAGAACAAGGGTTAATTGCAGAAATCAACAGGGGAAAATATACATTAAAATCCAGGGAAGGTACTGTTACAGGCAAAGTAATAATTGTCAACAGCAGAAGCGCTGTTGTTCAAAGCGATAAAGTAAACGACGACATCATTGTTCCATTTTCAAAATCCATCTGCGTATTACTTAATGATATTGTACAAGTACAGGTATTCCCGGGGTCAAAAAAAGGATCCCTCGAGGGAAAGGTTACAGAGGTGATCGAGCGTGCACCGAAAAAGTATGTCGGAATATTAAAACTAAGTGACCATCATGCATTTCTTATTCCCGACAGTAAAAAAATGCCGTTTGATTTATACATTCCATTTTCTAAACTAAACAATGGGAAAGATGGAGACAAAGCCATTGCCAGGCTTACAGAATGGCCATCAAACAAGAAAAACCCATATGGTGAAATCATTGAAGTATTAGGGAAACAAGGAGATCATGAAGCCGAAATGCACTCTATAATGGCTGAATATAATTTTCCATTCAGGTTTCCTGAAGATGTTCTGAACGAGGCAGAAAAAATAACCACGGGAATCACTAAGGAGGAAATAAAAAAACGCAGGGATTTCAGAGATAAACTCACGTTTACCATAGACCCAAAAGAGGCAAAAGACTTTGATGATGCACTTTCCATCGAACAAATATCCGAAAACAAATTGGAAATAAGCATTCATATTGCAGATGTAGCACACTATATAAAACCCGGGAGCCTTATCGATCAGGAAGCACATGATCGCGGGACGTCTGTTTACCTTGTAGACAGGGTGATCCCGATGTTACCCGAGCGTTTATCAAATGATATTTGTTCATTAAGGCCTGATGAAGAAAAATTATGTTTTTCAGCAGTATTCGTGTTGGATAAAAAAGGAGTTGTTTCAAAAAGATGGTTTGGCCGTACCGTGATAAAGTCGGACAGGCGATTTAATTATAAAGAAATACAAGATATCATAAATACACGAAAAAGCGATTATAGCAATGAAATCCTGCTTCTTAACCAAATAGCCCAGGAATTAAGAAAACAACGCTTTAAAAACGGGTCTATAGATTTTGAAAGGTTCGAGGTTCATTTTGAAATTGATGAAAAAGGGGTACCACTCGAGATCAATCTTGAAGAAAGCAATGAAGCACACCAACTTATCGAAGAATTTATGTTACTGGCAAATAAAGAGGTAGCAAAAACATACACAAATGACAAACAATACAAAAAAGACGACAAACCCAGCAAAAAAGGGTTTGTATATCGTATTCACGACCATCCGGATCCTGATAAAATTAAAAACTTTATCAGGATAGTGCGCCGTTTCGGATATCAATTTGACACACAAGATCAACAAATAACCCCTACTTCTCTGAATCAATTATTAAAAAACATTAAAAGTACAAATGAACAAAATCTTATTGAAACATTGTTATTAAGATCCATGTCTAAAGCCGTTTATTCTCCGGAAAACATTGGCCATTACGGGCTTGCTTTCGAGTATTACACGCATTTCACGTCGCCCATAAGAAGGTATCCTGATGTCATGGTACATCGTTTATTGGAAGACCATCTTGAACAAAAGAATGATTATAAAACATCCAATCTGAACGAAACGTGTAAACATGTATCTGCAAGAGAACAACTCGCTGTTGATGCAGAAAGAGCATCTATCAAATACAAACAGGTAGAATTTATGAGCGATAAAATCGGCGATATTTATACCGGCATTATCTCCGGTGTCAGTCAAATGGGGCTTTTTATTGAACTCATTGCAAATAAATGTGAAGGACTGGTACCCATGAACGATCTGGATGATGATTATTATGTATATGACGAAAAACATTATTTACTAAAGGGCCGTAAAACCAAAACGGTTTATCAATTGGGAGACAAAGTGAATGTTCAGGTTACAAGAGCCGATATACCTAAAAAACAATTGGATTTGCATTTGCTGGATAAAATATAATTAGGGCTTGAAACGAAATAAACTTTACATTTAAACTTGTAAACCTTATTTCGCATCAAGCCCTTAGTGTTCTATTTCTTTGATTTCAAATTCAACGGCGTTTTTCTTTGGCACAATATTTTTTGAAAATGTTTCTGCATATTGTTCGGTGATTTCTGCGCCATAATAAAAAATCAAGGATGAATAAAAAACCCATAACAAAAACACGACAACCGATCCAGCTGTACCGTACATAGATTCAATGTAAACATGACTAAGTCCGAACCCGATTAAATACTTCCCCAGTGTAAACAATATTGCAGTTATGATGGCTCCCATCCAGGTAACCCGCCATTTTATCCTTACATCAGGTAAAAATTTAAAGAATACAGCAAATGTAATAGTGAATGCAGTGAATGAAAATAATAATCTGACAGTTTTTAATACAATATATGTGAAATCAGGCAAAACAGCATTTAAATAATCTTTTAACACGGCCATCGCTATATCCATGAAAAGTGAAGCAAAAAACAACGACCCCAGGCTGAATATAATCACGAATGAAAGCGCCCTGTCGCGTATATTTTTCAAAAAATTATATTTAGGTTTCGGGCGGACCCGCCAGATATAATTAAGGCTATTCTGAATGATAGCAAAAAACGTTGTTGAAGCAACAATGAAGACAAACACGGTAAAAATTATCCGTCCGGTACTAGCTCCCGAAACCCTGTAATTTTTAATGACATTTTCAATTAATGCGGCAGATTTATACCCTACAAGTTCAGTGAGGTCTTTATATATTTTACCACTGGCAAAATCCTCCCCGATAAAAAAACCAATGGCAGTAATTACCATAATTAAAATGGGGGGAATGGCAAACAAAGTAATAAATGACAACGTGGCAGCTAATTTGACCGGGTTATCCTCACGGTATTTAATTATCGATTTTTTTAAAATAACACTTGTTTTATATAATATTTTTTTTTTAAAGAGCATAAATAAAACTTACAATAATTAAATTTTCAACCATCAGGGGTGCTTTAAAAAATTTTACAAACACTTGATTAATATTCATAAGAAATAACAAAGATAATATTTTTGCATATTTTTATTTTATTTTTTTGTTCATTAATAAATCTTTCCGAAAAAATGATATATTTTTGTTTTGGTATGATTTTAGTAAAGCATACTAAAATTAAAAAACTATAAACGATTAAGCAAGTGAACCATTTAAAAATTAAACATCCATATCGTTTTCCTATTTTTATTATTACTACAATATTTATAATATTTGGACTTATTCAGGCGAAAAACTTTCTATTTCCAATCGCACTAGGGTCATTATTGGCATACCTGCTTTTCCCAGTAGCAAATTTCTTAGAAAAACACCATTTCCCAAGGATCGCAGCTATTGTAACAAGCATCATACTGGCTATTATAATAATATTTGGGGTGTTTTTATTCATCTCAACGCAAATTCAAACAATGGTAAAAGGGTTTCCCGACCTGAAAGAAAATGCACTTAACAATCTTGAAATCATACAAGCCTCCGTTGAAAATCTTTTTATGGGAACCAATATTCAAATTGATCAATACTTCAAACAACCGGTCTCATTATTTTTCGAGAGTGGAGGGCAAGGCATTAACAAAATATTTACAGCTACAACAGGTACCATTGTAAAAATTGGGCTCATGCCTGTATATATTTTTCTTTTCTTATACTACAGGACAAAATTCGCATATTTTATTTTAAAGCTTGTCCCTGAAGATAAAGAATTTTTAACGATCAACATTTTAAAGGATATAGCTAAAGTTACCCCCCGGTATATGGGAGGCGTATTAATGGTGGTGAGTATATTATGCTTTTTAAACTCGTTTGGCTTGTTTATAATCGGAATTAAATACCCTGTAATTTTAGGGGTCATTTCTGCATTGTTTAACCTTATCCCTTATTTTGGTACATTATTGGGTGGAGTGATTCCTTTACTTTTTACATTACTTACCGGTGACCTCCCCCAAGACCCCATGGGGGTAATCTTTTTATTTGCGATCATCCAGTTTACAGAAAACAATATCTTAACACCCAATATAGTAGGTGGAAATATTAAAATAAGCCCGTTTTTTATTATCATCGGGTTGGTTGCCGGAAGCATGATATGGGGTGTTTCCGGGATGATTGTTATTGTACCGTTCCTTGCTATTTTACGGATCATTTTTTTACATATCCCGTCAATGCATGCCTGGTCTTTCCTTTTAGGAACAGGAGGTACCCGGAAATATGCAATAACATTCCAGGGCATCAAAAACAAAATGCATAAAAATTTCTGATACACTCTCACGTGTAGGAAACAATTTGGTTGAAATTAAAAAATATTAGTATATTTGTAATATGTTCATCAATATTTTACAAATCTTTTTCTTTGATTACAACCATCTCTTTATTGATAACGTAATATAATTAAATATAAAAATTTAAAAAAATGATAAAAAAAGGTATATACTTATTGGCTTTCGTATTTACAATGACTGCAAGCGCACAAAATTATTTTATTAATGAAGATTTCAGCGGGGGTATTCCGGCCACATGGACTGTGGATCAATCAGAAGCTATAGAACCCTGGGACACTACAACCGGTTTTGAAATTACAGGATATGGAACATTAACAATGGACGGGGCTTTTGCTTTTACCCATGATAATTCAGGTGTAACAGATGTAAATGAAATCTTGACCACAGCAGAATTCGATGCTTCGGCTGAAAATAATTTACATATTGAATACAATTATATCATGGCAAATCTTATGGCAAATGCCACAGGTTATGTTGAAATATATGACGGTGTAAGTTGGATTGAATTAATAAGTTATACTGCTATTGAAAATAATGTACATGATAGTATAGATATTTCATCATATATTGCTTCCAACAACAAAATTCGTTTCAGACTTGTTAATAATTCAGGAAGTTTTAACGATTATGGTTTCGCAATCGATAATTTAACAGTCTATTCTAATACTTCTTCAAAAATATGTACACCAACCCCTGAAAATCTTGTCCGTACAATCCACCCGAATCCTTTCGAGTCTGTTTTATATATAAATATGAGCACAACGCAGAAAATGAATATTAAACTATATGATGCACTTGGAAAATTGGTACGTGAAGAAATACCACGACAAGAAGGATCTATGATCACGCTTAAACGAAATGGATTGCTTTCAGGCGTATACATTTTAGAGGTCTTAGAACAAGGAACAGGGGCAATACTTGGAAGAGTTAAGGTAATTGCTAATTAAAACGAATAGTTATTTACATAGTAGTTTGTTATTAAAGGAAGTATTTTGAAATAACCAATCTAAAACAAGGATTAGAATTTATCAATTGAACCGGAACATTATTCTTTAATAAACTCTTTGCAATTTCTATTCTTTCCTCTTCCCTGGCTGTATCAATTGAATTTTTTATATCTCTGTAGTTTTTTAAACTATCCTCATATTCTTTAGCTTCTTCCGGGGAAAATTTTGCAATTTCAGCTCTTTCAAATAATTGTTCAAATACAGTTTCTTTAAATTCTGTCATACCCCTTTTTTTGCAAATATAATAATGTTCTCCTGTAAAGTCGGGAAAGATTTTTCTTTAAGTCCGGTAACAAGTTTTACTAAGACAAAAATGTACTATCCGCTGATGTAAACAAAAAAAATTAAAAGTAAGCGCAACAAGGTTAGCAGACATGATGAACAAACAAAAAAGAATTCTGTTAATCTCTCGCTCCAAAGATCAAACTGCCAATTCTCACCATTGTACTTCCTTCTTCGATGGCAATTTTATAATCATTGGACATGCCCATGGATAACTCGCTAAAAAAAGGTTTTTCTATGAAATAATCAGATTTTAATTGTTCAAATATTTTTTTTAATGTCCTGAATTCATCCCTTAACTCATCGGGGTCACTGGTGAAAGTCGCCATGCCCATTACCCCTTTTATCCTGATATTTTTCAAATCTTTATACTCGGCAGAATTTAATAATGCAAGTATTTCTTTTTCATTTAACCCGAATTTACTTTCTTCCCTGGCAATATGCACCTGTAATAAACAGTCTATGATTCGTTTATTCTTTGCTGCTTCTTTGTTTATCTCTTTTAAAAGCATAGAACTGTCAACTGAATGGATCAACGAAACAAAGGGTGCAATATATTTTACTTTATTACGCTGAAGATGCCCAATCATATGCCATTCTATATCGTTTGGAAGCTCGTTATATTTGGCTGTTAACTCTTGTACTTTATTTTCTCCAAATACCTTATGCCCGGATTCATAGGCTTCCAAAATAAACTTTACAGGTTTGGTTTTGGATACAGCCACAACTGTAACATCCTGGGGAATACCCTGTTGTATTGTTTTAATGTTTTTGGCTACAGACATAATAATTAAAAATGTATATTCATGTTTGAATAAAATTCAGGAGCCCGTGATGAATACGGGCCCTGAATCATCAATTATATTATTCATCCTCGAGGCTATGAATGACGAGTCCGCTTTTTAATTTGGGTTCAAACCATGTTGTTTTGGGAGGCATAATATTGCCGGTGTCTGCAATATTAATAAGCTGCTGCATGGAGACCGGGTAAAGGGCAAAGGAGACAGCCATTTGTCCACTGTTCACCTTTTCTTCTAAAGGATCGAGTCCTCTGATGCCGCCTACAAAATCAATCCGTTTTGACTTGCGCAAATCTTCAATCCCTAAAACAGGTTCAAGCACGCACTTTGAGAGGATTGTAACATCCAGTTGTCCAATCGGATCATCGGTATATGTCCCTTCTTTTGCTGTTAATTTATACCATTGTCCATCAAGATACATACCAAAGGTATGAATTTTAACAGGTTTATATTGTTTCGAGCCATGTTCTTCAATATCAAAATATTCAGATAATCTTTTTAAAAACTCGTCTTTGCTCAGGTTATTCAAATCTTTTACCACACGATTGTAATCTATAATATTCAACTGGTTTGACGGGAAATGTACTGCAAGAAAATAATTGTATTCTTCATTTCCGGTATGGTTGGGATTGTTTTTTTTACACTCCTCTCCTACCAATGCAGCTGCTGCTGTCCTGTGGTGGCCGTCTGCAACATAAGTGCTTTCTACATTTTCGTTGAATAATTGTTCAATTCTTTCGACTTTTTGAAGGTCTTTAATTACCCAAAACATATGTCTGAATTCATTCTCATCTGTAAAATCATATTCCGGGTCATTATTCGACACGACTTCTTCTACAATCTGGTCTATTTCATTGACAGGAGGATATGCAAAAAACACAGGTTCATAATTCATATTACTCACCCTGACATGGTTTTTCCGGCCTTCTTCTTTATCAGGCCGCGTAAGCTCATGCTTTTTGATGCGGTTGTTCACATAATCTTCTACAGATGCACAGGCAACCAGTCCGTATTGTGTGTTGCCTTTCATTGTTTGTGCATATACATACATAAGCCGTTCGTCATCCTGCACAAGTGTTCCCCGGTCAATCATTCGCTGAATATTTTCCTTTCCTTTTTCAATGACCCTGGGGTCGTATTCTCCAACATCATCAGAAAAATCTATCTCAGGTTTCACAATGTGCAAAAAAGAATTTTCATTATTTTTTACAACTTCTTTGGCTTCATCTCTTTCGATTACATCATAAGGCGGAGAAGCCACTTGTTCTGCTTTTTCTTTAACCGGCCTGATTCCTTTAAAAGGTTTTATAACTACCATAATTGTTTTTTTAAATGTTTAAAATAAAAAAGGGAGAAATACAAAAACCATTTCTGTTTATGCAGTTTCTCCCTTTGTGCTTGTATTGTAATGTTTATTTATTTACCTGGAATGTAACGTCACCATTTTCAAAATAATTGATAATCTGGTTTGCAGCAGCTTCACCTGCATTCATATTTGCCTCCATTGTTTGTGCACCCATCTTTTTGGGAGTAAACAAAACACGGTCAGGATATTTACTTTCCAATTCATCTTTACAACTAGGTGCAATATCAGATAAATAATAAAAATCATCACGTTGTTCAAATATGTTCTTCATATCATCTTCATGAATAACTTCTTTTCTAGCTGTATTTACCAATACAGCGTGTTCGGGCATACTATTCAAGAGGTTAAAATTAATGGCACCCAGTGTTTTTTCATTTGCAGGAACATGAAGAGATATGAACTGGCATGTTTTATAAAGCAGGTCTTCCCTGGGCAAACTCTTCACACCGTCTTTTTCCATCAGGTCTTTAGGAACAAATGGATCATATGCATAAACATCCATTCCAAAACCTTTTCCTATTTCAGCTACATATCTTCCTACATTCCCATATGCGTGAATGCCCAGCTTTTTTCCCCTCAATTCCGTTCCCTGCGAAGCATCGAGTTTATTTCTAACGAAATATGTCATCATGCAGAATGCTAATTCAGCTACAGCATTGGAATTTTGTCCTGGTGTATTCATTACTACCACGTTTTTTGCGGTTGCTGCTTCGGTATCAACATTGTCATAACCAGCACCGGCTCTCACGACAATTTTCAGATTAGGAGCTGCATCAATGATCTCTTTTGTAATTTTATCGCTTCGAATAATGATTGCTTCAGTATCTTTTACTGCTTCTAAGAGCTGACTTTTGTCCGTGTATTTTTCTAAAAGTGTAAGTTCCCAATCTGAACCTGCATCGGTATAAATTTTTTTAATTTTTTCTACTCCTTTTGGATGAAAAGGTTTTTCAGTTGCTACTAATACTTTGGCCATAATTAAATGTTTTTTTTGGTTTTAAAAATGCATATTATGCTTTTTCTTGTTCAAACTTTTGCATTACAGAAATTAAATGGTTAACACTGTCAACTGGTAGCGCATTATAAATAGAGGCTCTGAATCCGCCAACTGAACGGTGGCCTTTAACTCCTACAATATTATTTTCAAGCGTGTAATCCAAAAATTCTTTTTCAAGTTCTTTATATTCGTCATTCATTACAAATGTTACATTCATAATAGAACGGTCTTCTTTTTCTGCGGTACCTTTGAATAATTTATTCCTTTTTATCTCATTATAAAGCAATTCAGCTTTTTCATTATTGGTTTGATGCATTTTTTCAATGCCTCCCATTTCTTTATACCATTTCAATGTTTGCAAAGAAGCAAATATTGCTAATGCAGGAGGTGTGTTAAACGTTGAAGCTTTGTCAATATGGGTTTTATAATCAAGCATTGTAGGAATAGGCCTGTCCACTTTTCCAAGAATATCATCCCGGATAATAGCAAATGCAAGTCCTGCAGGGCCTAAGTTTTTCTGAGCACCACCATATATTAATCCATATTTGGATACATCCATCGGGCGACTAAAAATATCAGATGATGTATCGGCGACTAATGGGATATCTGTTGTCATATCTTCTTTGATTTCTGTCCCATAAATAGTATTATTCGTTGTAATATGAAAATAATCGGCATCCGAAGGAATGCTATAATCTTTAGGAATGTAATTATAATTTGCTTCTTTAGAGGAAGCTACTTCTACTACCTCTCCGAATAGTTTGGCTTCTTTAATTGCTTTAGCAGACCATGAACCAGTGTTGAGATATGCAGCTTTCTTATTCAACAAATTATAAGGAATCATGCAAAACTGCATGCTTGCCCCGCCATGTAAAAAAAGGACAGAATATCCTTCCGGTACATTCAATAATTCTTTGAATAACTGCTCTGCTTCTTCAATAATATTTTTAAAAGCATTGCTCCTGTGCGAAATCTCCATCACTGACAGCTGCTCTCCGGCAAGTTCTTTAACCCCCTCGGCTGTTTTTTGAATGGTATATTCAGATAAAATCGATGGCCCTGGATAAAAATTATGTTTCTTCATAGTAAATTTTTTTATTTGAAATTTATATTTGCACTGATTTCTTTACAAATAAACTCAATCCTGTTATAATCTTCATCTATTGTCATTTATAACAAAATCATTACCAAATGACAATTTCAGGATTAATAAATTAGATTCGTTGCAAAAGTATAAATTATATTATGAAAAAAAAATAATCATCTTAATTTTTTGTTATTTTTTTCACACTAATGCCGCAAATCTCTACATATCAACCGATAAAGATTTGACAAAATTACACGTTATAAATTTTTAACAATATTCCCGTTCTTATAAACCGGAACAATATCTGTAATATCTTTCTTAAGGCAATATTGAAGAACTTCGTCAAGAGGGAGACGTTTCAGCCAGTTTATTTTCTGTACATATTGCCATAAATCGTTTTTGGCTAATGACCATAAATCCATTGAAGCCATGGTGGAATCGCAGCTCAAGTCGAATTGATTATTGCTGATAAGGCATTCTGTCAACGCTCCGGCAAATAATGTATCTTCGAGGTTGAATTTCTTTTTCCATCCGGCACATAAAATAAGTACATCTCTTTTTTGATTTATTAAATGCCTGCAAACAGCCGAGATATTGTTAAATGCCCCGATGATAATCTGGTTGCTTTTACTAGCCAGTTTGATCGTGTTGGTCCCGTTCGTTGTGCTGTATACAATCGTCTTTCCTTTAATTCTGTCTTCTGTAAAGTTATGTGGTGAATTGCCAAAATCAGCAAAATCAACCACGATTCCATCCCGCTCAGCAGCAACAATGTAACCTTGTTCTTTGTATTTTTTGGATTCTTCTATTGTACTGACAGGAATGATTTTTTCTGCCCCGTTCTTAAATGCTGTACAGATGGATGATGTTGCTCTTAATATATCAACCACCACCACGTTTGCTTTGGGATTTTCAAAATGTGGATACAACAAAGGAGAAAAACAAACTTCTAATTTATTCACTGTTTTCTATTTTTAAATTTAATTCTTATGCAATGGTGTCTTTTTAATGACAGCAGGAAGCATTTTATTTCTTATTTTGATATATATCATGCTACCGGGCGTAATGATTTTTTTTTCTACATATCCCATCCCGATTCCTTTATTTAAAAGAGGCGACACTGTTCCTGAAGTCACTCTGCCAATGTTATTTCCCTGATCATCATAAATCTCATAATTATGCCGCGGGATTCCCTTATCAAGCATTTCAAACCCTTTTAACTCGTGAGTTGTTCCTTCCTGCTTTTGTTTGTATAAATATTCTTTATCAATAAAGTCTGAATTTTTATTGAATTTCACAATCCAGTCCATATTCGCTTCAATGGGTGAAGTATTCTCGTCTATATCTTTCCCGTAGAGGCATAACCCTGCTTCTAACCTTAAACTGTCTCTTGCCCCCAATCCAACAGGGAGTATGTTGTATTCCTGTCCGGCTTCCATGATATGCATCCATAAATGCCTGGCATGTTCCGGTTTGGTATATATTTCATATCCATTCTCGCCGGTATAACCAGAATTAGATATAAGTACACCAGGTATTCCTGCCAATTCAGCTGTTATGAATTGAAAAAAAGACAGATCAGAAATGTCTGGTTTGGCGATCTTTTTGATCACGTTTGTACTATCCGGCCCCTGCACAGCGATTAATGATATTTGATCTGAGATGTCCTCTATGACAGCTCCCTCTTTATTGTTATCATGAATCCATTCCCAATCTTTGTGAATATTAACGGCATTGACAACTACCATGAATCGCTCATTATCATACTTATAAACAACCATATCATCCACGATTCCACCATTCCCGTTTGGCAGGCAGTTGTATTGTACTTTGGATGGTTTTAATTTTTCCAAATCATTTACAGTTATTCGCTGTAATAATGGCAATGCTTGTTTTCCATGAATAATAAATTCACCCATGTGTGAAATATCAAAAATTCCTACATTATTACGAACGGCAAGATGCTCCTGTTTAATCGTATTGTATTGTATGGGCATTAGATACCCTGCAAATTCATTCATGTTGGCTCCTAATTCCTTATGTACTTCAATCAATGGAGTGTACTTCATACTTTTTTGCCTTTTTTATTATTACTTGATTTTTGATAAAAAAAAGAGGGTGATAAAATTTAAATTTTATCACCCGTATATTGATTATAATTATACTTGCTTTAAAATACTCAACACGTTTTTTAATCAGTACTTAATATCTGGAATTCAACCCTCCTGTTTTTGGCCCTGCCTTCTTCCGTGTCATTGCTATCAATAGGTTTATCGTATGAATATCCTTCATGCTTAAGCCTGCCACGTTTGATGTCGTGACCAACAATATATTCCACTACACTTTTGGCCCTATCTTCAGATAATTTTTTATTGTATGACCATGATCCCCTGTTGTCTGTATGTCCTGAAATCTCAATTTTCACAGACTTGTTGTTTTCAAGGAATCTGACCACGCGGTTCAACTCGGGATATGACTCGGGTTTAAGTGTTGCTTTGGCTGTTTCAAAATATATATTTTTTAGAATCATTTTTGCACCAACTTCCACTTTATCAAGTTTGAAATCTTTCTGAGTTACATTATTTCTGAAGTTTTTATTTCTGAAGTCAATGGACTCGGCATAAAACAAGTAACCTTTGGCATTGATTTCGATTCCATAATCCTTCCGTTCAGGTAGTTTGATTTTATATGTACCGTCTTCCTCTGATAACGTGGTTGCTACAATTTCACTTTTATCTTTATCAATAAGTTGTAATTTAGCAACTACAGGTTCATTAGATTTGGAATCAGTTATTATTCCTTTCATATAAAGCGTGGTATCAACCCGGAGCGCTTCAGGAATTTTATAAAACATGCCGTGTACAGATTGGGCAAACCATGCCATTAATTCGTCTTCGGCACTCATTATCCCTTGTTTTTCTTCGCCAATATAAATGATCTTATATATGTCTTTACCGCCAAATCCTTCATCTTTTACTGTAGATATATATGCTTCGGCAGGGTTATCAGACATTTTATAAAATAAATCATCATCTGCTGTATTAATAGGGTAACCAATATTTACCGGTTCTACCCAACGTCCTGAATTATCTTTATGAGTCATAAAAATATCGTATCCTCCCATGCTATTATGGCCTTTGGATGAAAAAAACATGGTATCACCGCTGGGATGAAGATGTATAGCCTCCTCATCGTATCTGGTATTCAGTGTTGCACCTATATTTTCAGGAACCTGCCATTCTCCTTTATTATTGCGGTGTGCAAAATAAATGTCTTTACCACCAACTGTTCCTATTTCATCTACTTCTCGTTTGGAAACAAAATACATAATCTTTTCATCAGGTGAAAGGCACATTGTGGTTTCACGGCCTTTGCTGCGAAGGACTTTGGGTAATTTATCCGGTTTAGACCATTCGCCTTCTACAAAATCACTGTAAAGAATATCTCCTCCTTTTTCATTGCCATTATAAATATACAGGCGCTTACCGTTTTTATATAATCCTACTGCTGCATCATTGTATTTTGTATTAAGTGAGGTAAGATTCTGAGCTTGTTGCCATGTTTCTCCTTCTTTTGATTTTTCAGATGTATATATATCTTCTTTGAATTTATTATCCAATTCAAAGCGATCACCTTTAGTGGTGTTTTCTCTTCGCGAAGTAAAATACATCAAATCAAAATCATGATGAAATACCGGGTTATAGTCATCATACTTAGAATTGACTCCGTTCCCCAGGTTCCGGATGATGCATCTTACAGGTTCTTGTATTAATTCTTTCCCGTATCTACATTCTTTAATTAATTTGGCAATTTTATCACTTACTTCATCAACATCGTCAGGGTCTAATGAATTAAGATATCCATCATACTTACTGATTGCTTTATCAAATTCCATATTCAGATGATACGCCCTGCCGAGTACATAATCTATATCGGGAGTAACAAATTTATCTATCTCATAAGCTTTTTCGAGATATTCAATGGCTTTTTTCCTGTTTTGTCCCGTGTAAAGCAGACAAACACCAATTTTATAATTTAACGGTGCACTGGTAGGATTATAGTCATATGCATTAAAATATTTTTCAACAGCAAGGTTGAAGGTTCCAACCCCTTCTTCAAAATATTCATTCCCATCTTTAATTTTTTGCCATGCTTCGCGAAATCCTTCCGATTTTGTTTTAATTTCTCCCCGTTTAATCTTTACATCTGTATAATCATTTTGGGAGAATATACTGATTGATATAAAAATCAGAATAAAAACGATTGATATTTTTTCTTTTATGTTCATTTTGTTTTTATGTTTTTGCAATCTTCTAAATAGTCTTCTGCTTCTGTAACTTTTAATTCTTTAGCTTTATTCCAGTCATTACAGGCACCTTCAATATCACCTTTCATTTCTTTTGCCATTCCCCTGTTTAAATGTGCAATGCCGTACTCCTCATCATATTTTATGGCTTTGGTAAAGAATTCTATAGCTTCTTTGTATTTATTCCTGCTGAATTCCACAACGCCCATATTATTATATACAAAAGCGTAATCTTTATTAATTGCTTTTACTTTTTCAAAATTTTCCATAGCTTTATCCGGTTCCTGCATCTCAAAATAAGTGACACCTAAATTATTATATGCAATAAAGTAATTTGGATTTATCTCTGCGGATTTTTGATAGGACATCAAAGCGCTTTCATAATCACCTGTTCCTTTTTGTGCGCTCCCAAGGTTATTATGAGCAAATGTTAGTTTTGGACTTAAACTGATAGCCTGTTGATAATCCTGGCTTGCCCCTCTAAAATCATTCATTTTTCGTTTGGTACTACCTCTTTCATGATAAGCATAAGCAAAATCATGTTTTTTATCTATTGCTTTGGAAAAATCAAGGAGTGCCTGTGTATAATCTTCTTTTAAATATTTTATAAGTCCCCTGAAATAATACACTTCAGCGTCATCAAAGTTATTTTCTAATGCAATAGTAAAATCCTGCATAGCAGGGTCATATTTTTCCTGCCTGAACCGTATATACCCTCTGACAAAATAGGCTTCTCCAATTTCATCGTCTATAATAAGCGCCCTGTTAATATCAGCAAGCGCCGGATCAGAAAGCGTATCCTTTAAAAATTTTACTTTCCCGCGTTGCAGGTATGCCAATTCAAAATTCGGATTAATATTTAATGCTTCTGTAAAATTGGCAATTGCCATAGTATAATTTTTATTTTCAATATTCATCACTGCTTTATTATAGAATCTTTTGGCCTTTGTTTTCTGCTCCATAGTAAGACTTTGGGCATGGACAGATGGCATCAGGAATCCAAAACTCAAAATAAAAGCTATTTTGATGAATAGGTTTTTTGTTTTCTTATCTTTCATATTTTCCTGGTATGATAAATTTTAAATTAAATAATTGCAAAATTATCGTTACATAATTAATAATTTTTCTCAAAATAAAAAAAAAATTACACAAAAAAAGATAATTAAAATATAACAAGAAAGATAGCCTTATACTATTCC
>CAYFQI010000029.1:0-16461 GCA_964345135.1 uncultured Bacteroidales bacterium
GGTTTTGTTTTATCCGGCAGCTCAGCGTAGAAGAACCTTTTATAATCATGCGCATCCCGTAAAATATGGGATAAATAGTGTGTTAAATGATTTATCATGGGTGTTTCATGTGTTTATAATTAAGTTACTAATTTTTTAAGTTATTGAGTTGATTGAGTTATTGTGTTTATCCGGTTTTTTGTTTATCTGTTTACTTTATGGATTTTCTTTTTTAAGAGCTTCCCGGATTGAAATGCGTTGACCATTTTTGGTTGCTATAATGAATGCACCCGGGAAATGGTTTTTAACTTTTTCTTTAATATGTTCAATTTTATTATAATCCGTTTCATTTCCTACGGTATATTTGTATATGTCATTGATTTTTAGTTCTTCGACTCCTTTTAGGTTCTTGAAAGACTCATCATTTGGGTTCAGTTGTTTTTTAGAAGAAAGAATTTGGACCTTATAAATTATGCTGTTTGTATCGGAAATGGTATTATTTTCAAATTGTGGAATTTCTGATTCCGAAACAAAATGGCTCTTGCTCTCGATATAGTCTTTGTAATTCATGAAAGCTTTATAAATTGATTTTGCAATCCAATCCTGACCAGCTTCAGAAATTAAAAATTTCTCCTCTTCAGGATTTGAGATGAATCCCGTTTCAATTAGAATACTGGGCATTGATGTTCTCCAAAGCACCAGGAATCCTGCTTGTTTGACTCCCCTGTTATGCCGTTTGGCCTCTTTTTCAAATTTATCCTGAACATAAGAAGCAAAATTCAGACTTTGATCAAGATAGGTATTTTGCAATAAAGAGAAAATAATATACGATTCGGATGAATTGGGTTTGAAATTTTCATATCTTTTTTGGTAATTGTCTTCAAGTAAAATGGCAGAATTTTCTCTTTGTGCAATTTTTAAATTGCTTTTGCTCTTATGCAACCCCATCGCAAAAGTAGATGTGCCAAATGCTTTTATGTTTTCAGAAGCATTTGCATGTATTGAAATAAATAAATCAGCGTGGTTTTTGTTGGCAATTTCAGCTCTTTTATATAAAGGGACAAATTCATCTTTTTTTCGGGTATAAATGATTTTTACATCAGTGCAGTTTTTTTCAATATATTTACCGACTTTTAGTGCGATGTCCAGGACTATGTTTTTTTCTTTTTCAATTAATCCGCTTGCTCCAGGGTCTTTCCCTCCATGTCCGGGATCAATCACAATAGTATTGATCTTTTTGCTGTCACCACTTTGATTCTTTGCTAAAATAATGTTTATAAAAATATTGTGTAACAGCAAAAGAATAATAAATAATATGCGTTTATTGTTTAAATGAATATGTTTAGTTGAAAAATATATCATGGTTTTATTCAAAAATATTTATAGTATTAGTAGATTTGAACTTTTTTTAAAGCAAAGAAAAAAATCCATGTTTTTGTTTTTTAATATAAAAATAATAAATTAGAATTGTTGTTAAAAATACTACAAAAATATTTAATCATTGGTATTTTCTTTTTAATATCATTACCATACGTTAATTATGCATCGGATATTATTGATAAAGACCATTTTTTTTCAACAATTTCTTCACATCCTTCTTCAGATTCATTGTTTTCAGATACTCTTAATGCCGGTATTGATACCTTGCAAAAACCTGATTCTGTTGCCTCTGTCAGACAGTCTCAAGATACTTCATTAAAGCAGCCTTCAAAGGAAAAAACGTTTTTAGAAGATAAGGTCGTGTATAAAGCCAAAGATTCTATTATAAACGTACTTGCAGAAAATAAGATATTATTGTTTGGAGAAGCTCAGATTAACTACCAGGATATTGAATTAAAGGCAGATTATATTGAATTTAATATGACAGACAATGAGGTATTTGCAAGGGGAGTGGAAGATAGTACAGGTAATGTCACGGGTACACCTGTATTCAAAGAAGGCGGGAAAACGTTCAATGCAAAGAAAATGACGTATAATTTTAAGACAAAGAAAGGGGTGATCAAGCATGTTTTTACAGAAGAGGAAGGTGGATATTTACATGGTAAAAAAATAAAACGTCATCCCAATCAGCATATTCATATGAAATTTGGAAAGTACACGACATGTTCTAATAAGGAACACCCACATTTTTATATTGCCATGACTAAAGCAGAAGTCATTCCAAATGACAAGATTATTGCCGGCCCATCATACTTGGTAATTGAAGATGTCCCATTGTATTTTATTGGCTTGCCTTTTGGTTTTTTCCCGAATACAAACCGGAGTTCATCAGGAGTCATCATACCTAAATATGGAGAAGAATCCAGAAGAGGTTTCTTTTTAAGAGAAGGAGGCTATTATTTTACGATTAATGATTATATGGATCTTACTCTTACTGGTGATATATACTCCAATGGCACCTGGGGAATAGGTATGCGAAGCAATTATGTAAAGCGTTATAAATACAGGGGAAATGTTGACGCTGATTATCATGTAGAAGCTACAGGTGAAAAATTTGATGATGTGAGTGACACATATGAAGGCAATTTTAGCTTAAAAAAAGACATTAGTTTTCAATGGTATCATTCACAAGATAATAAAGCACACCCGTTTAGAAGATTCAATGCAAATGTGGATTTTAGTTCGACAACCTATGATAAGCGTTATAGCTATAATGCACAAAACTATTTACGAAACACCAAACGGTCAAATATTTCGTACCACCGTACATGGCCAGACAGTCCATTCGACTTTTCAGCGAATCTGCGTCATAGTCAGAACAGTCAAACCAGAAAAATGAACCTGAAACTACCCGAATTAGCCCTGAATATGCGACGGGTATTTCCTTTTAGATCAGATAATACAAACGGGGATGGAAAATGGTATGAAGATATAGGTTTTTCATATTCTGCAGAAATAACAAATGATGTGAATACAACAGATACTACTTTATTTGAAACTCCTGAAAAAGCATTTGCCAGGAGAAATCTGAAAAATGGTTTTAAACATAACATCCCCCTAAGTATCAATTTTAAACCACTGAAACTTGTGAATATTTCCCCTCAAATCAGTTATCATGGGGTGTTATATGACCGGTATATTCATAAATACAATAGTAATTATGATGAAACGACAGATTCCGCTTATTTTCATAGCATAACAGATACTATTTATGGCTTTCGTTATGGCCATACCATTAAACCTTCCGTTAGTACAAGTTTTACTCCTAAACTTTATGGAATGTATCAATTCCGCAATCCAAATGCCAAAGTTAGTGCAATCAGACATGTAATGAGCACTTCACTTAGCTTTGGGTATACACCTGATATTTCCGGATTTTTGCCTGATTATTACAGGAAAATCGCTGCCGATTCATTGGGTACATCCTATACCAAATATTCTGTCTTTCAAAATGGGATATATGGCACGCCTTCTGTAACGCAACAAGAAAGCGGGAGCATTGGCCTGAGTATTCGAAACAATATAGAGGCCAAAATCAGGAATAAAAATGATACCGCCAATGAATTTAACAAAATTAAAATCCTGGATCATCTTGATTTCAGAACCTCGTACAATGTATTTGCCGATTCGTTAAATCTTTCTAATATTAGGTTTACCGGTGGAACCAGGTTGCTGAATGACAATATTGACCTTACTTTTGGTGGAACATTTGATCCCTATGTGCATGTGCTTAACGAAAAAGGGAATGCCGTCAGGGTGAATCAATTTTTGATTAATTCGGATAACAAAAAGTTGGTGCGATTAACGCAATTCACAACTTCATTAAGTACAAGAATCAATAACAGTACATTTAACAAAACCGAAAACAAAGACGAGAAAAGCAAAAAAAATAATCAAAATACATCTGGCGGACAAGAAAAAAATGTATACGATTATTTTAATGTGAAATGGAGCCTTTACATCAATTATAATATCACAATGACTAGGCCCCATGAGTTTAAGAAAAAAGATGTGATCCAGACATTTGGATTCGGGGGGAACTTAAACCTGACGGATAAATGGAAAATCGGTTTCAGCTCAGGATTTGATCTTGAAATTTATCAGTTGACTCATACGAATATGAATATATACAGAGACCTTCACTGTTGGGAAATGCGCCTGAGCTTATCACCGTTTGGAAATAGAAAATTTTATACTTTTACTATTAATGTTAAATCCGCAGTATTACAGGATTTAAAATATGAAAAAAAGAAACCATTGGATTTCTATTAAATTATTGAATTAATGCAGTCGTTCAATATTCAAAATTATTAAATTATCTTTGCCAGTTAAATATAAAATGATAACTTCGGATCAATGGAAAATATAGTCAGGATTACAGATGAATTGAGTGAGAGCGATAATAGTGTGTTGATTGGGAAAGATGAACATAACTTTTCAGAATATTTAAATAAAAAAGAACGTCAATACCTTCACCGGCAAATTCAGAACAAGCAAAAAATTGTATGTATAAATCAATACGAAAGGTGGATATTTATTTATATTAAAAATGATAATACCAAACAAATACATGAATCTTATGAGGAATTAAGAAAAGCAGGTGCAGAATTAAACAATTTGTTGAATCATAAAAACATTAAAGAAATCACTATTGTTGACAATCAAAATAAATCCGGTGATATCATTACATTTTTAGAAGGATTGGTATTGGCCAATTATAAATTCGTTAAATATAAAAAAGCACCCGGTGAAAAAAAATCTTCTATTGAACAAGTCCGTATCTATAGTGACGTAATTTTTGCAGATGAAGTCGTGGAACTCAATACAATAATCAAAGCCGTATATTATACGCGCAATTTGGTCAATGAACCGTCGTCTTTTCTTAACGCAGAAAAACTGACGGAAGAAATCCAGGTCATGGGGAAAGAGTCTGGCTTTCGTGTAAAAACATTTGATAAGGCCGGAATTGAAAAGTTGAAATTCGGTGGACTATTGGCTGTCAACAGGGGCAGCATTGATCCACCAACGTTTTCAATTCTTGAATGGAGACCTGAAAAACCAGTAAATTCAAAGCCTGTTGTATTGGTGGGAAAAGGCGTTGTATATGATACCGGAGGGTTGAGCTTGAAAAGTACAAGTAGCAGTATGGACGAAATGAAGTCCGATATGAGCGGAGCTGCAGCTGTTGCTGGAGTCATGTATTTATTGGCATCATTAAACATTCCTGTATATGTCATTGGATTGGTTCCGGCTACAGATAATCGTCCGGATGGAAATGCATATACACCTGGAGATGTAATCAAGATGCATGATGGAACAACAGTAGAAGTATTGAATACAGATGCTGAAGGAAGAATGATCATGGCTGATGCACTGAGCTATGCGAAACAATACGATCCTGATTTGGTGATAGATATAGCAACACTAACCGGTTCTGCAGCCGTTGCCATTGGGAAATATGGAATTGTTGGAATGGGGAATGCACCGGATATAACATTTCAAAAACTTATAAATAGTAGTTATGAAGTATATGAGAGGGTCGTGAAGTTTCCGTTTTGGAATGAATACAAAGACCTTTTAAAATCAGATATTGCTGATATGAAAAATATAGGAGGAAGAGAAGCCGGTGCTATCACTGCCGGTAAATTCCTTGAACATTTTACAGATTATCCTTACATTCATCTGGATATTGCCGGAACAGCTTTCATAAATGAAAAAGACAGCTACAGGGGGAAAGGCGCAACTGGGTCAGGAGTGAGGCTACTTTATCATTTTCTGAAAAATTATTCTGATACACAAATAAATCAATGACCATGGAAAAGAAAAAACTAAAAATAGGAATCACCCAGGGTGATATGAATGGTATTGGATATGAAGTCATATTTAAAACATTACAAGATAAACGAATCAGTGAGTTATGTACACCAATTATTTACGGATCATCAAAAGTAGCTGCTTATCATCGAAATACATTAAAACTGAACAATATCAATCTGAATCGCATTAACAATTCCGACGAAAGCAAAAATAACAAAAGCAATATCGTGAATTGTCTCGACGACAGCATTCGTGTTGAATTGGGTAAATCAACAAAATCAGCCGGAGACGCATCTCTGGAAGTATTAAAAAGGGCTGTGGATGATTTAAAAGCAAAAAAAATTGATGCATTGGTTACAGCCCCCATCAATAAATTTAACGTGCAATCAGATAAATTTGATTTCCCGGGCCATACTGAATACTTGAAATCAAGGTTTGATGCACGGGAAGTATTGATGCTTATGATCAATGAATACACGAAAGTTGGAGTTGTCACGGGACATGTCCCGATATCTAAAGTTCCTTCTTTGATTACAATCGAAAATATCATGAAGAAACTTAAAGTGATGAATGAATCATTGCGGGTAGATTTTAATATCCGTAAACCCAAGATTGCCGTGCTTGGATTGAATCCTCATTGTGGCGACAATGGTGTGATTGGTGATGAAGAAGAAAAAGTAATTATCCCTGCGATAGAACAGGCAAGTGAACAAAATATCATGGCATTTGGCCCTTATGCTGCAGATGGTTTCTTTGGGACCAATAAATTCTCTGCATTTGATGCCGTGTTAGCAATGTATCATGACCAGGGCCTCGCACCGTTTAAAACCATTGATTATACTGATGGAGTGAATTTTACAGCAGGACTGCCGATTGTCCGTACTTCCCCGGCCCACGGGACAGCGTTCGAAATTGCCGGGGAGAATATTGCAGATCATCATTCTTTTAAACAGGCATTATATCTGGCAATTGATATTCATAGAAACCGTACGATGAATAAAAACATTAAAAAGAATACATTGCCAAATTATGATGTGTCAAAAATATAAGTTGCATTGATTCAACATGATAATTTGTATGATTTTTCAAGTTGAATGATGAATAATAGAAGTTAATAAGATTAATGTACCGAGAACACTCGGACACCAAGACATATGCTTTTTTATGCATAAAATGAACAACAACATAATTATAAAAAATATAAACTTTAAAATCAGATTTTAAAAATGGGTATAGATAAAAAGCAAGAAGCTCTTGATTATCATTCCAATGGTCGTCCAGGGAAAATTGAAGTAGTGCCAACCAAAGCGTATAAAACACAAAATGACTTATCATTGGCTTATACCCCGGGAGTTGCAGACCCGTGTCTCGAAATACAAAAAAATATGGAGGACAGTTACAAGTATACTGCAAAAGGAAATCTGGTAGCAGTAATAACAAATGGAACGGCTGTGCTTGGTTTGGGCGATATCGGTGCGCTTGCCGGAAAACCTGTCATGGAAGGTAAAGGATTGCTTTTTAAAGTTTTTGCTGATGTGGACGTGTTTGATATAGAGGTAGATGAAAAAGACCCTGGTAAATTTATAGAGATCGTGAAATCCATCTCCCATACATTTGGAGGCATAAATCTGGAAGATATTAAAGCTCCTGAATGTTTTGAAATTGAAGAGCGTCTTAAACAAGAATTAGACATCCCGGTTTTTCATGATGATCAGCATGGGACAGCTATTATTTCAAGTGCCGGTTTACTTAATGCCCTGGATATTACAGGAAAAAAAATAGAAGACTTAAAAATAGTTGTCAATGGTGCAGGTGCTTCCTCTATTACCTGTACTAAATTATATATATCACTAGGTGTAGATCCTCAAAATATCTTAATGCTCGACAGCAGGGGAGTATTATCAACAGATAGAGAAGATTTGAACCCCATAAAAAAACAATTTGCACGAAAAACAAATAAAAAAACATTGGAAGATGCAATGAAAGGCGCTGACATGTTCCTGGGATTGTCTATCGGCAATATCCTTTCAGATTCCATGCTACAATCCATGAACAAAAGTCCTGTCGTATTTGCAATGGCCAATCCTACACCAGAAATCGCATATGAAAAGGCCATCAATGTAAGAAATGATATTGTCTTTGCAACAGGACGTTCCGATTATCCGAACCAGGTTAACAATGTACTTGGCTTTCCTTTTATTTTCAGAGGGGCACTCGATGTAAGGGCACATTCTATAAATGAAGAAATGAAAATTGCTGCCGTAAAAACACTTGCCCAATTGGCAAAGGAAAAAGTACCGGATGAAGTCAAAATCGCATATCAAAAAAATGATATTTCTTATGGAAGAGAATACATTATACCCAAACCACATGACCCCAGGCTAATTTCTGAAGTTTCCTCAGCGGTTGCCAAAGCTGCAGTGGATTCTGGAGTAGCAAGAAAAAATATTGAAAACTGGAACCAATACAAACAACAACTTAGTAAACGATTAAAATAATTTGAAAAAAATAAAAATTAAAATATTAATATATAATATCCGTTTATAATATTTTAAATATACAATTCTATGTACGAATACATTGAAGGCATCATATCAGAACTAAATCCTTCTTTTATGGTTATTAATAATCAGGGTATCGGGTATTTTGTGAACATATCGTTGAATACATACACGTTCTGTTCAAATGAATATGATGAACGTGCAAGTCAAAAAATCAGAATATATATTCACCAAATTGTCAGGGAAGATGCTCATTTATTATATGGATTTCATGATAAAAATGAAAGAGAGATATTCAGGCAATTGATAACAGTTTCCGGGATCGGGGCCAATACAGCAAGGATGATTCTCTCCTCTCAAACACCCCCGCAATTACAGGAAGCTGTTGCCAATGGCGATGTAAACCAGTTAAAAAGTATTAAAGGCATTGGAGCAAAGTCAGCTCAACGAATCATTGTGGATTTGAAAGATAAATTGACAAAAGAAATGTCTGGAACAAATGAATTCTTTACAGCACAGGACAATACTATTAAAGAAGAAGCGTTTTCTGCTTTAGTAACTTTAGGTTTTTCTAAAAAAGGAGTCGAAAAAGTGTTAGACAATATCCTTTCCCAAAATAAAAATATATCAGTTGAAAACCTTGTCAAAGAGGCTTTAAAGAAATTATAATAAAAATCTACTTTGATACAATTTAAAATATATAGATTTATAAAAAGCGTTAATTTGAGTTTTTTACTGCTTTGTTTTGTATCAATTCAAACCGTTGCAGCAAGTAGTGGAAATCAACAACCCGGTCAGGATGAATCAGAAAATCAGGAAAATATTCCCGGAGAAGTTTCGGGTGAATTGCCATATCCATTTGAGGATGAAAAACCATATTCTTATTCATTACCGGAAAATGATACCGGGTTAACGTTAAGCAGGCCTTCCAATCTCAAATCTTCTGTTGAATTTGACGAGGAATCAAATGAGTACATTATCAGGGATAAAATTGGAGATATGGATTATCGTCCTTCCCGTTCATTGAGTGTTGATGAATACAAAGATGAGCGGTTTGAGCGAACCAGGCAACAATTTTTTCATGACAGGGCACGCGGTAAATCCAGCACGGGTAGTTCTGAGCTGATCCCACAAATTCATATCGGGAGTAAAATATTCAATAAAATTTTTGGAACAAATACTATTGATATTGAACCACAGGGACAAGCACAATTGATTTTCGGGATCAATATTGATAAAACAGATAACCCGAATATTCAGGAAAATCTTAGGACAACGACAACATTTGATTTCCAGGAAAAAATACAAATGAGTGTTACTGGAAAAATCGGAGATAAAGTTGAACTTGGAATTAACTATGACACTGAAGCAACATTTGACTTTGAAAATAAAACGGAACTCGGTTATAAAGGTGGCGAAGATGAAATAATCCAGGAAATAGGCGTCGGGAACATAACACTGCCCATTCAAAACTCATTGATCACTGGCAGTCAAAACCTGTTTGGGCTTAAAACCAAGATGAAATTCGGGCATTTAACTGTAACAAGCGTGTTCTCACAAAAAAAAGGAAAAAGTAAAACCATTACTGTAGAAGGAGGTGCTCAAAAAAGGGAATTTCTCGTGCGTGCAGACGAATATGATGAAAACAGGCACTTTTTTCTTTCTCATTTCTTTCGCGATAACTATAACAAGTCACTTGAATCATTGCCCATTGTCAAATCATATATAAACATTACAGATATTGAAGTCTGGGTAACAAATAGGCAGAATGATTTTGATGATGCTCGTGATATTGTTGCATTTGTAGATTTAGCAGAACATGATCCTGATAATATATCAAATTCATATTTTGAGCCAAGTGGTAATCAAAGCATACCCTATAATAATGCAAACAATCTTTACGAGGATATGCTAACCCAGGGGCTAAGAGATACAGCCAATAACATAGATGATATCATCCTTGGAATTAATGAACTTTCTAACGATGATTATGCCTCGAGAGATAATGCCAGGAAGCTCTCTCCAAGAGATTATACTTTAAATTCGCAACTTGGTTTTATATCACTGAATTCTACTTTGAGTCCTGACGATATTTTAGCTGTAGCGTTTGAGTTTACTTACCGGGGTAAAACATATAAGGTTGGAAATCTCACTAAAGACATCAATTCAAATGAAAAGCGATTGGTTTTGAAACTGCTCAAACCATTTAGTACATCACCATCCAGTCCTACATGGGATTTGATGATGAAGAATGTATATTCATTAAATGCCTACCAGGTCGAAAAAGAAGATTTTATTTTTAGGGTATTATATGAAAACCCTAAATCAGGAATGCCGGTAAATTATATTCCAGAAAAAGAAGTATCTGATTCCATCCTGATCAACGTGATGAATCTTGATAATGCTGATTCGCACCTTGATCCTTATCCTGATGGGATGTTCGATTTTATTCCGAACGTGACCATTATCCCCGATAAAGGAAAAGTGATATTTCCCGTGTTAGAACCTTTTGGCAGGCATATGGAACGATATTTATCAAGGAATTTAAATTCTTCTGATGAAATCAATAAATATGTTTTTAAAGAATTATATGATTCCAGCAAGGTAATTGCCAGGCAGAATGCTGAAAAGAACAGGTTTATCATGAAAGGTAGTTATAAATCATCTACTGGTTCTGAAATACCCTTGAATGCCTTGAATATTCCAGAGGGTTCTGTAAAAGTTACTGCAGGCGGACTCCCTCTTAAGGAAGGAAGAGATTATACTGTTGATTATCAAATTGGAAGAGTAAAAATATTAAAACAGGGATTACTTGAATCAGGGAAACCGATTAATATTTCACTCGAGAGCAATGCATTATATAATATGCAAACCAAAACCCTTATAGGTACAGACATGACATACCGGGTGTCTGATAAATTTTATCTCGGGGCCACGTTATTAAATCTTACAGAGCGTCCCTTAACCAAAAAGGTAGATTTTGGCAATGATCCGATTTCTAATACCATGTATGGTTTTAATGGATCTTATACCACGGAATCACAATTTCTTACTTCATTGGTAGATAAAATCCCATTTATTGATGCTAAAACCCCCTCAACTATTACTGTTACAGGAGAATTTGCTCATTTAATACCAGGCCATTCAAGGGCTATAGAAAAAGAAGGGAATGCTTATATTGATGATTTTGAAGCCAGTGAATCATCCATTGACATTCGCACGGTACATAACTGGGTGTTGGCGAGTACACCCCAGGGTAAATTCCCGGAAGCAGACTCTACAAACAACCTCGTGTATAATTATAACCGGGCAAAAATAGCATGGTATTATATTGATCCGTTATTCCTGAGAAATAAGAGTCTAACCCCCGAATACATGCGGAAGAACCCCGATTATCAATGCAGCCATTATGTCCGGGAGATATATCAAACAGAGATTTTTCCAAACCGCGAAACCCCGAGCGGAATGCCTACCAATATACCTGTTATGAACATTTCTTATTATCCCGGCCAGAAAGGGCCTTATAATTATGATGCAGCAGGCAGCAATGTATCTGACGGGATCAATGAGAATGGAAACTTGATAAATCCTTCTTCACGATGGGGTGGAATCATGCGGGATTTATCATATTCCGATTTTGAGGAAGCCAATATCCAGTACATTGATTTTTGGCTAATGGATCCGTTTGTTGAAAATAAGGATGCTGATGGGGGACAGCTTATTTTTAACCTGGGAGAAATATCGGAAGATATATTAAAAGATGGAAAAAAAATGTTTGAGCATAAATTACCGGAATTTGATGAAACGACAGGCGTGGAATACTCTGTATGGGGGCGCATCCCTACAGGCGACTCTTATGTGAGGTCTTTTGATAATGGAGAAGACAGGCCGCACCAGGATGTTGGGCTGGACGGGTTGGATAATGAACATGAAAGAACGTTTTTCAATGATTATTTAGATGAAATTGCCAGTACATTTCCTGGAGGGAAAAATTCCAAAGCATACAAACAAGCACAACAAGATCCTTCAAATGATGATTATATGTATTTTCGTTCAACTCAATATGATAATCAGAAAGCAGATATTATTCAACGATATAAACGATATAATGGGCTAGAAGGCAATTCACCGACTGAAGAACAATCCCCGGAATCATACAGAACATTGGCAACATCTCTCCCGGATGTAGAAGATATTAATGAAGATAATACTTTAAAAAAAGGACAGGAGGCATACTTTGAATACAAGTTAAATATTACACCCGACAGCCTTCGGGCCGGTATGAATTATATAATGGATAGTGTCAGCACCACGGGGAAAGGAGAGGAATGTGATAATAATACACCTGTCACATGGTATCATTTCCGGATACCTATCAAGGAATATAATAAACGGGTGGGGCCTATTAGCGATTTTAGATCCATCCGGTACGCTCGAATGTATTTTACCGGTTTTGAAGATTCTGTAGTTTTCCGCTTTGCTACGCTTGAACTTGTAAGAAGTGAATGGAGAAAATTTAATGAAACACTTATTTCACCTGGTGAAGAGCTTTCCGTTCCTGAATCTCCCGAGACCAAATTTGCTATTGGAGCTGTAAATATTGAAGAAAATGATAATAAAGAACCTGTAAACTATGTATTGCCCCCGGGTATAACAAGGGTGGTGGATCCGGCAGATCCTCAGTTGCGCCAGCTTAATGAACAAGCCATCTCATTTACTGTTGAAGAACTACAGGATGGACATGCACGAGCTGCTTACAAAACAGCCCAACTTGATATCAGGGAATACAAGCGACTGCAAATGTTTGTTCATGCAGCAGAAATTCCCGGTAGAAATGCTTTAGAAGATGGTGATGTGACAGCATTCATAAGAATTGGATCTGATTTTACCGAGAATTATTATGAATACGAAATACCCCTCGAAATAACCGAACCAGGGAATTATAAAAGTGGAGATGAAGATGAACGAGATCGTAAATTAGTTTGGAAAAATGAGTTTGATATTAAATTAAACCAATTGCCGGATTTAAAGCTTAGACGCAATGATGAAATGAATAGTGGAACAGGCATTGATTATAATACCCTGTATTCTGAATACATCGAAAATAATAAATTATCCATTAAAGGAAATCCAAACCTAAACGATATTAAAACCATCATGATAGGTGTCAGGAACCCAAGAGATCAGGGAAATACAGGAGAACCTATTGCTGTTGAAGTCTGGATGAATGAATTGCGCCTGTCTCATTTTAAAGAAGAAGGAGGATGGGCTGCGAATGCACGTGTAAATACCACGTTGAGTGATTTTGCAAACATTGATGTAGCTGGAAGTACACTTAAACCCGGGTTTGGAAGTATTGAGAAAAAAACAAACGAACGCAGCAAAGTGGAAATATACAGGGCTGACCTTTCATCCAATATTGCACTTGGTAAATTCTTTCCCCAAAAAGCAGGAGTCAGGCTTCCAATGTATATTGGCTATTCTACTTCCATTACAACACCCCAGTACAACCCCCTTGAACCTGACGTGAAATTCAAAAAATCATTGGACCGTCTTGAAAGCGACAGTGCCAGGAAAGCGTTGAAGCATATGGTACAGGAAAGGGAATTTAGGAAAAGCATCAATTTTACAAATGTAGGCATCAATCCGTCCAAAGGCAAACAGAGGATATATAGTCCTTCAAATTTCGCCTTTCACCTGGGATATTCCAAGAGATTTTCACGAAACATAGATATTGATTCACTGGTTGAAAAGAGAATTAAAGGCGGGTTTGTATATAATTACAGCCTCAGGCCTAAAAATGTTTATCCTTTCAGAAAAGTGATTAAAGGAAAAGCACTTAGGCTGATCAGGGATTTTAATTTTAACTATTTACCATCATTAATTTCCTGGCGTTCTGATTTTAATGCCATGTACCGCGAGCAGAGATTCAGAAACCTGAGTTTTTCAGATTCAGAATTCA
This sequence comes from uncultured Bacteroidales bacterium, assembly GCA_964345135.1. Taxonomy (GTDB): domain Bacteria; phylum Bacteroidota; class Bacteroidia; order Bacteroidales; family JBBRXJ01; genus CAYMKE01. The sequence goes on from CAYFQI010000029.1 coordinate 14,200, forward strand.
AGCTCCCGTGGACCGTCGAAAAAAATTATATTTGGCAAAATAATTATAAACTAAAATTTGACCTCGCACGAAGTCTTCAACTGGATTGGAGTGCTGGCGACAGGTTAAGAATGGATGATCCTTCCAAAAACGGGATACTGAGATATGAAGCACCGGACAATAAATATGATAATATGACAAATGAAATTGTGGATAATGCGTTTGGCAACAGTGTTCTCCAGTATCAACATAAATTAGGTATTACATATAAAATTCCCATCAATAAAATTGGACTGTTGGATTGGACCAGTGCTACTGCCAATTATGACGGGACATACAGGTGGAGTGCCGGGCCGGATTATTCCAATGTTGAAGGAATTGACAATTTGGGAAATACCATTGATAATTCCCGGAATATCCGGCTTTCAACACGATTTCAGTTGACCAGGTTATACAACAAGGTAGGCTTTCTTGAACGCATTAATAAAAACGACAAGCGTCAAAAAAAAGAAGATATTAAAACTGTTGAATACAAAGAAAACATTAATTTGCGGAAAGGAAAATCCAAGTCCATTTATCATAAGCTTGGAACCGAAGATGTGAAAGTATGGGTGACGGACGCAAGTGGCAATGAAGTTAAAGGTGAGCTGGAAATTGTTAATAATAATCGGGTGAAATTCATACCAGATGAAACCAAAAACAATGCAACCGTTCAGGTTGAAGGAAAAGTGGCAAAAAATCCAAACCCGCTCGTTGTTATTGGAAAACAAATTATCCGGACAATGATGGGGGTCCGGGATTTCTCTGTTTCTTATTCAAAAGGGAATGCCACGACAATCCCCGGGTATAAAAAAGAGGCTAATTTATTTCGGTTTGGACTGGATGATTCATTTAATTCACCAGGCGTTCCTTTTATCCTGGGAAATACAGATGAGGAATGGTTGGGAGACAATATTAATACTGATAGTTGGCATACAGGAGATTCAAATATTATAAATCCGGTATTGTTTTCAGATACCAAACGTCTCAATGTAAGAAGTACTTTTGAACCTTTTGATGGTTTTAAAATTGAATTGTCAGGAAACTGGACACAATCGTTTAATAGGGAAACATATTTCACGTATAATGATTCTATGAAGAGATATCCCGAGTTTGATAATGCTGCTTACACGGAAACAGGAAGTTTTAGTATGTCATACATAGCAATTGGAACCGCTTTTGAACAGGTCAATGACTCAAATAATTATCATTCGCAAGCATTTGAAGATTTCAGGAATAATCGCAAGGACATTTCCAGGCGATTAGCAGACAGAAGGATGAGATGGGATACGGCTTATAATCCGGAAGGCCATGTTTATCTTCCCGAATCTGATGATAGTGTTAATTATAAAGGCTATGCCAATGGTTATGGCCCGTATGCACAGCAAAATCTAATATCCTCATTTCTCGCTGCCTACGGCATCCGGGGAGTGAATAAGATTCCCCTTGAGGCACTTCAGAGCTGGCAATACATGCTTCCTAACTGGAGGGTAAGGTTTAGCAAACTGTCAAAGATAGACTGGATTAAAGAACGCTTCAAATCAGTAAGTCTGAATCACTCATACAATTGTTCCTACAGCACGGGTTCATTTATCAGTAATACAGAGTATGACAGCGCCCGGCAAACTATTAATACGCAGGGCGACTACATTTCGAAATACAATTTTTCTGGTGTTTCTATTAGTGAGCAATTCAGACCCCTCGTTGGAATTGATGTAACATTTAAAAATGATCTCAGGGTTGGAGCTAAGTGGCAAAAATCAAGAAGCATGTCATTGAGCTTGGCAAGTAACAGACTAACAGAAATACGGAGTAACGAGTTTTCTGTAGGTGCCAGTTACCGTTTTGACGAAGTACCTTTGATATTAAATTTTGGTAATGGCGATCAGAAATCTTTTAAAAGTGACTTAAAATTAAATGCAGATGTGGGTGTTAGGTCAAACCTGAATATCTACCGGGATATGGAAGGTGGAGAACCGGAAGTATCTCAGGGGAGAGAAATTGTAACATCGAAATTATCTGTGGATTATGCAGTGAGCAGTAATTTTACCCTCACGGTTTTTTATAACAGGCAATCCACTAACCCATTTATTTCCAGGCTATATGCGACAAAAAATACCAGTATTGGATTTAGTGTAAGGTTTATTCTCGCACAGTAACTTGGTTTTGATCTTTACAATTTAAGGGGGCTTCTATTAATTATTTTCTTTCAAAAAACAAATATAATGAATAATACCGATTAAT
>CAYFQI010000030.1:0-16429 GCA_964345135.1 uncultured Bacteroidales bacterium
TAATGATACATTTAATATTTTGTAATTCCATTTAATTGTTTATTGATACCTAAGCATTATTTGCAGCTTTTTTATCCCGTGTTAAAAGACCGGTATAGCCTGATTGTCCCAAAAGATAAAAAATTCAGTTATAAAATGATGAACAATGATACATTAAAACCGGACATAAAAGAACTGGAACATAATAATGTCAGGTATACCTGGGAATTGGAAAATATTGAAAGTGTGAAATCCGAAAGTTATACACCGGCTCTTACGGAATATGGTGACGTTCTTTTTGTCTCTTCATTGCCTGACTGGAATTTCGTTGCATCATGGTATAATGACCTTACAGCAGGAAAAGTGAAAATGGAATTTGAAGCCAGGCAATTGCTTAAAGAGTTGTTCCCTGAAGGAGTAGAATTGTCAAATAAAGAAAAAGTAATAAAAATATACAATTACATTGTCAATAATATACGCTATAGTTCCATTTCATTCCGGCAAAGCTCTTATGTGCCACAGGATCCCACGAAAACGCTGAATACACGGCTTGGAGATTGCAAAGATTTATCATTGCTGTTTGTAACACTCTGTCGCGAAATCGGGTTAAAAGCAGAACTTGTTTTAAATAATACAAGGAATAATGGGAAAAATGATCTGCCACTTCCATCTATTAGTTTTAACCACTGTATCGCAAAGGTAACAATTGACGAGGAAGATTATTTTGTTGAACTGACATCAGACAAACTTCCATTCGGTGCATTAACAGGCAGTCTTTTCGAGTCATTTATCCTGGTCATTAATGAGCACAACGATGCACCCCGGTATTTAAATCCCGAAACCCGGAAATTAAACACGATCAACAGGGATATTACTGTGCATTTTGAAAATGGCCAAATGGTTGTGAAGCGCAAAAACTATAAAACCGGGAAATATGCCGAAAGCATCCGGGACAGCTATAGAGATTTAGGCGAAAACAGGAGGGCAAAAGAAATAACGGAAGCCATCAGTGATGATTTTGAAAATTACCTTTCCATTGAACATCTTGAATTCAGAAATCTGGATACCATTACTGATACTGTGTTTTATGATTATTCTTTCAAACTAAATAACCCTTATAATAAAGTGGGCAGCTTATATCTATTTAAATTACCATGGGCCAATGAATTTGAGCAGTTGAATTTTCTTTCCAATGCAGAACGTAAATATCCCATATCAATTTGGAAATTTGATGAGATTAACCGGACAATTGAAAATATGGTGGTTACTATTCCGGCAGATAAAAAACTATTTGAAATGCCTGAATCCCAAACGATAGACTCTAAGTATGCAACTTATACTATTGAGTTTAATAAAAAAGGAAATAAGTTGTTCATTGAGAAAACAGTTAAATACAAAACTGGCTATGTCCCTGTTGATGAATATGAAGCGTTCAGGTCATTTTACCAAAAAATCATAGAATCGGATAAACAACAAATTGCATTTAAAGAATTATAAACAAAATCACATAATGGCATCAGTGGATATAACAAAACACTGATGCCATTTTAATAAAATAATGCAGATGCTTATTTACGGCATAATTGAACGTTATAGGCAGAAATTAAAAATAGAGGAAATGATTTCTGTAGAATTATTTAAAAAATTAATTAATTTAGGCATTTTATTCAAACCTATTCTTATAATATTCGTATTATTTTTAAACAAGTAATATTCAATAATTAAAATACGAAACAAAATTAATATGCCTGTATTTTTTAAAAAAGTATTTTATCTTTTAATAATCCTGTCTTTTAATTCTTCCTTTATACATGCTCAATATACATTTCAAAAAATACTGGGGGGAGCGGCAGATGAAATCGGGGCAGCGATCATCGAATTGGATACAGCCTATGTTATAGGTGGGTATAGTTTTACATCCGGGCGAATGGATGATATCGTTCTTTCTATGATATTAAAAGATAACGTTGCATTGTCAAATGCAACTGTTGCCTTTTATGGATTCAATACAGTTAGTTTTTCTACTTCAATGGATGATCATTTATGGGATATGCATCTCTCAACATCAACAGGGAAAGCAATTTTATTGGGCGATATATCAAGTACTGCAGCTTTAACAAACCAGGATATAGGAGTAAGCAAAATGGACATTGATTATGGCAATTTTTCAGTTGACTGGAGTAACCGCTATGGCGAAGATGGATCAAGTACTGCAATAGATGATATTGGACACTCTGTCATACAAACTTCCACCAATGATATCGTGATTACAGGAATTAGAAGAGACCCCGGGGGAAATGATACTACAGGGTTCATCCTGAAATTAAATTCAGACGGAAGCATAAGTGATTCCAAAGATTTTAATATATCCAATGGTTCATCAGGGACTTCTGTCATCCAGGATAGAAACGGCCATTATGTTGTTACAGGATATGGACATTTGGGAAATAATTTGAATAAACGTGAATTGATTGTAATGAAATTTGAACAGGATTTGGATTACATCAATGGCATTTATTATAGTAAAGCAGGCCTTGATATGGGAGCACGTATCATCAACACTGCTGATGGCGGGTATTTGGTGGTAGGTGCAACAACCGTGAGCACAAGGGGTAGAGATATATTGGTTTTGAAACTAAATGCTGGTCTTGCAAAAGAATGGGCTGGCATATATGGAGGCGCTGATAAGGATTACGCTACAGATGTAGTGCAGGCATGTGACTCAGGATATGTAGTTTGTGGTGTTACTTCTGACCCTGGAAATGTTTCTGAAGTTAAAGGCGATTCCGATGGTTTTTTGATGAAAATCAATAATAAAGGTGGTATCCAGTGGTCCAGGGTGTATGGATATGACGGGAGCGATGGGTTTAGAGCCATGAAGAAAACAAGTGACGGCGGGTATATTATGACCGGCTATGCAGAAAATGCCAGCAGCGGATTTGGTAAAAAAGATATTTATGTTGTTAAAACCAATGCAAACGGATTGATGAGTGATGCATGCCCGGGAATTGACACCATCTCATTCGTGTCAAGTATCTCCAATACTTCACCTGTAAATAATTTAACAGATAATCTTAACAGTGGCAACTATCCTTCCTCTGGTACCACGATTGTACCTGATACCAATATCTCGTTAACCAATGCGATACAATGTAAAGATACCGTTGGAATATTAAATATTCATGCTGGTGAAAATGATACGATATGTAAAGGCAATAGTTTTATATTGAATGAAGGCGAACGGACTGCCCGTGGCGGACACCCACCTTATAAAATCAATTGGAGCCCGGGGGCTTTATTAAATGATTCAACCATTGCTCATCCTTCTGCCACGATAGATACTACTACACTTTTTATTTTGGAAGTAAGAGATGGTAATTGCCAGGTAGCATACGATTCTGTTCGTTATTTCGTGGGAACGGCTTCTGCTGACTGGAGCGGACTCGATTCAGTATATTGTTCTGCGGATATGCTGGATGTTTTAACTCCTGTAGATACTGGTGGGATGTTCATTGGCCCGGGTGTGCATTACAACGGTAGCTTCTGGTATTTCCGGCCCAGCGATCCGGAACCAGGGATGCTACACCGGATAGGATATATTGATAAATTTAGTTGTGATACGGTATGGAAAGAAACGTTTATCAAAGAATCACCTTGCGTTTCTGAAATTGTAAATGATAGTACATCAGCTGCAATACAAAGCCCACAAGGCATTTTTACTGATTGCAAAGGACAGATTTATACAACAAATGAAAATACCATCGTGAGAATAGATACGTTTGGAAATGCTCAAACAATCGTTGGCGATACAAATAAAATAGGTTGTAAAGATGGTTATATAGATTCAGCTACATTAAACAAACCATTTGGACTGGTAGTTACCCCCGGGAATGTAGTTTATTTTGTTGATGGAGGAAATCAGGCGATACGCAGGCTAAGAAATGACACAGTTAAAACTATTGCAGGTAAATGTGGTGTAAAAGGTGATGTATCTGATACATTAGGAGTGGATGCAAGATTTCAGGACCCGTTTGGTTTGGCTTTGGATCCTTCCTTAGAATTTATATATGTATCAGAATCTTCCACGGGAGATTCAAATAAAATTAAACGAATTGATATCAGGCCAGGGAATAATCACAGGGTAAAAACCATTGCGGGCAAAGGCAACAAGGACATTACAGCCGGACGAAAATCAAGTGAGGCTAACTTGTACAGGCCCGGGCACCTTGTAACAGACGGGGAGGATTTATATATAACAGACAGGGATGCACAAATTGTTTACAGGTATAACTTTGCTTCAGACTCAATTTTTCCCAGGGCAGGAAGATTTGGGTGGAAAGGGACTACAATCGGGGACACATCTATAGCACAATTTGATATTCCAACCGGTATTTCAATTAATTGTGCTAAAGAATTATATATAGCAGATCAAAATAATAATGCCATAAAAAAAGTCAGGGGAAGTGAAGTAAGCACGTTTGCAGGATTAAACGGAGGCATGTGTCAGGATGCTATTGGGAGTGCTTCTGATACACGTTTTTGTCATCCCACTGCTACATCAGTATTTGTAAAAGGATTTGTAGATATTGCTGATACAGATAACGATAAAATTAAGCGATTATCGATAACAAATTGGAACGTTGGCCCCTGGATTGGACTGGATACATCTGATTATACCTATTGTTTTGGTGAACCCCGGGATACGCTTGATCCTCTTTATCCTTGTGGTACTTATAGCGGCCCCGGTATTCATTATGACACGGCACTTGGTAAATTTATTTTTGACCCGCCTGACTCTATTGGTATTTATACACTTACCTATACTTATAATGTAAGTTTTTGTACAGAAGAGATGTCTCAGGATTTTCGCGTGGTAGCAAATCCAACCCTGGATATTCCACCTGCAGCCATTTGTTCCGGCGATTCAGCAATCCTTGATGCACAATCTCAGTTTATTGATTACCAGTGGAACACAGGAGAAACAAGTCAGACTATTCAGGTGGGGGATACCGGTTATTATTACGTGACTGTTCATGATACCAATCATTGCTCTGTATTGGATACAACACATGTAACAGAACGTGTGTCTCCTATTGCCGAGGCAGGGGCTTCGCAAACTGTGTGCGAAGGCGACTCAGTACAGATTGGCGGAACACCGGCTGGCACCGGCGGGACACCCCCGTTAAGCTTTTCATGGACACCCTCCATGTTAATGGGAGATACTACATTGGCAAACCCTTATGCCACTCCTCTTGCCCCGTCTACATTATATGTTTTAACTGTATCAGACTCGTTTAATTGCCAGGATGTTGACAGTGTTACCATTAATGCGAATCCTATACCTACTGCTGATGCAGGCCCCAATGACACCATTTGTAACGGTCAATCCACAACACTTGATGCAACAGGGAGCACCGGGACAGGTTCACTTACGTATAGCTGGAATAATGGATTAGGACTGGGAAGTGTTAAAAATGTTTCACCAAATTCTACTACATCTTACATCCTCACTATAACAGATGGTATTGGATGCAGTGATATAGATACAGTAACTGTTGTTGTGAATCCTTCTATTATTGCCGATGCAGGAATGGATGCTGCCATTTGCGAACAGGATACCATTCAACTGGGTGGTTCTCCCCCTGCAACAGGAGGAACCGGGGCTTATTCTTTTTCATGGACACCGGCAGCAAGCCTCGATAATTCATTCGCCCCGTTTCCTAAAGCATCCCCGGCATCTACCACCACCTACCAATTGATCGCATCCGATGGTGTTGGGTGTGCAGATACGTCTACTGTTACAATTAGTGTGTCAAACTTAATAGCCGATGCAGGTGTACCTGACACTCTTTGTATGGGTGATACGACACAGCTCAATGGATTGGTTTCCAATGGAATAACGCCTTATGAGTATGCATGGGCCCCGGCTGGTATTGTCAGCGATACTGCCATAGACACACCATTTGCTTACCCGGTGTCTGATACAACTTTGTATTTGAACGTGACAGACAATATAGGATGTACAGCATTGGATTCAGTTAACTTATTCGTTAATCCAATACCGGTAGCTGTTGCAGGCCCGGATACAAGTATTTGCGGAGGAGAAAGTGTTGCTTTAACAGCTGGTGGCGGAGACAATTATAAATGGTCTCCAACGGCCGGATTAAGTGACCCGAATATTGCGAATCCTGTTGCAACACCTTCCGACACGGCTATATATACAGTCACTGTAACAGACAATGCAGGATGTAGCGATGATGCCAGTGTAACTATTAATGTGAATAATGTTTCTGTTTCCATAACTCCTTATCCGGATACAATGATATGCGAGGGAGACAGCATCCGGATAACAGCCCGGGGCGGGATAAGTTATGCATGGTCACCTGCCGGTGGTTTAAGCGATGATACAATTGCCGATCCATTTGCAAAACCATCGGTGAGTACAACATATACTGTTAATGTAACTGATGCTATTAATTGTACAGGATCAGATACAGTGAGAGTTATTGTAAGCCGGAATTTAACTGCTGATGCAGGGGCAGGAGATACAATATGTGAAGGTTTAGCGCTTACCATTGGCGGAAGCCCGGCAGCAACAGGAGGGATATCTCCATACACCTATTTATGGAGCCCACCAGGGGATCTCGATGATCCACAATCAGAAAATCCGGTTGCTTCTCCACCGGGACTTACCCATTATGTTTTAACTGTTACTGATTTGGCAAAGTGTGAAAATTATGACACCGTTTCGGTTGGTATTTATTCATTGCCCACGGCCGATGCCGGCCCGAATGATAGCATTTGTTATTTTGATTCGGTTCAGATAGGTGGTACTCCAACTGGCAGTGGGACAAGCGCTCCATATACATATGAATGGGCCCCGTTAAATGGATTGGTCAATAATGATTTTGCCAATCCGGTTGCAAAACCGATTAATTTCACTGATTCGACCATTAATATACAGTATACGGTGACAGTAACAGATGGCCATGGATGCAGGCAAACCGATAATATGAAGTTAACAGCTTTGCCTAAACAACGGGTGATGTTCACATATGATTCTGTTTGCAGGGGAGAAAGCATTCAACTAAGCGCTATTGGAGGGACAGAGTATATATGGATGCCTGCGGCCGGGCTCAATGATCCAAATATTAGTAATCCCATGGCCACTCCGGATATACTTACACATTATGTAGTTACCATTAACAGCCCTTATTGTGGTGCTCAAACAGATACTACAACTATAAAAGTGAATCCATTGCCTGTAGTAGTAGCAGGGCCTGATACATCTGTTTTCTGGGGAGAAGAAGTTCAACTTTTTGCTACAGGGGGTGTTTTATATGAATGGAATCCAAAAGATGACATTATCAACTCGGATACCATTGCCAATCCAATCATCAAGCCTCTTGACTCTACTCTTTACATTGTTACCGTGACCAATATTTATGGCTGTACAGCACGGGGAAATGTAGAGATCAGCGCCAAAAAAGGACTGGATATTTATGTGCCGTCTGCTTTTGCTCCTAATGGAAATGTTCCTGAAAACAGGAAACTATGTGTAAAAGAAGTCGGTATTGCAGAAATTGATCTTAAAATATATAACCGGTGGGGGCAGTTGGTTTTTCATTCTACAGAGATGGACAATTGTTGGGATGGAACATACAAAGGAGAAAAACAACAGATGCAAACCTTTGGTTATATATTAAAAGTAGTAGATTACGAGGGTGTTCAGTACACGAGAAAAGGAACAATAACCATTATCAAGTAAAAAACAGTATATGAAGAAAAAAATACCATTCCTGAACATTGCTGAATTACATTCTAAAAAGTTATTAATATGTATATTAATAGTGTGGTTTAGTGTGATCCGGATGGTTGGACAAGATTATTATTTTTCGCAATTCTATGCTTCGCCCCTGAATCTTAATCCTGCACTAACCGGTGTTTCAGCAGGAGATATCAGACTGGCATTGAATTATCGTGACCAGAGTCAGAATTTAATACCTTACAAAACATACGGTGGCTCTTTTGATATGAAATTGTTCAGGGGGAAATTAGATAAAGATATTGCTTCATTAGGGGTGATTGCCACAAAGGATGAGCTGGCCAATAATGCCGTTAGTTCGCTTTATATGATGGTATCGGGAGCTTATCATATAGCACTGAATAATAAGCAAACGCATTATTTATCATTTGGATTTCAGGGTGGAATACTGCAACATCAATTGAATATGAATGAATTTTCATTTCCTAACCAATGGACTATATCTACATTTTATGACCCCTCTATTCCTCATGGTTTAGATGTAACAACAGAGCAAACACTGGTATATGATTTAAATGCCGGGTTGTTCTGGTATCATTTTATCAAGAGCAATTCAACGGTTTTTTTGGGTGCAGCAGTATTTCATGTATTGGAACCGGAGATGTCTTTTTTAAGCACTCAGGATAATATGACCAGGAGATATCTTGTTCATGCAGGAAGAAGAATCCCTTTGTCTGAAGTCATCAGCATAATACCTAACGTGATGTTCATGCAGCAAAGTGGAGCCAGGATGATAGCCGGAGGGTCATCTATGGAATATGCTTTCCCGGATAGTCATTTTGCCCTGGGGTTTGGATTATGGTACCGGTATTACAATAATTCCATTATCACCAACCTGGATTTTCAATTTAAAAATTTTAAATTTGGTGTAAGTTATGATGTGTATTCAAGCATTCAGTCTTTAAGTGAAACCAGTGGTGGGCTCGAATTTTCTATCATTTATTCGCCTGTCATGAAAAATATTATACAATTAGAAGGAAATCCGGGGACAAGTTTTTAATTTTATGCAAAATATATCAATGCATGAATTTTAGTAAAAAGTTTTTTATTGTATGGATCCTGTTTTACAGTTCCTTTATATATACATATAATCAAGACGTAATAAGGCATCGTTCAACATTAGATTATTATGAGATCGCAGAAAATCTTTTTCAGGGAAAAAAATTTTTTGAAGCGATCCGCTATTATAATAAGGCACTTGATGAAAAGCGATCATACCGTAAAAATTATGAACTGATGTATCACCTGGCGGAATCGTACAGGCAAAGCCGTTTATATGAGAAAGCTGAAAAATATTATGATGAAATTGTTGAACAGGCATTGAATAAATTTCCCTTGTCATTGTACTGGCTCGCTGAAATGCAAATGAGTCTCGAAAAATATGATGAGGCCCGTGCTAATTTCGACAAATTCCTTAGCCGGAGGACCCGTGTTGATCGTGAATATAAAGAAAAGGCCCGTGATAATGTAAAAAATTGCCAAAAAGCAGCAAAAATCATACAAGAGCCTGTAACTAATCAGGTGATCGCTTTAGGGAAAAATGTTAATAAATCCCTTTCGAATTATGCAGCCTTCGTTAGAAATGACACCATCTGGTTTATCGGGACAGTTCCTATTACCAAGAAGGTTAAAAAGGTGAATTTTGAAAATGTAAAAGCAAAATATGATACTTTTTATGTTAACAGGTTATTTATTTCCCGTTATAAACCGGATGAAGATGTTTGGAGCAAACGAACTCCCGTGGAGATGAAGTTGCCCGATCATTTTATCCATATGGTTTCCCCTGCTTTTGATCCGGATGGCAATACATTGTATTTTTCACTTTGCTCCAATGAAAACGGGGAAGAAGCATGCCATATATATAAAAGTGATTTCTCACGGGGAATATTTAGTAACCCTCAAAAATTAGATGAACCTGTAAACCTGGAAGGAAATTCTTCAAAGCATCCATTTATTACATATTTGGGAAGCGGCAAGGTCATGTTTTTTGTCTCGGATCGCCAACCTAATGCAGATGATTATAACATTTATTACACGATCGTGAAAGAAGACGGTACATTTGGAAAAGTTGTAGACCTGGGCGATAATATAAATACCCCATACGATGAATATGCCCCTTTTTATGATAATACGAACAGTTTTTTTTATTTCAGTTCTCAGGGACATGTGAACCTGGGAGGTTTTGATATATTCAGGGCAAAGGGGAGCCCTTATTCAGGCTGGGAACAGGTTAAAAATATTGGCCATCCTGCTAATACCGGGGCAGATGATTATTATTATATTCATTACATGAAGAATAAAAATGCCTATCGTGCATTTATATCTTCAAATCGGGTAAACATGCAAACATTGTATAAATCAACATGTTGTGATAAAATTTATCAATTCGATTATTCTATAAAGAAAAAAAAGAAAAGATTTACGCTAAAATATACGATATATGATCAGGATAAAGTACCACTCGATTCTTCCATTATTGAACTGTATCAGAAACAAAACAATGAAAATGTAATGGTAAAAAATACAAGCGAAAGCCATATTTTTTCGGCCTCGTTATGTTATGATACAATGTATTATGCTTTATTATATAAAGAAGATTATGATACTGTAGAACACCAGATCATTCCACCTGAAAATGATACCTTCATTTTTAAAGACATATTTTTGAATAAAATTCAAAAACCGGTTGATGTTACTGCTGAAAAGGTAGACGAAGAGCCCAAAGATGATGCGATAGATCAAACTGATGAAACAGATGAGACAGAAAAACAGAAGCCATCATCATCACCTCCTGCAAAAAAAGAAGATTTGGAATGGCCAATCATCCATTACCCGTTCAATGTTGTTAAATTGACCCCTAAAGCTCGTTATCAATTGGATAAGTTGACAAATCAACTTAAAACATCATATACAGATATCAATATTGTCATAGCTTCGCACACGGATAACGTAGATACCAGGGAGTATAACATGAAATTATCCAAACGCCGGACTTTGACTGTAATGAATTATTTAATGAGCAAAGGAATAGAATCTTCGAGGCTCACCGGGCAATGGTATGGAGAAGAACAGCCTATTGCTCCTAATCAGTTTGAAGACGGGCGGGATAATCCGCAGGGCAGGTGGATCAACAGGAGAACTATTTTTTCTCCGGTTGAAAAAGGTTCAAGTGTTGAGCAGGGACAGATGACAAACATAGATAAAGAATCATATCAACCCAAAGGGGTTCAGAATATGGGTAGTGATTTGGATGAAATGACATTCAAGATGGTAGTCAGGAAATATGGAGAAGAAGAAAAAGATGGCCTGGTATTTAAAATTCAAATTGGCGCCTACAGGAATCCGAAGAAATATATGAAATTTAAAATGAAAATGTATGCTGAGCTACAGGAAAAAATTCCATACCTTATTCAGCGTGAAGTAGAAGGAGGCTTGTCGAAATTTCTTGCCGGGAAAGCATTTTCATTGAATAAAGCTGTAGAATTAAGAGATGAAATACGGGATGCAGGGATCAAAAATGCCTTTATCGTGGCCTATTATAATAGAGAACGGATCAATATCGTGGATGTGATTGAAATCCTACAGGAAGAAGAACAGGGTGTTGTTGAAGAAACACCGGAAATTATGCAGGATACAGTACCGGCTGAATGATAGTGTTTAAGTACTTGCAGGGCAATCTTGAGGGCAGTAATGCAGAAGGGTATAATGTTCAGATTACCAGGGATTATATAACACCAATCAAATAATAAATAAATGGTAGTGTAAACAAGCTGAGTATTGTCGTTACAAATACGTGTTCAACCGCTTTTACGTCGTCTGCACCGTAGTTTTTGGCCAAAATCACGATTAATGACATGCATGGCATAGCGGTTTCAATGATGACAATGTTTTGTGCTATTTCATCAAATGCGATATTAAACATACCTGTAACCCATTTAATCAAGAGAATTATGATAATGGGAACAACAATCAATTTATTCAGGCTTAATATAAAGGTGTCATATCGTTTAAAGATTCCTTTAATGGGTGCAGTGGCCAATACGCTACCTATGTAAAGCATAGATAAATAAATAGTGGTTTTTCCTATGCCTTTAAGTGCATTATACGCCAGGTCAGGAACTTTCACCTGGAACAGCATCAATATCAATCCAATAAAAAAAGCGATGGTGTTTGGATTGAAAAGATTCTTCATCTGGTGTTTAAGGTCTTTTTTTGTTCCGTCTTTTTGTAATATTGTAATACCAATGGTCCACATTATATAAGTGGAAACAAGATAATAAAGAGCGGCATAAAGAAGCGCTTCGGTTTTTGGGTACATGGCATCGATCAATGGAAACCCTAAAAAGACAATATTCCCGAACATGGTATGCACGAGATGGACAGATTTAACCTTTGGTTTGATTTTCAGCCATTTTAATGTTATTTTTCCTACACCCCACATGATGAAAATAGAAATGTTTGAAAAGATCAATACCCACAACCCGTTTTGTAATAATTTACCCGAAATCTCCATATTCATAAATGTCGTGATGATCAGGAGAGGGAGTGTAATGTTAAAAACAAGCCGGGCAATTGATTCCTTTACCGTTGCATTGATAACCCGGGTCCATGCCCCAATGGCGCCTGTCATAATCAGGATACCCAGGACAATGATTTGTTCAATGATGATTTGTGTTTTCAAATGACTGATTTATTATTAGAAGACCACATAAACAATCACTGGTTAAGCAGATTCATGTTCTTTTTTTAAAATAATCCGGATTGTTGTTCCTTTGCCTCCGTGATCGGATTGTAAAACAAAAATCTTGCCATCATGATAATCTTCAATGATACGTTTAGATAATGATAACCCTAGTCCCCAACCACTTTTTTTGGTTGTAAACCCGGGTTTAAATATGATTTTATGTTTTGATTTTGGAATGCCTTTTCCGCTGTCAATTATATCAATATATATATATGATTTATTTTCTTTTATATCAATTTTAATTATTCCTGCCCCTTCAATGGCGTCATAAGAATTTTTGCAGACATTTTCAATAACCCATTCAAAAAGTGCTGTGTCGAGAGGGATGAACAATTCTTTTGAAGGCAGGTTCAATTGCAGGTCTACTTTCTCGGAAAAACGTTTATCCATGTATTGTTTCGAACTGTCTAATAGTTTATTCAGGCTGTTCTTTTTCATTACCGGTTTAGACCCGATTCTTGAAAACCTGGCAGCAATTTTTTCCAGGCGTAAGGTATCACGTTCCAATTCATCCACGATTTTATTATCTACATTTTTTAGCTTTAACATTTCTACCCATGCCATGAGTGAAGAAGTGGGCGTGCCTAGTTGGTGTGCTGTTTCTTTCGAAAGCCCCACCCACACTTTGTTTTGTTCTGCTTTGCGCGAAACGCTGAAAGCATAATACGCAATCATGATGAACAATAAAATGACTCCTAGCTGAATATATGGATAGTATAATAATTTTGTTAAGATGATGGAATCTTTGTAATAGATATAATGTTTTTTATTTTCATTCAGTTCTATTTCTATTGGTTCGTGTTCTTCCTTCATCTCTTCAAGTGTTTTCTCGAGGTAGCCGGGATGCTGAACTTTTGAGGTGTCAAGGTTGCGGTAAGAAATAATATCTTCTTTATTATTGATGAGAATCACGGGAACCGTTTCATTGTTTTGAATTATTTTAACCAGAAAATTAATGTTTTCGCTATCAATCCCCTGTTGGCCTAACTGCCTGGTCGCTTCGGCCCATATTTCTATCTTTTTGCGCTCTTCTTTCGATAAGCGCTTTACCAGGTGATTGGTGTATAATAATGAACCAATGCCGATTAAAATGGCGAATAATAGTAAAAATAGTTTCCAAACTTGTTTTTTAAAATAAATATTCATTTGTTTATGTTTAGGTGTAAGAATTGTTAGAATATAAAAATTCCGAGCGATTAATGCGTTTCCCACTCAATATTAAACTCCTTTTTTTCTTTTTTCTTTTCAGGTTTTTCTTTTGTATTGTTGTCTTTTGGGGCTTCTTTTTTGTTGTTTTCATCCCAGTCGATCACAAAATTTTTTGAATCAGATTTGTTTTCATTCTTTTCTTTCAATGCCGAATCTTTTTTAAACCATCCAAACTCTTCATGCAGCACGGATTTAAGCTCGTTCTTTTCTTTTTTAAAGCGTTGTTTGATTACTTCCTGAACTTTTTTCCGGTCATATTTTACATTTGTCCCGTCTTTATCTCCTTCAATCGTTAGATACAAGCTTGTATTGCCTACGCCGTCGTCTTCAATCACTCCAAATTCCTGGTTTTCTTTTTTGGCTTTCCGGGCCTTTTTCGATAAGATTTCGGAGAGCAATACTTTAACATGATATGTATAATGATTATTGAAATGATGAACACCGGAACCTGAAATGTTGAATGCTGATGAATGGATATCCATTTTAGGGATGATTAGTTTACTATTGCGGATGAAAAAAGTATTGTTGAGTGTTTCAAACCGGATATCTTCCAACTCGCTTACTTCAATAAATTTGCTTAATTCATACATCGGCTCAAATTTTATTAAAGCACCATTTTCTATTGTTAACGAGGCTTTCGACACAATTGATTCATTCAATACCTTAAATTGAGGTGTGAAATGGAGTCCCAGGTCAATCTTACCGCTTACCTTGCCTCCTATATTTTTTGCCTGTAGTGATTTTTGACCAAAATTGTCAAATGATTTTAAAAGTTCTTGAATATTTACCCGTTTGAGGTTTGTACTGAATTTCAATGCCATTTTGCTGGTGTCTTTTTGCCAAAGTGAAGCATCAAACCGGATACAACTTTCCATTGTATTGATGGAAGCGGACTCCAGAGCAATACTTCTTTTTTTATTCACTAACATACCCGAAAAATTCCGGCCGTTAAACGAATTCCATGTCAATTGATCAATTTGTATGTTTAGTTTTCCAAATATTCTTTCCGGGAGGTGAAACGGGCGTGTATTTTTAGTTTCTTTTTGATTTTTTCCCGGTGAAAAATACTTGTGAACATGCATGCCGGACGAATATAAATCTGCATTATACCAAAGATTGGTCTCATCGGGTTTCATTAGATATTGGATAAAACGGCTGATGGAGCCTTGAATCTTAACCGGGTCTTCATTGATTTTGCATTCAAGCTGATGGATGGAAGTTGTTTCATCATCCAGGGTGATTTTCCCATCCAGTCCATGAATTGCGATATGATTGCCTTTTAATTGTATATCAATATCTTCCAGGGAAAATTCTCCATTGCACGAGATGTCTTGAATGTTTTCTTTTTGAATATTTTTCCATTGATTGAGACGAAACGATATGTCGAAACCGGAATTCAACCGGCCTTGTAATGTTTCAAACGTGTCCAGTTCAAAAAAGTCTTTGACATTCCCTGCATCAATATCTCCCGTGCCTTTAAACGTGAAATAAGGTGATTCTAAATTTTTAATTTTTCCTTTCCCGGAAAAAATACTGTTTTCTAATTCTGCACTAATTTTTTTAATAATAATGGTGGAGCTTTTGGGCGAATTGTATTTTCCATTTGAAAAATATCCTTTTAAATGAATGTTTTTTAACCTTTTCATAGAGGATGTGGGTGCAATTTTGCCATTTTCAACACCAAATAATCCCACGATATGTGGTGATGTATTGTTGCTTAAAGGCCCCTTTATATTGGCTTCGAAATAAAAATCCCCTTCACTTCTGAATTTTGATATTTTTTTATTCAAGGATTCCGGCAGCATTTCTATAAATGAACCAATGTTTTGATTGGCTGCACTCACGTTAAAATTCATATTATTTTGTCCTTCGTGCTCTCGGGTAAAATAACCGGCCAGGGTGAATTGCAGGCCGTCAACAGTCAGTGATCCTTTTTTAATAACATATTCATTCCCAGAGACTTTAAAGTCAGCCTTAATTTCTGTATTCCTGTTGGCAAGGTAACTGTTTTTTTTGATCAAAAATTCATTAATAATTCCGTTGAAATCCGTGGAAAGGGTAAATGCCTTGCGATGAAAAGCCCCGCCCAATACCAGGTCTTTAGTCCTGGCCCGTAATATCATTTGTTTAGATGCATTGGAATAAATGATCCTCGTGTTGCTCAACCTCACTTCATCAAGATTTACAGTAATGTTTTGTTTTTTGTCCTGGTCACTTTTTTTCCAAAAGATAAAATTATTATTTCCCTTCTTGTCTGTCAGTAGATATAATGCCCCGTCTTTTGCATGAAAAGCTCTGATCCGGATCTCGTTTTTAAAGATATCTATGATGCTGAATTCAACAAAGATTTTTTCAAAAGAAAAAATGGTATCCGAAGGGATGTTATTAAATCCTGATACATCAAAATGTTTTGACGAATACGCTATTGGTTGTTTAAATTCAACAGAAGCATTTGGGAATTTTTTGATAATTGAAAAACTATAGTCACTGATCTCTATTTCATTTGTAATGAATTGATTTAATTGTTTTTTTATTTTTTGGGTTATTTCATCGCCGTACAAGTATGTTATGCCAAGGCTTGCTGCTGCAATAAACAGAATTATAATGACCAGTGTATAGAATATTTTCTTTAGAATCTTCATGTGTCATGTATTTATATGTAAACGAAAAAT
>CAYFQI010000031.1:0-16342 GCA_964345135.1 uncultured Bacteroidales bacterium
TTCTTATTTTTATAGCAGTGAGCTTTCCTCTTGTTTTATCAATTCCTAAACTTCAGCTACATCTTTATATAAACCAATATCATACTATAGCCCTGGATTATTTTTTTCGGTACATAACCCACTTAGGCGATGGATTTTTTGTGTTGTTTGCTGGTTTACTTTTTTTGTTTATCCGGTTCCGGTGGGGGATAATTGTATGGGGGACCGGGATATTCACCGGATTTTTGGTTCAACTTTTTAAGCGTTATGTATTTGATGATTTAAAACGACCTGTTGAGTTTTTCGAAAAAGGTGTTCAATTGTATACAGTAGAAGGAGTCAACCTTCACACTTATTTTAGTTTTCCTTCCGGACATTCTGCCAGTGCTTTTGCGCTATTTCTTTGTTTGGCTTTTTTTGTACGTTTACCATTCCTTAAATTTCTTTGTTTCTTAATTGCTTTGTTTGTCGCATATTCACGCGTATATATTTCCCAGCATTTTATGATGGATATTGTTGCTGGCTCATTTATAGGAGGGGCATGTGCTACCATCATGTATTATTTTATTGATAAGCAGCCTGCCAGGTGGCTTGATGAATCTATTATTAAAAAATTTTGTTCATGAATTGGAATTCAAAACATATTGTTTTCGGATTGCTTATTTTGCTCATTATTTTGTTGTTGTCCAATCATACTGTTCCTTTATGGGATCAGGATGAAGCGGCTTATGCCGGTTTTGCTAAAAGCATGGTAGAACATGGAGAATGGGTGGTTCCTGATTTTATGTGGTCTGATATTCACAAAAAACCACCACTGCACATGTGGTTGATTGCAACATGTTATAAATTATTCGGGATAAATGAATTCACTACTCGTTTAAGTTCTACGTTATCTGTTTTTTTTATTTTTGTTCTGCTTATTGCATCAGGAAAAAAGGTGTTTGGCCAATCTATCCCTTTTCTTAGTGTTATGATTGTAGGATCATCATTGTTGGTGACTACGCTTGGAAAAATTGCTTTTACTGACGGATTACTGCTGTTATTCAGTACATTGTGCGCATTGAGCATTATACATGTAGTATTATATAAATCATTTAAATGGGCAGTTGTTTTTTGGATTTCTTTTGCATTGGCACTGCTGGTAAAAGGCCCGCCAATCATTATATTTACAGGGTTGTTTGGAGCTATTCTTCTGTTTTTTCATGTAAAAGGAAAAAATATACTATTCCTTAAACCCTGGTTTTTTTTCCCCCTCTCCCTCATACCATTGTTCATTTGGGTGTATTTTGTTTATCTAACTGGGGGAGAAGAATTAATAAACTGGCTTTTAGATTATTATATATTACAACGTGTCGGGGGGGCCGTGTTAGGTCAGACAGGGACCCCCGGATATTATCTTATTTCATTCATTGTTTTCTTTATCCCGTTTATCATGTTTATCCCTGGTGCTGTTTACAATTCTTTTGCAAGTATTATAAAAAAAAGGAACAGCATTCTTTTTATTGTTAGTGCCTGGTTTATTGCCGGCTGGCTTATTTATGAATTATTGCCAAGCAAACTCCCTTCATATGCTGTTGCATCTCATGTCCCTTTGGGGATATTGATTGCCATTGAATACAAAAAGGTTACATTAAGCCAGAAGAAATTCAGGTATTTTAACATTGGTTTTATTGCACATCTTATTCTAAATATTTCATTATGTGTAGGCTTATTCATTGTTCCTTTCCTTCTTAATATTCAACATTCGTTTGTTTTTTATGTTACCGGTATTTTATATTTCAACGGTATCCTTTTCATCATATATTTAAAATACAAAAATCAGTATCAACGTATGATGTACCTAATGGTCATCAATGGTGTTGTATTGCTTTTGTGTTTATGGGGATTGGTTCTTCCTGCATTGAATGATCTGACAGGAAGCACAAAAAGAGTGGCGGAATACCTTGAACAACATGTAAATCCAGAAACGACAATAGTCATTTCAAACAAACACGGCAAACCTCCCAGTTTACCTTTTTATCTTGAACAGCGATTTTCAACGATTGAAGAATGTTATAGATATCCGGATTTATTAGAAAAAATTAATTCAAATCGTCCTTATGCACTAATTTTGACTAAGAAAAAAGCAGATAAACTGAAAGATAAAATGACATATATTGACATTAAAAAAATTTCGTCTTTGAGTACTGATCGTTTAGACCCCAAACAATATTATATTGTATTGAACAAAGAATCTAAATTAAAGAAGGCCAAACAATAATAACAACAGGGAATCCCATATTGGCAGCCTGCCCAAAAATTGTAGCATAAGATAGCAAAATACTGATTAGTCCTATTTG
Source organism: uncultured Bacteroidales bacterium (assembly GCA_964345135.1). Taxonomy (GTDB): domain Bacteria; phylum Bacteroidota; class Bacteroidia; order Bacteroidales; family JBBRXJ01; genus CAYMKE01. The sequence continues at coordinate 2,319 of CAYFQI010000031.1, forward strand.
TTCCGGCTTTAAAAAACGAGGAAATAGAATCCCAACCGTAATAAATCCAAGAATAATCCCCAAATATGTATAAACAATCCCTTTGTATGATTGTTTGGCGATATTTTTCTTTGTCCATCGGGCATCTATGTTTTTATGCCGTTTTTTGTTAAGATTGTTCACCCCGTAAGATTTATTTCATATCTAACGGGATCACCGTGTAAAATGTAAAGATGGCAAGGTTAAGCAGATAGCTATTGGTTGGGCAGGAAAGCATGATCGTCATAGTTACCACTTTGAAATTAGGGTAATTGATCTATTGTTGGCCACTAAAAACCAAACAAAGACGGCAGAGTTTATGAATTGCAGTTTTCGTCTGGTGAACAGGATAATGCATCGATGCGTTGAACGAGGTTTAAAACATCTGTTAGTTATAATTTATCAGCCGATTATTACGGTAAAAATATCAGGGTAAGTAAAAATATTTTAAGAACCGATTTAAAAGACAAAATTGGTTTTACTGATGCCGATGCTAATGTAGCTGCTTTAGGATATGATTACCAGTGGAAAAATATTGATGATGCCTTTGTACAGGGAGTTGAATTGTTAGTTATGGCAAACTTTGTCAAAAACTTTGACCTTGGCGCAGATTTAATTTATAACCAGGGAGAATATAAAAATGCGCAGTTTAATGGTGTAAATGGGCAAGATCGGCCATTGAATAAACTAAATAAACAGCTATCAATACAACTGCCTACGAGCGTTTCATATATTTTGAGGGATATTGGTCAAATTGTTCTTTAAAACATTTTATAAAATAAGAGCTGTTTCGGAACCCTGTCATATTTGTAACCTGTGCAACCGTGTATTTTTTTGTTTGCAATAGTAATGCAGCCCTGTTTAATCTGATTTTACGAATCAATTCATTTACAGAAATCCCGGTGATAGATTTAACTTTATTAAATAAATTGGTTCTTCCCATATTCATCTCCGAAACCAAATCACTGATAGACAAAGAAGGATTATCAATATTTTTTTCAATAATTCCCATCAATTTATACATAAATTCTTCATTTGCAGTGGTTAACGTGTTATTTTCTTTCTTATCGGATAACAGGTTCTTGTGGAATTTTTCTTTCAATAGTTTACGCGAAGTAAGAAGGTTTTGTATGCGGATCAGGAGTAAATCCAGGTCAAAAGGTTTGGTGATATATGCGTCTGCACCTGCCTTGAATCCTTTAATTTTATCTTCGTTTTGTTTCCGGGCTGTAAGTAGTATAATAGGGATGTGACTTGTCTTCGGGTTGTTTTTGATTTTTTTACACATTTCAAAGCCATCCATTTCCGGCATCAGAACATCGGCAATAATCAAATCAGGCATTGTATTGTCAATCATTCTCATTGCTTCTTGTCCGTTATATGCTTTTGCTATTTTGAATCGTTGTTCCAGTAACTCGCTTATGTATTTTTGCAATTCAACATTGTCTTCTACCATTAATATAAGAACGTCGTCATTTGAAGATTTCCAGGGAAGATTATCTCGTGGTTTATTTTTAGATAAAAGCTGGGAGCCAATTTCTTCCATGACCACTTCTGAAGTGGATATATTTTTTTGTTTTTCTCGTGGTTCATTAATTATTGCGTCTTTATTGAACAGTGCCTTTGAAATGGGAAGTTTTACATTGAATACACTGCCTTTCCCTTTAATGCTGTCTATATTCATTTCTCCCCTGTGAAGATTTACCAGTTCATTTACCAATGATAAGCCAAGGCCAATACCACCCGCTACTTGTTGTTGATTTTCATGTACCTGGTAAAACCGTTCAAATATTTTGTGTAAATCTTGTTCCTCAATACCAACCCCTGTATCCTTAATACTGATTATAATATATTCATTTTCATTTTCATCACTTTCAATATTTATTTTCAATGATATCGAATCGCCTATGTGTGTGTATTTGAAGGCATTTGACAAGAGGTTGTAAATGATTTTTTCCAATTTGTCAGCATCAAACCACCCGGTGATTTTTTTTCGTTGTGAATAAAAATTATATTTTATTTTTCGTTGATTTGCAATGTCTATAAATACCTGGTAAATGGATTTAATAAACGGGACAAGGTCATCATTGTTCAGGCTTAATTTTTGTGATCCTGCATCCAGTTTTCGGATATCCATTAATTGATTCACTAAACGCTTGAGCTTTTCACTCATTCGTTCAATCAAACTTAAGGATTCTTTGGCCTGATTATTTTTTATGTCTTTCATTTGTTGCCTAAGGCGCTTAACAGAACCTAAGATCAACGAGAGTACGGTGCTGAACTCGTGCGATACATTCATGAAAAAACGAATCTTTAACTGATCGATTTCATGTTGTTTTTCTGCTTTAACTTTTGCTATCTTATTTTTATTACGGTAGGCGATTACTTTGAATGCACCAAAAATAATTAGTCCAAAAATCAATAAATAGATTATTTTGGCAAGAGAGGAACTGTACCATGGTGGGAGCACTTTTACAGACAGGGTAGTGCCTTTGTCATAGATACCTTTGTCATTGATCCTTTTAACATGAAAAACATAGTAACCGGGTGGCAACTGGGTATAAGTGGCAGAATGTGAAGGAACATCCGATTGAATCCATTTTTTGTCATAGCCTTTTAATTTATAGACATATCGTTGTTGAGACGGGTTCAGGTAATTTAAAGCAGAAAATTCAAATGTAACAATATCATGATGTGGTTCAAGGGTTATCTCTTTTGTTTCTGTAATATTTAGCGTTACAGGAGATTTTTTATTTTTCGGCAGAACCGGTTTATTGTATATTTTAAGCCCTGTTATATAAACAGGTGTGTTGATGTATGAATTATGGAATGTATTTTCCGGGTAAAAAGCATAAAAACCTTTGTAACGTCCACCCAGGATGATTTCTCCTTTTGCTGAAATATAACTGCATTGTCTGTTGATAACAAGTCCTTCCTTGTATCCGTAATTATAAAATTGCATGCTACGGATATCCAACATAGATATTTCAGATTCGCAATGAAGCCAAATACGATCAGGATAGTCTACAACGATGTTTCTGATCAGGTTATTAGACAATCCGTCTTTTTTATAAAAATGTTTAAATTCATTGGTTTTACAATTAAGCAGGTTTAATCCGTTTTGGGTTCCAATCCAAATCATTGAATCGGACATTGGATACGTGCAATAAACATTGTTGTCACTCAGACTGTTTGGGTTTTTGTAGTCTTTGAGATACTCTACACTTTTTTTTGTATATGGATTGTACGCATATAATCCATAATATGTTGAAAACCATAATATACCACTAGGGCTTTCATTGATGCTCCTGACTTTGTAATAACTGAAAGTGGTATCTTGTTGATAATGCTTAAACGTGTTGGTTTTAGGATTGTAACTATTCATGCCTTCCTGGGTTGCGATCCATATTATTCCTCTTGAGTCTTCATAAATATCATATATCATGGGGTGTGTCAGGTGATCAGGTGTATTTATTTTATTCATCAATTGCCTGTTAATTTTCCGTGTCTTTTCATTTATAATAGTGATTCCTTTCGTGGTTCCAAACCACAATTGATCTTTTCCTACATGAGTAATCACGGAAATATAATTGCTTGTAATCGGATTCTCACCTGTACTGTTCAAACGATCATATTTTGATCGTTTTTTATTAAGAATTTTTAATCCATTTCCGAATGTTCCTATCCAGGTTTTTCCTTCACTGTCAACATAAACCGCTTTATTGTAATCTCTCGTTTTTTTGCTTTGTTGTTCGCACACGTGAAAATTATTTGAAAACATGTTACCCAGTGGAGAATATTTGAATAAACCAAATGAACTACATATCCAAATAATGTTTTGACGGTCTTCATACATGTTTATGATCATGCACTTGTCTTTTTTGATTGGAGAATGAATGTTGTTAGCAAAAAGGCTCAAACTGTCATTACCAGGGAAATACTCATAAAGTAAATGCTCAACTCCGATCCAGACTTTGTGATTTTTTGATTTATATAAGGCTATATAGTTATGAATGATGTTTTTTGATATTGCAGCATTTATTTTCAGGGGAAAAGAAAACGATTCATCATTTGTATTAAAACGATAAACTCTTCCGGATATAGCAGACAAAAAAATTATTCCGTTATCATCTATAATATGGCTTATAATGATACTATCCCGTGTGTTTTTTTGCTTATCATAAGGGAAAAACTGTTTAAAGGTGTGTTCTTTTTTATCAAATCTGCAAAGGCCTTGTCCCCATGAAGAAATCCATAAATAATCACCTTTCCCTTTACTTATATCTTTAATGCTTAAATTTTCATTTTCTAAAAAAGGAAACCGCTGGATCCTGTCATTCTCTTTATCATACTTACATAATCCTTTTTCTGTACCTATCCATACGTCATTATCTTCATCAATAAAAAGGCATTTTAAATAGTTACTTGGTAAGGTATGAGGGTCATTTTTTTTATGAAAAAAGTGTTTAAATTTATCTTTTTTCCGGTTGTAATAGTTTAACCCAAAATATGTAGCAACCCATAAGTTTTGATGCTCGTCTTCTGCAATATCTTTAATGTCATTATTGCTTATGCTGTTGGTGTCAGACGGATCGTGGAGATAGTGTTTAAAATCGTATGCATCATAACGGTTGAGGCCATTTTGTGTACCAATCCATATGAATCCTTTGCTGTCTTTAAAAACCAAAGATACCAAATTCGAGGACAGTCCGTCTTGTAATGTATAATTAATAAAAAAGGGTTCAGCAGAAGGTTGGATGACCTTTTGGCCTGAAGTGATTTGAAATAAGCATGAAAATATGAATGTGAATATAACATATCGCATTATATACATTCGAAAAGTTTTCTTTTTAAAAAAGTTCATTCGTTTAGATTTTTGAATAATAACCTTATCTCGTTCAAATGATAATGTATTATAATTTATATTTTCCTTCATAACAGGATATATAAATTAAAAATTTGAAGTTTAATATAGATTATAAGAAAATAATTAATAGAAGTCCCCTATAATAAAAATATTACTAAAATAAAAAAATATTTTAATAATTAATATTTTTATTCAATTATATTCAATTCTTCGTTTACAAAAGTTATTAATTCAGAAACATATTCCTTTGAAAAATCAAACCGGATTCCTGCTGCATTATATATTTCAGGAATTGTGGCAGTATAGCCTAAACTAAGTGCTTGTTCATATTGATCTAATGCGTTTGAAGGATTTTTTTTGTAGTTTTTCCAGATGGCGATAGCTCCTAATTCTGCAATAGCGTATTCTATATAATATAACGGGACTTCGAAAATATGAAGTTGTTTTTGCCATAAATTGCCCCTGTATTCATCCAGTCCATTCCAATTTGTTATATGATCGCCAAATTCATCGTGTATTTTAAGCCAGGCATCTGTTCGTTGTTGAGGACTGTGTTCGGGATGAGTATACAGCCATTGTTGAAACCTGTCAATAATAGCTACCCAGGGAAACACGTTCAATACACCTTCTAACTGACTTCGTTTAGCCCGCACCAGGTCTTCTTTTTTGTCAAAAAATAAATGCCACTGATCCATGGAGATCAATTCCATAGACATGGAAGCCAACTCAGCAACTTCAGAAGGAAAATCTTTGAATTCCAATAAATCGAGATGGCCTGACAAAAATGAATGAATGGCATGTCCGCATTCATGCATGATGGTTTCCAGGTCACGTAAATTACCCGTGGCATTCATAAATATAAATGGGATATTGCTCTCGTACAGCGGATAATTAAATCCTCCCGGAGCTTTTTCTTTTCTCGACTCAAGGTCAAAATGCCCTTTGGCCTTCATGGTTTTAATAAAAGAACCGAATTTAGGCCGGATATTTGTAAATGCAGCAATTGTTTTGTCAACAAGTTCATCTACTGTTGAAAACGGTTTAAGCGGTGGTTTCATGTCTGTATCCACTGACAGGTCCCAGGGCCCGAGTGAATCCAGGCTTAACTTTTTTTTTCGTTTAGACAATAATTGATCAACAAGCGGGCAAATTTCACGTTTAATGGATTCGTGAAATGTAAAACAATCATCCGGTGTGTAATCAAACCTTCCCAGGTCGGCAAATTTATAGTCCCTGAAATTATTAAATCCTGCATTTATGGCCACCTGGTGTCGCTTATGAATCAAATCTGTAAGCAATGCATTAAGATCGTTTTGTTTCTCCAGCCTGGTATTTTGAATTTTTACAAAAACCTCTTTCCGGATTCTCCGGTCTGTTTCTTTTAAATAATTTGATGCCTGTTGAAGTGTTAGCTCTTTCCCTTGATGTTTTATGGTCATTGCACCGGTAATTTTTCCATATTCCTGCTCTTTATTTTGTATCTCTGTGAATAATGCAATGTTTTCTTTATGGAATATTTCAAAACGTTTTTTTATGGTACGGAGCATGACAATGAATTTATTGTCTTTCAGGTCTTGTATAAATGAATTATGAATGAGTTTGTTGTCAAGTTCGTTTGAATGTTTAGTGACCAACGGGTATACGTGATTAATGAAATATTTATACGCTCCGGATAGTTCCTCGTTTCCTGTATGGCAATTGGTTCTGATATACCGCCATCCCAGCTCTTCGGAAATCATTGCTTCGAGTTCGCTCCTGTCTTTCAGCCATTGTTTCAGTTTATCAGGTGAGTTGATTTTTCGATGAATAAGTTCATTATAAAAAGGCTCAATGGTTTTCCACGAATCTATTGTTAGTTCGGGGGGGATATAAGCACGGTTCATATGTTTAAAATTTAGTTTAAAAAGGTTAAAGGTTTATTCATTTATTTAAAAAGCAAGCATGATATAACAGATGAGCACTTCATGCACAATACAATGTAGGACAGCCGTCCGATTATAATCAGACTCGTGTTAGTAAAACACGATCAATAGATAATATATTAAAAGTGTACGGCAGGATGGATGACCTGATTTGCCACGGAACAGTCAAAACACGTGAATTTCGTGAAGAAGTTTGAAATTTACGAGGATGGATTGGTTCTCTTTTGCGTGGTGTTTCCTTTTTTAGCCGTGTCTTTTCGTGTTTTTGGAGTGCCTTTTTTTGCAGGAGTATTGTTGGCTTTTTTATTGTCTGGTGATTTATTTTCTTCTTCTTTGTTCTCGGTTGCTTTCACTTCTTTTTCTTCTTCTGCTTCTTCGAAATTTAATAGTTGCATTTCATGAAGCATTAAATACCATTTAAGCACTTTTTTAATATCTGAAATATACACCCTTTCTTCATCAAATTCAGGCAATACTTCTTTGAAGTATGCTTTAAGTTCGGCATTGTCAGCTTTATGATTGATGCATTTTTTCCCTTCTTCTTTGTTATGAATTTTTTTCAACACGTCTTCCAAAGGAATTTCTTCCTCTACTGTATAAATAGCAATGTCTTCGAGTGCACTCATTTTTGCAGATGAAGGCACGTTCATCCTTTTTTTAGTATCCAGTGACTCGACAATTACCCCGTTTCTCCCCTGGGAGATAAATTTAAAAAGGCCCTGGTGGCCAGAAATAGCTAAATAGTCTTTTAACATTCCCATAGTTAATAGTATATTTTAAATGATACAAATATAAAACAGATTTATACGATATAAAAAAAAATTTATTTAAATCCCCGTTCTTTTTTTATTTTTTCAAACGCTTCATTTACTTTTTGAAATTTTTTTTCAGCTTCATTTTTTACATCTTCTCCAAGATAGCTGACTTTGTCAGGATGATATTTAAGTGCCATTTTCCTGTATGCTTTTTTAATGTCTTCATTTGATGCATGTTTGTCAATATTTAGTATTTTATATGCAGAATCTGTTTTTTTAATAAACATTGATTTAATGGATTCATAATCATTCGGGTTTATCTTCAGGTGTAACCCGATAAATTGAAGCAGGTTTAATTCTTCATTGTTAATTTTACCGTCGGCTCGTGCTATTCCAAAAAGAAAATGAAGCATTTGAAGGCGTGAGGAATAATCGAGCCGTCTGGCTATTTGATGGCATATGTCTTTCACGGGGATGGTGCGTTTTAACAGGTCCTGCAAATAACCGATGCCCTCTGATGCAGCAGCCGGGCCAAACGTTTGGATAAAATAGTTTTTAACATAATATAACTCTGATCGCATCACTTTCCCATCGGCTTTCATCATGGCGGCTACCAATACCAGCAGGCTCATCATAAAATCCCCGGTCGTTGTGGTACGTTGGTTATACTGTTGGAGTTGTTCAGGCCCCTGATCAATCATAGATCCTAATAAGAAGCCTATGATTCCGCCAAGGGGGCCTAATAATGCCCACCCGAGCCCGCCACCAATCCATTTAGCAAACTTTTTCATTTAGTTCCTGTTGTTTCGTGTTAAACTACCGTGAATGCTTAGTATTTGTGGTAATACTAGTGCATGTTCATGATTGTATATCACCTTGTCGCACTTGTTTATTTTTTTATTTTCCGGCATTTGATTAGCTATCCTTTTTTTAATATTATCAATATTCGTATCATCCCTCTCTAAAAGCCGTTTAATCCTTAATGACTCGGGACAGGAAACACCGATCACCTCGTCCAATAATTCATCAAACCTGCTTTCAAAAAGTATAGCTGCTTCTGCAATGATGTATGGAACATTTGTTTTATTTTTACTCCATTGGATAAATAAAGATTTAACTTTTGGATGAATAATATTATTTATTGTTTTTAATGAATCCGGATCTTTAAAAATAATTCCTGATAATTTTTCCTTTAAAAGCTTTTCTCCTGAATAGATATCGTCCCCAAATGTTTTTTTTAACACGGTTTTAGTGTATTCATCCTGCTCCATGATTTTTTTTGCTTCCTGATCGGCATTAAAACACGGTATGCCGAGTATTTGAAATATTTTACAAACAATGGTTTTGCCGCATCCGATGCCCCCGGTGATACCAATTTTTTTCATTTGGTTGTTCTCTTGTTAAATGCTTATTTTGACGGAAATATGTTATTCACTCTTTAAGGTTTAAAAGTAAGAAAGGATTCTTCAAGCACCATCCTCTGACTTTTGTCTTTTTTCTGATTCCTTAGTTTTTGAGTATGTATTAAAATATATCTTGGCATGCCCGGATTCTTTATTTTTCTTCAATGATATATTCAACCCGCTTTGGGCGATATTTTAATTTGTTGGCATAATTTGAAGAATCTTTTATAAAAACAGGGATGTAATTGCCAATATTTTCTTTTATAGATTTATAATCAATATATGCTTTAAAATCTTTAGGGTTTACTTTTTGGTAATCGTCAAAGCTGACAAAAAAAGATAACTTAATTTCAGTGGGAAAGGTTTTGATATCAATACTGTCGGGAACGTTGATCGTTTGGATTGGCAAAGACAGGCCTGCTTCTGTAAATTGTTCAACAGGAATATTAACTGTTACTTGTTCCGTGGAATATTTTACATCCTGGATGGTCTTTAGCTTTGCAGTTATTTGTTTAGATTCGTTGACATTGGCAAGCTGGATGAGCCGGGTTTGAATGGATTTGATTGTATCCAGCTTTATTTTTGGCCCGGAGACGTTTATACTATCTGGTATTACTTTATAATTTGCAGCCTTCATAAACTGGGCTTTGAAATCAATGTTAATATTTATATCAACAGGTATTTTTTTGGTAATAATCTTGGTCATATTCACATAAAGCGTATCGGGAGTGATTTGCATCAATTGCACATCTTCATTCAAGTGCTTTACAAACAAAGGTTTTAACGTGTTTGAAACAATAAAAGCATTCAGGGAATCATTGACCTGATTGCCTGCAATGCTTTTTGAGATATTTACTGGAACCGGTTCAGTGCCAATATCCAATTTATATTTAAGCAGAGTGAATCCTCTGCCTTTTATTTTAACATCTAATTTCCCGGGCAATTGATTGGTGATTTGTTTATCATCCGGCATTTCTATATAATCAACCGAATATGATATTTCAGTCATATACGTCTTGCCCAGTGTATTCAATAGCCAAAAAACACTGGCAATTACCAGGAAAATCAAAAAAGTACCAAAACGTTGATCAATAAATATTTTTGAAATAAAATCCTGTAATGATTTTTGTATTTTTATAGTCAATTAAATTATTGATATTTACTGATTTATCCTGTAAAATGATTACTTCCTGTTTGAAAGGTCATTGGGGTCTTTAAGAATAGCATTTTTGTCAATCTTCAGGATAATGTTATTCCCTGCATCAAGGGTGATGAAGTTATCAGAAACACTGGCTACTTTTCCATAAATGCCGCCTGTTGTAATAACTTTATCTCCTTTGTCTAAAGAGCTTCTATAGTTTCTTAAATCTTTTTGTTTTTTTACCTGGGGCCTGATCATGAATAAGTAAAAGACCAGTATGATCAGGATAAGAGGTAATAAACTTATTAAAGGGTTCTGTTGTTCTCCTGAACTGTTTGCCGAAGCAGTTAAAAGTACAAATAAAATGGTGTCAATCATTATTTTTTAAATTTTAAATTGGTTTAAATATATAGTGCAAAATAAATGAAATAAAACGAAATAACGATATTTTTATTTACTTTCTTTTATTTCATAGATCAGATTTTGAAATGTTCCGTTTTCAACAGATAATGTATCAATGGTTAGGAATGTACTGTCAGAAGTCCTGAACATGTTGAAATGGAAATTACCACTGATTTGCTGGTCTGATGTATTGATTTCCGTAATTTCCACTTCACCTTTTTTAGCGTAATAAATATCATCACTGCTTGGTGTAGCTGATTTTTTATACACTGCCGCAAATTTAACACCACTACTTTGTGTGGTATCCAAAATGTCCGTGTTTAAAATATATACATCTTCTTCAGTTCCAAAAATTGTAATGTTTAAGACTTCTCCATTGATAGAAGTTGCATTGATTATAAATTGATTTAACATCTCATATTTAAAGGATTTTCTAATATCGGTTTTCCATGTAGTATCATTCACTGTAGCCGACATTTTATCTGGTAGTAAAGCATTTTTAACATCTCCCGCATCTTCTTCATCACATCCTGAGAAACATAAAACTCCCCAACCGATGATTAAAGCATACATAATCTTTTTCATTCGTTTCATTTTTTATGGTTTATATGAACAAAAGTAAGAAAAACTTTTATGTATATAGCCATATTTATTAATAAAAAATGTATATTTATATCAATAAATATTTTATATAATGGATTGAAAACATGAATGAAACAGATCGGCTTAAAAAAGAGAATGAAAGGCTTAAAAAAGAAAACAGGCAATTAAAGGCAGCCATAGAACAATCCGCTGTATCCGATGCCAATGAATTAATTTTATTAGATAATGTTCTGGACAGCATTAAAGAAGGGGTAAGCATTTTAGATAAAAATATGACCATTATACGTGCCAATAATACGATGAAAGAATGGTATACAAAAAACACACCACTTAAAGGGAAAAAATGCTATGTTGCTTATCATGACAGAAAAAATGTATGCGAGATATGTCCAACAACCAAATGTATAAAAACCGGGAAGATGGAAAGAGAAATTGTTCCCGGGCCTCCATTTAATCCCGTAATTGAAAAGGTAGAATTATACAGTCATCCTGTTAAAGAAAAAAAAACAGGTAAAATATTAGGTGTAATTGAATTTGTCAGAGACATTACTCAACAGCAAAAAGCATCAAAAGCTCTTGAATGCAGTGAGAAAAGGTATAAGGAGTTGTTTGAAACAACAGGTACGGCAACATGCATTTTTGATGATGAGGGATATATTACATTATGTAATTCTGAATTCGAATCATTAAGCCGTAGTTCTTTAAATGTAATTTTGAAACATCAAAAAAAATGGTCAGATTTTGTGCATCCAGACGACCTGAAGAGGATGAATGAATACCATGAAAGACGTTCTGCAGGAGAAGTCAACGTACCTACAACTTATGAATTTAAATTTATTGACAAAAAAAATAATATCAAGTATGTTCTTCTTAACATTACAGTTATTCATGACACGAGTGAACGCATTGCTTCTTTAACTGATTTGACATCTTTAAAAGAAGTTCAAAATGCGTTAATTGAACAAAAAGAAAAGTACAAAACAATATTCAGATCGGTAACAAACGGGATCATTATCATAGATGATAAAAAAATTATACAGGATGTGAATCCTGCAGCATGTAAAATATATGGATATACTAAAATGGAAATGACAGGGATGAACGTCCTTAACCTGATCCATAAGGACTATGAGCCTTTGTATAATTCATTTACTCGATCAATACAAGATAAAGGATATTTTAAGGGAGAATCACTTGATGTTAGAAAAGATGGTACACGTATAAATATTGATGTAAGAGGGACAAGCATAATATTGGATGGTACACGATATTTGCTGGCTGTTTTATATGATATTACAGAGCAAAAAGAATCACAAAGAGCACTTATGGAGAGCGAAAAGAAATTTGAAGAACTTGCTGAATTACTCCCGCAGGCTATTTTTGAAACCAATTTTGAAGGTGTTATCACGTATACCAATGAATGGGGATTTAAAATTACAGGTTACAACTCAGCTGATCTTAAAAAGGGGACACGCATTAAAGACCTGATTATTCCACGGGAATATTGGAATATGAAATCTAATATTTCCAGAATTTATAAAGGAGAAAATAACATGCCCAATGAATATACAATTTTGAGAAAAGACGGCACTACTTTTCCTGCTTTAATTTATTCGCATCCGATTATTAAAAATAAACAGCCTGTTGGGTTAAGAGGAGTGATGGTAGACATAACTATACAGAAAATAACAGAAAAAGAGTTGAAAGAAGCCAAAGAAAAGGCAGAAGAATCAGACAAGCTTAAATCTGCTTTTTTGGCCAATGTCTCTCATGAAATACGAACCCCAATGAATGGCATCCTTGGATTCAGTGAGTTATTAAAAAACCAAAATATTCCGGAAGATAAAAAAAATCTTTACATTGATACAATTTTGGTCAATGGCAATCATTTGGTAAAAATATTAGATGATGTGATTGATATTTCAAAAATTGAAGGAAATCAGGTGAAAATTGAATTTCATGAATGCAATCTGAATTCATTACTCAATGAATTACATATCAGCTACATGACAAAGGCCAAACATAAAACAGATATTGAAATCAGGCTGCATAAAGCGTTGCCGGATAATGACTCAATTATTTTTATTGATGAGACAAGGCTCCGGCAAATCATTTCTAACCTGTTAAGTAATAGTGTAAAATTCACTGAAAGAGGACAGGTTGAATTTGGATACGTGATAAAGAATTATGAAGTTATCGAATTTTTCGTGAAAGATACTGGCCCGGGAATTTCAGTTTTAAAACAAAAATTTATATTCGACCAATTCAGACAAGTAGATGAAAGTAATACACGCCAGTATGGAGGTACCGGTATTGGCCTGACGTTAGCCCAGCGATTGGTACATCTTATGGGTGGGGAAATATGGGTCAATTCCAAAGAAGGTGAAGGCGCAGTGTTTTATTTTGTATTACCTTATCATCCGGTATCAAATAATCATGAAATAAGTGAAGCTATGAAATTTTCAAATAAAATGTACAATTGGGAAGGCAAAACAATTTTAATTGTAGAAGATGAAAAGACAAATTATTTTTATATCAGTGAATTGCTATCGCCCACGCATGCAACGTTAATTCACGCAGAGAATGGAGATAAAGCCATTGAAATATTTGAAAATAATAAAGACAATATAGATCTTGTTTTAATGGACATCCGCCTGCCCTTGAAAAGTGGATATGAAACAGGAAAAATCATCAGGAATATAAAGAATGATATTCCAATTATTGCACAAACTGCATATGCAATGAAAGAAGATAAGTATAAAAGTTTTGAAGCAGGTTTTAATGATTACATAGCAAAACCCTTTAACAGGGAGCATTTTTTAAATATTATAGACCAATATCTTTCCGGTAACCCTAAGTAGTGTTTGTCTATAAAGTCCAACTTCTTCGTTGTTGCTCAAAATTTAAATCCTC
>CAYFQI010000032.1:0-8597 GCA_964345135.1 uncultured Bacteroidales bacterium
TATGAAAAACTCTGAAAATTTTGATGCGAAATAATTATTAGAAGTCCCCTTAAATGAAAGTCATTAAAGATCTTAAAGTCTTAAAAAACAGCCAGCTTTCCGGTAATCAATTTTTGCTTACTTTATCATCCGGAGAGGATTTGCCATCAATCCTTCCCGGGCAATTTGCCCAGGTAAAGATTAATAATGCCCCGGGCACTTTTCTCAGAAGGCCCTTTTCAATTCATGATGTTGATTATGAAAACCGGACCATTACATTATTTATCAAATGTGTTGGAGGAGGTACACGTTCACTTTCACGCATGCGAAAAAAAGAAACAATCAATGTTATTTTTCCCCTGGGAAATTCGTTCACTCTTTCTCCAGAAGGTCATGTCCTGCTCATTGGAGGTGGATGTGGTATAGCTCCCTTGTATTTTTTATGTAAATACTTGCGGGTCAATCAGCATATTAAGCCCAATGTACTCATTGGAGGAAGAACCAAAGACGATATTGTACATGCCAAAAAATTCTCAAAATATGCACATATAAATATAGTCACGGAAGATGGATCATCCGGAGAAAAAGGAATGGTAACAGACCACCCGGTGTTAAATACACATCGGTTCGACAGAATTTATTCCTGCGGCCCTGAACCAATGATCCAGGCAATCGTGAAGTATTCATTACAAAATAACATTGAAACAGAGGTCTCACTGGAAAATACCATGGCATGTGGTATTGGCGCATGTTTATGTTGCATTACCGGTACTCATCATGGAAACCAGTGCGTGTGCACTGAAGGCCCCGTGTTTAATATAAAAGATTTAAAATGGGAAAATTAAATATAGATATTAATGGTTTAAACCTACAAAATCCTGTTTTAACAGCATCAGGAACATTTGGTTATGGAAAAGAATATGATGATTTTATTGATGTGAATGAACTGGGAGGGATCATTATTAAAGGCACAACTGCTGATAAACGTGACGGGAATCTTTATCCGCGTATGGCGGAAACAGCATCGGGAATGCTAAACGCAGTCGGGTTGCAAAACAAGGGGGTCGATTACCTGATCAACGAAATATACCCGCATTTACAACAATATAACGTGCCGGTTATCGTCAATGTTTCCGGTTCAACTGTTGATGAATATGTTGAAGTAGCAACGAAATTAAACCCGTTAGAACATGTAAGCGCCATTGAATTAAATATTTCATGCCCGAATGTTAAAATGGGAGGGATGTCGCTGGGAACATGCCCTGAATCGGCCGCTTCCGTTACTCAAGCGATAAAAAATGTATATACCGGACACCTGATGGTAAAATTATCTCCCAATGTTACGGATATTATCTCCATTGCTAAAGCTGTTGAAAAAGCCGGGGCCGATTCTGTTTCATTAATCAATACACTCATGGGAATTTCTATTGATGCTGATACACGTAAACCAAAACTTTCAACCATCACAGGCGGGCTTTCCGGCCCGGCCATTAAACCAGTTGCACTTCGTATGGTCTGGCAGGTTAGCCAACACGTCAATATACCGGTTATTGGCATCGGTGGCATTATGAATGCAACAGATGCTATCGAATTTTTTCTCGCCGGTGCTTCTGCTATACAAGTGGGAACTGCCAATTTTATTGACCCCCGGGTAACAATTAAAATAATTCAGGGTATAAATGACTACCTGAATAAAAATGAATTGAAATCAATGAAGGACATAATAGGAAAACTTGAGGTTAAATAATACTCTCATTTGCTACATTACGCCCTTCCCCCGGAAATTGCTCATCTACTAAAAGGGACTCCGCATGTTTCGGGAAGACCAAGCCTTGTAACCGAAACTTTATGAAAAGGCACGCATCTTAATTAAAAAAATTAACGTCCATTTAACATATATATTAAAATTTTTAATATCTTTATCAATCAATCATTAAAACAAATGAATATACCTAAAGCAATCGAATTCATTGAAAGTTCTAATGACCAGGTATTAAAAAGTTTAGCATATTTTTTGGTTAGAAGACAAAGCAAGGAGGAAACATTGAAAACCATTTCCTCATATCAACTTTATGACGGGGGGTGGACTGCTACAGATAAGGACTTTCAGGAAAAAATATCTACTATTTCATGTACTTGGCCTGCCATACAATGGATGATTTGGTTAGAAATTCCTTCTAATAATATTTATTTAACCAAAACACTTGATTTTCTCAAACAAAAACAAACTATTGACGGGTATTGGGATGAGCCTTTAAGTATATTAATATATAACCCACAACAATGGATGAAACCAGAGATTTATGAAAATCAGCTTTGGCTGACTTCTGCTGTTTGTTGCAAACTTCGAGAACTGAATCTTGAAAAAGAAGTTAATTATGATAAGGCCATATCGTTTTTATTAAGCGGATGGAATGGATCATGTTTTCCTGTATACGCACATACGCATTGGATGAGCTTATATGTATTCAGTGGATATGATTTTCCCTTGTATAATGAAATATTTGAAGGATGCAAAACGTATCTTATGCATGCCATTGAGAATAATACAACAGATACTGGTAATTTTGCAATCATTGCATATAATAGTTATAAGTGCGGGAAACCTGCCAACGACTTATTTCAACTAGCGTATAATAGGTTGAATGATATACAGGACGACGATGGCGGCATCATGTCTCATTACGGTGAAATGCACAGGCCGGGAATAACACTTGAAGCACTGGCTCTGGAGAAAGCAATTAACAATATATAAACAACGTTGGAATTTATGAACAAGAAAAGAAATAATAAAACCATAACCCCGAAGTTAGGGGTGAAATGATTATAAAAAAAAGAAAACAGATGACGAATTCATTTTCATTAAGAACAGCAACAAACTTAGATATTGAAACAATATACCGTTTCATGTGTGAACTTGAAAATAAGGAATTTAACTTTAATTATTTCAAATCACTATACAATAAAAACATACAAAATCCTGACATTCTTTATTTTGTTGCAACAAATAAACAAAAAATTGTTGGTTTCATAAGTTATCATATACAAATTCTTTTGCATCATTGCGGGCCGGTAGGTGAGATTCAGGAGTTTTTTATTGACAAACACTACCGGGATAAAGGAGTAGGCAGGATGTTAATCAATGCAGTGGAAAAACATTCTATTGAAAAAAAAATTGTAAGCATTGAAGTCACCACAAACAAGAAAAGAACAGAAAACGTTCAAATATATCAGAACTACGGATTTACACTCAGTCATAACAAATTTACAAAAACCATGAAGCCTGATCAAACGGAACAAGGATGTTAGAAATATTTAAATGAACCAGGCCATAACTAAAATATTAGACATACTATTTATCTCGTATTTTAATCGGGATGCGGATGATTATTAATATACTTCATAGTAAACTGAATATCAAAATTATATAATCATGGTGAGTTCCGTATGACCGATTAAAAATAAAAACATGAATTGTTAAACGATGACAAAATGTTTTTGAAGTGCGTAAATAAAAAAAACAACCAATTCTTTAACTCATTGGTTGTTTTTTTGTTGTTTCTTTTTGTTTTGGTGTTTATTGAAACACAATACGGTCGATGAATTTTTTATTACAATTATAAATGATTTTATCACTAATTTTATTAATTTAGAATTTTAATTTATACTTAAAAGAAACAATCTTTTAATGAGTAACTATTTTTCCATGATCAAACAATGGTTGTTATTTGCCTTCATATACCCTCTAATGCTTAATGCTAACGTTAACGGTGAATATTCATTCCAACATTTGACAACAGAACATGGTTTGTCACAGAGTTATATATTTTCTATTTATCAGGATAGCAAAGGGTATATGTGGTTTGGCACCTGGGATGGACTGAATAAATATGACGGTTATCAATTTACAGTTTTTAAGCCCGACCCTTATAATCCAAACAGCCTCAGCAATAATTGTGTTACAGCAATTTATGAGGATCGTTATGGTATCATTTGGATCGGGACAAATGGAGGAGGTCTCAACCGTTTATTGCATGCCACGGTTGACCCCCCGGGAACACCCCGGGAGGCAAACAACAGGAAGACAAATTTTATGCATTTTAAAAATATCACCAAAGATACTTCCTGTATTACCGGCGATAATATAACAGCCATAATCGAAGATGATTTTGGAAATATTTGGGTGGGCACATATGAAAATGGAATTAATATAATATTCCGTGATTCTAACAAAATCAAATCATGTGTTAATTACAGGAAAGAATTTAAAAGCATCGGGAGCATTTCTGATAACCGTATAACATGTTTATTTAGAGATAACGAGGGAACTATATGGGTAGGGTCACAAAATGGATTAATGAGAAGCCAGCCAACCAAGCGCCCGCAGGATCAATTTTTTTATACATATTTGAATGATCCTGAAAATGAAAATAGCATCAGTGGCAATTATATCACTGCAATATTGGAAGATCATCTGGATCAATTATGGATAGGAACAGACAGGAATGGCCTCAATAAAATGATATCATCCAAAAAAATGCATTCGAATAGGGCAGCATTTATAAAGTATTCACCCAATAGCAATAGCATTAATACATTATGCCTTGACAGAAATAATAAGATGTGGATAGGCACGATAAATGGGATTAGTATATTGAATCCTGAATTTTTTTCAACAAATAAAAACGTTCAGTTCATTCATATTGAAAGTAATCCGGATGACCCCAATAGCTTGCTTGGTAATCATGTTGAAACAATATATGAAGACAGGTTTGGTGTACTGTGGGTAGGTACATTCAAAGGAATTAATAAGCGAGATCTTATTAAAAAAGAATTTCAGATTATCGACAATTCGTATCATCAGAATCTTATCATTCCTGACCAGAATATCACGTCTGTCTTACAAGACAAAGAAAATAATTTTTGGATTGGTAGTGAATCGGGTATATTAACCCGGTATTTAGCAAAGCAAAACAAAACAATTAATTATTTATTAGCGAACGGACGCATGTTAAAAATTGATGTTAAGATCCCGGAATACGATAACACATCTCAACGAAGACTTACACCTACACCCAAGTTTTCCAATAATTTATTCTCCGGTAATTTTATAAATTCAATTGTATGCGATAACCAAAACAATATTTGGATTGGCGGGGTTGGGTTATATAAATTTAATATTGATAATCAACAATTTAAATATTACAGGCCAGGCAGGCATGACGGCAAAGGATTATCAGGTTGGGCCGTGTGGAATATTCATCCAGATGACAAAGAAAATTTATGGATTGCGACTTCTGACGGGTTAAATATTTTCAATAAAAAAAAGAAACAATTTATTGTTGTCAAGCATGATCCGGATGACACCACGAGCCTGAGCAATAATAAAATATGGGATATTACAGAGGATATTGCAGGCAATATATGGATCGGAACAGATAATGGATTGAATTGTTTACAGCATGAATATATTTCTGATAACCAAATTGAACAATCAAAATTAAATTTTACCCGGTTTATGCATAACCCTCGAAATATTCAAAGCATTAGTTCAAATAAAATATGGGTTATTCATGAAGCAAATGATAAGTTATACATAGGAACAGAAGGCGGGGGATTGAATGTTATGGAAGTGGGCAAATCAATTAAAAATATTGATGAGATAACCCCTTCTTTTAAAAATTACAGGGAACCAGACGGGTTAGCCGGGAATATTATATGTGGTATCCTTAGTGATCAAAAAGGAAACTTATGGATCAGCACAACCAACGGGCTCTCTAAGTTTAACCCGGAGAACGAAACATTTAAAAATTTCACTAAAAAAGATGGTCTTCAGGGAAATGAATTTAATAAAGGTGCTTATTATCAAAGTCATGATCATAAAATGTTTTTCGGCGGTATCAACGGGTTGAATGCATTTTACCCTGACAGTATTAAAAATAACCCGTTCCCCCCACAGGTACAGATCACAGGGCTTAAAATATTTGATAAACATGTACCTGTAGGTTCTTTTAAAGACAACCGGGTGATTTTAAATAAACCAATTTCAGAAACAAAAAAAATTGAGCTGGGTTATAAAGATGATGTTCTGACGTTTAAATTCGTGGCGCTTCACTATTTAGAACCCACGAATAATAAGTATGCTTATAAGATGAACGGGTTTGAAGAAAACTGGAATTATACAGATTATATTGATAGAGAAGCCACTTACACGAATCTACCCCCTGGAAATTACTCCTTTTTAGTGAAAGCATCAAATAGCGATGGGGTTTGGAGCCAAAGCACATCTCTTGAAATAAAAATTTCACCCCCGTATTGGGCCAATTGGTGGGCTTATATAATATATATCATCGTGGGAGGAGGTCTTTTATATAGTATTTTTATATATATCATAAGCAAAGAGCGTTTGAAAAGCAATTTACAGGTTGCCATGCTCGAAGCCAAACAAAAAGACGAAATTACACAAAAAAATGATGAGATACATAATATGAAATTAAAATTTTTTACCAATGTATCTCATGAATTCAAAACACCTTTAACTTTAATATTGGGCCCGTTAGAAAATTTAAGAAATTCAATTGTACGTAAACCTGAACGCCAACAATTGAATTTTGTCTATCGCAATGCACAGAATCTTTTGCTTCTTGTTAACCAGTTGATGGATTTTAGAAAACTTGAAACCAGCAGTATAGAGGTGAAGGCCTGCTTAACCAATGTGAATATATTTACCAGGCGTATTATTTCTGCATTCCATTACCTTGCAAAAGAACAGAACATTAAATTATCTGTTAAAAATATGGTTAACGACATTCATTGTTGGTTTGACAGGGATATGATGGAAAAAGTTTTAAATAATTTATTATCCAATGCATTCAAATTTGTTTCACAAGAAGGTGAAATCAACGTGATTATTGATCAATACAGTAACAATGACGAACAAATAAAATCTACATTTAAAAATTACGAAAAATATGAAGAAGGTTTTGTATCGATAGAGGTCGTAGATACAGGCAAAGGAATGAGTGAAGAACAATTAGCAAGGGTTTTTGACAGGTTTTACCAAGGCGATGATGATGATGATGATAACAATAAATACTATGGCTCGGGAATCGGACTTGCTTTAACAAAACAATTAGTTGACATTCATAAGGGTGAGATCATCGTAAAAAGTAAACCCGGCAAAGGGAGTTCATTCAATGTATTATTGCCTTTAGGAAAAGATCATTTCAAAGAAAAACAATTAATTGAAGAAACCTGTCCATCAGAACCTGTTTATAATAAGTATCAATCTTTATTCGAAACAGTATTAATGGAAGATATTGATGAAAAAGAAAAAGAACTGATTAACAATGAGAAAGCACCATTAATACTGATAGTTGAAGATAATGATGATCTCAGGCTTTATATAAGAACCTGTTTAAATGACCAATACTGTATCATTGAAGCAAATAATGGGTTAGAAGGCAGAGAAAAAGCACTTGAGGAAATCCCTGACCTTATCATCACAGATATCATGATGCCTGATCTGGATGGATATGAATTATCAAGCCAGCTTAAAAACAATGAAAAAACAAGCCATATTCCTATCATTATGCTTACAGCTTTAAGTTCAGAAGACGAACGGATTAAAGGATATGAAAAAGGGGCTGATGAATACATTAGTAAACCTTTTACAACCTCGGTTTTACAAGCACGAATCAAAAACATTATTGAATCCAGGGAAAAACTTAAAAAACGTTATTCTAATAGTATAATATCAGAGTCTGATGAGGAAATGATTGAACAAACCGATAGAAGCTTTATGGACAAAGTAATTGCATTAGTGGAAAAAAATATATCGAATAGCTCCTTAGGGGTTGACGAATTTGCGAATGAATTACATTTAAGCAGAACCCAGTTATACAGAAAAATAAAAGGCCTCACGGGTCAGGGGGTGACCGAGTTCATTCGGTCAATAAAATTAAAAAAAGCATTGGAGATGATGAAAAAAGATGATTATACAATCAATGAAATTGCCTACAAAACAGGTTTTAATTCCCAATCTTATTTTACCCGTTGTTTTAAAGAAATATATGGAAAATCCCCTCTGGAGTATCTTGAAGAGTTAAATAAATTTGGTAAATAAAAAACTTTTTAAGATACAGAAACCTTGTTTTTTTGTAAATTTGTTGTTTGTAGCTTCAAAATAATGATGTATAATAATAAACTATTTTACTAAATCAAAAAAACTATTTTATGAACACTTTAAAATTATTTTATCTTTTTATACTGGGGTTATTATTCAGTATTTCAGCAAATTCAGCAGAACTACATGTTGGTTCGGGTCAACCATATTCAACTGTGCAGGCAGCTGTAGATGCTGCATCATCCGGTGATATAATTGTTATTCACCAGGGAACATACCGTGAAGAAGTCAATATTAACGTGAATGGCCTGACCATTCAGCCAAACGGATCAGATGAAGTCATTATGAACGGATGCGAACCACTTTTAAGCTGGACAGATGAAGGAGACGGCGTTTACAGCACCACCATGGACTGGGATGTAACTGAAAGCCTTCAATGCAATCAAATATTTGTAGATGGTGTTATGATGCATGAAGTGCGTTGGCCTAAACA
>CAYFQI010000032.1:8697-15756 GCA_964345135.1 uncultured Bacteroidales bacterium
AACACGAAAGTTCCACAGACATCCACCCCGATTGGAAAAAGCCTTTCAAGCGCAGAGAACGTGATCATTGACGGGATTGATGCTAAATACGTGTATCATACCGTTGATGCTTTTGGCGACTGGCAACATATGTATAACGGACGAACAGGTATTATCCTGACAGGATCTGACTGTATCTTTCGCAACAGCACCATATCATACAGCGCAGCTTCAGCAATTTCCATCTCAGGAGAACGAAACAAAGTGTTGAATAACATAATTTCAGGAGCAAATTATATGGCCGGAGAATGCGGCGCTATCAATAATGGTGGTAAATATTGGGATTCTTATGACCATGAAATCGGGTATAATACTATTTACAATACCCCTCATGCTGCTATCAGCATCAGAACATTGCAAAATTCTGATGTAAATAACAAAGGTGTAGCAAGACTTCATCATAATCATCTTTTTGATGCATTGCATTGGATACACGATGCAGGATATATTGATGAAGCCGGTGAACTTGGCAATTGGGTGCGAGTTGATCATAATATTTTAATTCATAACAACGACCCCTCGTTGGATATAAATCCTTTGCAATTTGGAATATACATAGATTTTGGAGATAACGATAATAATTATAATGCCCGGTATATTATTGACCATAATGTTTGTGCTATTTTCAGGCATGCTCCAATCACTGTCAATCATGCAAATGAAACCCAGGTACTCAACAATACTTTATATGGCAAAGATTGGTGGGCTGATTTAAATGGGCTTAAAAAATTAAATGATAATGCTACAGCAGTAAATAATCAGGGATTGGTTACTCTTAGTTCAGATAATGGATTGTTAACAAAATCCAACAATTATGATGTGATGGGAGATGGAACCAGGGATGATTATTTCACAGATTGGCGAAATGGAGACTGGAGCCTTACTGCCAATGCAACAGAATTAATTGACCAGGGAACTACTACTGATTGGGACGATCCGATATCGGGAAGTGCTCCGGATATAGGTGCCTTTGAATACGGGGCTGATGTATGGGAAGCTGGCGCTGACAGCACGAGTGCTATTACGTTGATTAAAAATACCCCGATCAACACTTCACGAGAGCTCATTTGTTATCCAAATCCTGCACAGGATGTGCTTAACATATCGGCAACAAAGAACATCAATGAAGTAACTGTAACGGATTTACAAGGAAGAGCCCGAATGTCTTCAAAGGATACTGGAATCATTCAACAGATTAATGTTTCCGGTTTGCCCAAAGGAATATATATAATCTCCTGCTCAACTAAAAATGGCACATTAAATCAGGTATTTTTGAAAAAATAACAAATCAGTAATCATTGCTGAATATAAAAGCTCCCATTAAATAGTACAAATGGGAGCTTTTTATTTTTTAAACAATTTTCCCTGCCATGTATCTTTTTCCTCGAGCTTTTGCTCGAGCAACCGGATGATCTCAAAATTTCTTAATGCCCCGAATGTTGGAGAAAGCAAAAACCGTGGCGGGACTTCTCCTGCAATTCGCTCTATAACAATTGACGGGTTCAGTCTCTCGATAAAAGAAATGCAAAAATCGAGATATTCTTCGAGTGTAAACAAGTTAAAGCGCCCCGGGTGGAGTTTATATTCTTCAGCCAAAACGGTATTGACCAAAATTTGAAGCTGATGAAATTTTATGTTGTTCAATGGGAGGGAAGATAATATTTCAGCTTCTGAAAGCATATATTCCATGCTTTCTCCGGGCAATCCGAAAATGATATGCCCACCTGTACGAATGCCTCTTTCAGATGTCTCGTGAATTGCAGCTTTTGTTTGCTCAAACGTGTGTCCTCGGTTGATTTTTTGCAATGTCTCGTTACTGCAACTTTCGATGCCATACTCAACAATAATATAATATCTTGTTGATAATTCAGCCAGGTAGTCGAGTATCTTATCCTCAATGCAATCCGGCCGTGTACCAATTACTAGTCCCGTGATATTGAAAACAGACAATGCATCGTCAAAGAGTTTTTTTAAATATTCAAAGGGGGCGTATGTGTTTGTATAAGCCTGAAAATATGCCAGGTATTTTGTAGCCCTCCGGTACCTGCGTTGATGAAATTCCATGCCTTCTTCGAGTTGCTGCCTGACTGGTTTTTCGGATGTACAATATGACGGATTGAATGCATCGTTATTGCAATAAATACACCCGCATGTCCCTTTTGTCCCATCGCGGTTTGGACACGTGAACCCGGCATCAATGGCCAATTTTTGTAAACGTTCCCCGTAAATTCCCCTGATGTATTCAGGGTATCCATTAAATCTTCTCGCATGTCCCCACGGGTACGTCATATATTCGTTTCATT
Organism: uncultured Bacteroidales bacterium; assembly: GCA_964345135.1. GTDB lineage: Bacteria > Bacteroidota > Bacteroidia > Bacteroidales > JBBRXJ01 > CAYMKE01. The sequence continues at coordinate 11,040 of CAYFQI010000032.1, forward strand.
TATTATTCGTCAGATTGTAACACGTGTACAAAGGTACAAAGTAAAAAGGATTTGTAAAGGCAGTTTTTTTAAAAACCGGCTGTTTTAATTCATTTTCACATGCACGAGATCCCCAGGTTATATTATTTTTTGATATTATAGACAGGCTGTAAACTTCAACTTCATCTGATCAATAGTCAGATAGAAATATGTCTGCATATATTAAAAGCTTTATAATGGATTTTTCGGGAATTGCGAAGATGGAAAAATATGGAGTTTACTCACGTAAATGATTGTTTTGCCATTGAGCATAACGAAGAAGTCGGACTTTAGACAAACACTAATTAACGTCTTTAATTTTATCTAATTCAACGTACCAAAGATATCCTTTAATATCCTGGTATCCCATATCCGATAAATATTTCATATAATATTGTACCTGCTTCTGATGCGTCATTTCTTCCAACATCCCGAATTTATAATCAATTACAACTACCTTATTTTCACAGATTAAAACCCTGTCGGGACGAACACTTCTGCCATCAGGCAACAAAATATCCGCTTCGGTTTTAATTTTCCATTTGACCTCATCAAACCACTCATGTACTTTTTTATTTTGCAGGGCCTTATGAAGTAGTTCCGAAATCGTCTTACTTTCGCCATTGCTTATCAGGCCGTCCAAAAATACCCGGTGAATGGCTCTATCAATATCATCCGTTGTGTTTATATTGCGCAATACTTCATGCATGATGGTTCCGTAATTTAATTGCTCTTTTACAGATTTTTCATTGAAAGAAAAAAAATTTTTTCCATAATGTCGTAGTTGTAATGTATGATGAATGGCTCCTGCTTTGATATGGTCTATTAATACGAAATGATCTGCTTCAAAATGATGCTGTTCTTTCTGAGGGATGTCTCCCTTTAGAAAATGCCGGCTTTCAGGATGCCAATACTGGTTAAAAGGTATCGTTAAGTGCTCATCGTTTTTTCCATCAGTTAAAAAGCACGATTCCAATAATTGAGCCACTGTGCTATATGGTTCTTTTTGAGAAGAATTGGACTTCTGTTTATAACGTGACCAGGTAATCAGGCATTCTTTTGCCCGCGTAAAAGCAACATACAACAAATTCAGGTTATCTACATGGGATTTCAGGTATTCTTCAAAATATTCCCGGAAAAAATGAGTCTGTTTTAATTGCTTTGAATATTTTACAGGTACATATTTAAATTTATTAAATGGGGGACAGGAGGGAGAACACCATAAAATGCCCGGAGAGTTATTTAATTTCCAATGGCAAAAGGGAATCATGACAACATCAAATTCAAGCCCCTTTGATTTGTGTATCGTAAGTATCCGGATGGCATTCTGTTGTTCCGGTAGATTCAATGTTTTTTTACTTCCCGTTTCTTCCCAATAATTTAAAAATGAATGTATATCTGATGAATCACCTGATGAAAAGTCATTTACAATATCCTGAAAAGCCTCGAGATAAGGGATTTCATGTTGAATACAATTTAATCCGAATAATGCAATGATTTGTTCTGTCAATTCATACAATGGATATTGACGGAGAACAGAAAAACCGGTAATGAGTTGTTCAGGAACTATTTTTTCGAATGAAAGGGGATTATTCGTATCATTTTTTCCAAAAAGGTCATGTTGTTCTTGGGGATCAGGGGTATGTTGGAGTATATAATGATAATATTCATTGGATAGTATTTTTTTATTGATCTCATCATGAGGGAAAATTAAATAATTAAAACAGCAAAGGATTATTTTAATTGATGAAGCATGCTCTAAGAATAATGAATCCTCCGAGATGATATTGAACCGGTATTTTTCAGGAATCACACCCGAACTATTGAATTGAAGGAGCATTTCTGCAAGTTCCTGTCCTTCTTTGTTTTGTCTTACCAGAAAAGCAATATCCCCTGGTTGATAGCCTTTATCAAACAATTCAATTAGTTTATAAGGGATATCTTCTTTAAGGCGTTCATCAAACTCCTCATCAGAGATAAAAGAGGCCTGGATATGCCCTCCCGGATTATTTTCGGAAGAATGATTTTGAATGGGTTCATGATATGCTTTAACTACTTTTTCAGATAAATGCTCAAGTTCTGACTTAAGCCCTTCTTGTTCTATCAGTGCATTAATTTTATTCTGAATGATATACTGAGTCCTGGAAAAAAGAGTATTGTTAAAATGAATAATATGTGTCCTGCTTCGATAATTATCATTTAACGTGAAGTGTTGAATTTGTGAAGAAGGGTATTCATTGTCAATTTGTTCTGCCAGGATATTCCAGTCACTGTTCCGCCACCGATAAATTGACTGCTTCACGTCCCCGACAATCAGGTTGCTGTGATTCTCAGCGAGACTGTTGTTTATCAGTGGTTTAAAGTTTTCCCACTGGAGCCTGGATGTATCCTGAAATTCATCAATCATATAATGGTTGAACAGGTTGCCCGTTTTTTCAAAGATGAACGGGGTATCATTATTGGCAATGATCTCATTCAGGAATAATGCACTGTCTGATATAAGAAAGATATCTTCTTCGGATGTATACATGTTTAGTTCATCGGCAATATCATGAATAATTCCAAATGTAAATAGATGATTCCCTATCTCTTTGGCCGTGTAATAATCCCTAAAATACTGATTGTAAGTCGCCAGGATGTCGTTTAAAAGATCATTCAATTCATCATAAATGCGTTTAATGGCTTCTTCTTTCCCTGAATTTTTCGTCACCCATGTATCAATATTATTCACTGCTTCCAATAATCGTTTCCCGGGTTTAAAGTCTTTTTTGGCTGAAATCTTTTTAAAATAATTCACAAAGCCGGAATGGGCATATTTAAAATCGGTAATTTCAAGACCGTTGTTGCTTAACAGGTTAAGGGCTTTTTGTCCGTGTTCCTGCATTTTGGATTCAAAATGCCGAATGATCCCGTGAATATCTTTCAGGTAATCATTTAAAAAACTGTTGTTTACATTGGCTCTTAACTGTCTGTTCAGTGATTGCACGTGCTCTTTAAACACTTCGTCGCCCAGGCCAATCATATCATTTTTAATATTCCAGCTTTTCCCTTCGGATATTTTATTTTCAGCAAAGCGGCTTAGCCAATCAACCATTCGTGGTGATTCATTGAGTTTGGATAAAATGCGGTCCACCACGATATTCAATACCTTATCATTCTCCATTTCAAGGTTAAACCCTGCCTGCAGGCCCATTTCTTTTGCAAACGCCCTGATAATCTGTTGAAAAAAAGTATCTATGGTTGATATTGAAAACCTGTAAAAATCGTGAAGAATGTTTTTCAGCTGTTGTTGAGCCTTATCTTTGATTTCATGTTCAGTTAACTGAAATGCATCCTGCAATTGTTCATTGTAGGGTGAATCCAATCCATTAGACAAGAGGAACAGTTGATAAATAATCCTCTTTTTCATCTCTTCCGCTGCTTTATTGGTAAACGTGACCCCTAAAACATGTTTGTAATTTGATGGACTCTGAAACAGGAAATAAAGATACCGCCCAATCAGTTGAAACGTTTTACCGGAACCGGCTGAGGCTTTATATACTTGTAATTTGGACATTAAGGTATCAACTTATTGTAGGGTTATATGTTTATTTTTATCAGAGAGAGTACAGGGATGATAGTAGATATCTATTTATAAGTACCCAGATATTGAAATATTTAATAAGTTTCTGTATTTTAGGTATATAGAAAAATTATTGGGTTCGGTTTATAGTTACTTGTGGCTTTCCTGAACTACTTTCAGCATTTTATCAGCCTCTTTAGTGTTCAATTGTTTCAGGGTATAGGTTACATCTTTAGCAAACCATTCATCTTGTTTCATAGCTTTTAATACGGCTTCGTTGCCCAGGTGAATAAGTGCATAAGTAGCAGTATTCCTGAGGTATGTGTCTTGTAAAGCATTAATGATTGGGGTAATGGTTCTCGAATCTCCTAATTTACCGAGTGTTTCAATGGATGCTTGCTGAATTTCCCGTTTTAGTTTTTTAAGCTCTGCTATTTGTTCTTTATCTGCTTTTTGATCTAATTGTTTTATTTCTTGTTTAAGTATATCTTGGTTATCCAGATAGGGTAAAATATATTCAACAATTTTTTTGTTGCCGACATTGCCGATATTGCCTAATGCTCTTATAGTAGCAGGCAATGCTTCGGGTTTTTCTTTGCCAAGCAAGTCAATCATCGGATCTATGGCTTTAATATCGCCAATAACTCCGAGAATCCTGCAAATATGGAGGCGTATTTCTTCATTGTTCAAAGCCTTAAGCAATTCACCCTGAGCCTGGTTTCCCATATTTTTAAGGGCATTCTCTGCTGCAAGTCTGACATCAAGAGCGGAATCATCTTTTAATGCTTTGATCAAATGCGGGATGGCTTTAGGGGCCTGAATTCTCCCTAAAATACCGGCCACGCCTTTTCGTATATTAAGAGAATCACTTTTATTCAATGCTTCAATTAACAAGTCTGTTGAATGGCCTTTCAAAGCAACTAATGAATCGGATACAGTACGGTTTAATTCAATGCCTTCGTATTTAAGTGTTTTAATCAATGATTGAATGATTTCCTTGTCTTTTGTGAAATTTAATGCTCTGGCAGCCTGCACCTTCAGTTCATAACCCTCATTTTCAAGTGTTTCTTTTAAGATTTGTACAGAACAACCTTTGATTCATCCATGACCCGACCAGAGTAATCTTCTTTAAGTCAG
>CAYFQI010000033.1:0-15647 GCA_964345135.1 uncultured Bacteroidales bacterium
AACTTAATCAACTTAAAAACTTAATCAACTTAAAAACTTAAAAACTTAAAAATATGAAAAAAGTACACGAAAACGGGTGTAATGCAGTCTATGGCATAGGCTTCATTGGTGCAGTTGTTTATTATATTGTCCATGCAACAAGCTTTTGGATGGGTGTGCTCGGGTTTTTAAAAGCTATTGTATGGCCCGCTATTTTAGTGTATGAAGCACTGAAAAATTTGGGAGCGTGAAGAAAAAGCCTGTCAGACAAAATCAATTCAAGTGTTTGGTTAATAATGTTCGATAACGAAGCTTGTGAAAACTAAAATGCTTAGTTTACTGATGTAAATGAGCAATTTTGGGGCAAGCGTAACGAAGCCTGCCCCGTGAGGAAGAATTATTGTATCGGGGTTAGCGATCATTATGAACAAACATAAGGACTATTTAGTGCTTGCTTCTTTAACCAATTCTTCCAAAGATTTTGATCTTTTTTCCAATACCCACTTGCATTTTCTAAAGGGAGCAGTCCATCCTCCCCAAAATACTGGAGTTCCTGTATAATCTTTGGTATTATAACTAGTTGTAGTCACAGAATCAAAAGTCCAAACCATGTAATCCGGATTATCCTCATCAACTTCGATTTCTACGTTTAAAAATTTATGATAAACAACCGTTTTTAACCATTTAACTTCAATGTTAAAAATACTTAAAATATCTTCCAGGCTTTTACTCCCACCTATTCCTTCTAATTTCATTTCTAATGTAAATCGATCAAATACCCTGTCATCTTTAGTGAAATATTCTCCTCCATTAAAACTTAAATTAGCATAATTAAATACCTGGTCTACAATCGAAGATATTTCAGTCCATTTAGAATCACCATAAACTAAGTATGTAACTAATGGGCCTGCTGTTGATATAACCGTACCATCACTACTTAAATGAATTCCAGAGTACAAAACCTTTGTTTTACCTGTAATTGTATCTCCTGTTTCAGTGTCATATGCTTCTGTGATTTCCCAAACACCTTGCATTAATTCCCTCGTGGGTGTTGGTTTTTCTTCCTCCAATTCACACGTGCTAAAGCCAATTGCGCATGCAATGCATACGATGCCAATTATAATTTTATTCATTGTACTGTATTTTTATATGTTATTCTATAATTGTTTTGCATCTCAATGTACGGAAAAAATGGATAAATAGTTGCCTGGAATTGGATATTTTTTTGTCTTAACCGCAATTTATGGGATTTTTTGATTAGGATGGGAAAAATAAATCTGTATTTTAAAATAAATACTACATATTATATAATTTTATAAGTTTGCATATTCTTTGAATTAATTTGAGTTAGGTATTCCAGGAACAGGTAGACGGGATGATATAAAAGGATTACCACGTGTGAAACATTTTGGTGTTGATTTTTTGAATAAATAGGGTGTGAAAGTTTGAATGAACGGGGACATGTCAGGTAAGTAGCAGGTCACAGAAGAATTAATTGTTCAAAGACTTTAAAGATAAATTATTCGGGTAAGCAATTTTTAAAATTAAATAATTATGAAAAAGTATATTTCCTTTTTATCGCGTAAGTCATTATTTATTGTTCTAACTGGTATATTCCTTTTGCCCGGCCATTCAACAGCTCAAATCTGGAGTTCTTTTTCCTGCGGGGAAGATGTCATTCAAATGATAAAGCAAGATAATGATTTGTGGGTACTCACGAGTGATGCCGGCCTTTTTAAGGTAAACATGCAGACCAGGGGCTTGACACGATACACGCCACGAAATTCAGGGTTCCCCAATTCAACAATAAATGCTTTTGCCATGGATCCAGGGGGGCATTTATGGTTTGCAACGTATGATACGGGACTCGTGAAATTCGATGGCACAGCCTGGACAGTATATAGCACGGAAAATTCTGACATATATACAAACTACCTGGATTATGTCGTTGCCGACAAAAATGGAAACATATGGATTGAGAGCAGCACTCGGCTGATGAAATTTGATGGTATAACGTGGACGGAATATGATCATTTATACAGGAATATATACTCGATGGCAATAGAATATAAAAATGATAGCACGATTATATGGTCAGGCACGAGCTCTGGTTCAGTAATCCGCTTCAATGGAGTAAGTTTCTCTGATATAAGTTTCTCTGATATAAGTAATCAAACATCGTATCTCTGGGACTGGAGTATTGAAGCATTAGCACTTGATGCCACGAATAAATTATGGATTGGCACGAGTTATGATGGTATCATTTTAAAAGACGGCGACACGTTTACTCATTATACTGAAAATAACTCGAACCTGGCCAATGATCGCGTCAATTCATTCAGGATTGATAACAGCAATCATGTTTGGTGTGCAACAGGGTATGATAACGTGAGCGTGTTTGAAGGTGACTATTTCCGTGTGATTAATGATACATACAACGTGGAAGATATAGAATTTGATGATGAGGGAAACATCTGGTTAGGATATGGTGATGATGGTTTGGCAATATACGATCCCGTGACTTATTCTCAAACCTCCATATTATTATCGAATTCGATCCCGGGTAATACAATCAATGCAATTGCCTCAGATGACGGGGGTAATAAATGGATCGGGACTGACAATGGAATTGCTGTTTACGATGGTTCCTGGCAGATATATGACACTTCAAACACGTTACTTGGATCAAATGAAATTGAGGATATTGTAAAAGATAACAGCAATAACATGTGGATTGGGACTGATGACAGAGGACTTGCTAAATTTGACGGGGTGAATTGGACTATATATAATATGTCTAACTCTGATTTGCCCTCGAATTATATAGTAGCGCTTGATGTTGATAATGCCGGAAACATATGGATCGGCACATCCTCTGATGGATTGGCCAAGTATTCAAATGGCACGTTTACAGAGTATAATACAATTAATTCTGACTTGCCGTATGATCAAATATATGATGTCAGGCACATCAATAATTCCATTTACGCGTGCACGTGTAACGGGCTTGGAATCCTGAATTTAGCATCCGGTAACTGGACTATTTACAACACGTCAAACTCCAGCCTTCCGGATGATGACGTGTCTGCTGTTGCACAAGATAAAGAAGGCCGTTTATGGATAGGAACGTATGGTGGAGGCGTGGTACGTGTTGTAGGAGACACATGGATTAATTTCAATGCAACCAACTCGGGCCTGGTTGATAGTTATATCTATGATATTATTGTCAATAATGCAGGTGAAATATGGATCGCGACCTCATGGGGGCTTTCAAAACCAAACATAGAATATTGGACATGGGATAATTTCAATGAATATTCTTCAGAATTATTAGATAATAATTTAAATTGCCTGTTTTATGATGAATCTGAATCCAGCTTATGGATTGGTACAGGTGCTGGTGTTAGCATTTATGGAAGCAAAGCCTATGCAGGAATACATGAAGATGAACCAATAGAATCTTTAGATATAAACGTGTATCCTAATCCTGTTCATGACATTTTACATGTTAAAACAACATCAAATATCAGGCAGGTTATTGTCTCGAATACAATGGGCAGTCAAATCATGCAAAATACATTCAGTGAAACACGAAACATGAATCAGTTTAAAGAATATCAACTGAATATGTCAAACCTGGAGCCAGGCGTATACATTATTTCATTAATTGATGAAAATCTGCAGATGATCTCTGAAAAAATTCTTAAAGAGTAGATAAAAAAGCCTGTTTAACCATGATATAAATGAGCTGTTTTGGAAATAGCATAATGAAGGGTAAGGGACATTATCTCAATCTTTTTTTAACTTTTAACGGATAGTTATTTTCTATCAATGAAATAATTATTATATTTGTTTATAGTGCATTATCAGTCATTGTACATGAACAAAAACGAATTAATTTACATGCTGCCGGATATTCTTCATTATGAACTTATTGACACTGAAAGTATAAATATTTCGGTTTCGGAGATTATTGTTTTTCTGGCGATCCTGATCGTGGCAAAAACTGTTCTTTGGATCTTACGACGTGTCTTTTTGCGTCAATCACTTAAATACAAAATTGAAAAAAACAAGACACATTCCGTTTTTCAAATAATAAAATACTTGCTTTGGATTGTTGCTATTACGCTGGGGCTGGAGGTCATAGGAGTGAAAGTTACCTTGTTGGTTGCCGGGTCTGCTGCTTTATTGGTTGGATTGGGTCTGGGATTACAACAAATATTCAAAGATATTGTCTCCGGCATTTTTTTATTGTTTGAAGGTACCATTAAAATAGCAGATATTGTTGAGTTACAGGGAGTAGTTGGCAAAGTGAAAGAGATCACAATCAGGAGTACAAAAATCATTACCCGTGATAACATTATCATGATCATCCCCAATTCCAAATTTATTGAAGAGAATGTAATTAATTGGAGCCATCATGAGGAACGGACTCGTTTTCATGTAGAAGTAGGTGTTGCATACGGATCGGATGTTGAACTTGTCAAAAAAACACTTCTCAAATGTGCAGAAGATAATTCACAAATCACATCAAAACCTGTTCCAATTGTGTTTTTTTTTAATTTCGGAGATTCTGCATTGGTATTTCAATTGCATTTCTGGACCAATCAATCGTTCCGGGTGGAATACATAAAAAGTGATCTGCGGTTTGAGATTGATAAATTATTTAGAAAAAACAATATTGTCATTGCATTCCCACAGCATGATATCTATATAAAACAAATTCCTGCTGAATGGGGGAAGCAGTAAACATCGTGTGGTAAATGTCAATGAATTATCATATTCTTTCCATTATATCCGGTGAAATGGTATTATTTTTGTTATGCTTAATAAAAAAACAAATTTTAAACAAAAATTTATGATATTAATTATTACATGTGTAACGGGACTGCTTACATGTGTTACAGCATGCCAAAATAATAATACCTATAAAAATATGAACGAAGAGAACAATGCCAATAGCCACCTTGAAAGTGTTAGCAATAAAAGCGAAAATGCGATTTTAGCAGCTGGTTGTTTTTGGTGTATTGAGCAACCTTTTGAAGAAATTGACGGAGTAATTAGTGCGGTTTCAGGATATGCAGGGGGAAACATTGAAAATCCTTCTTATTCACAAGTTTCTTCTGGCGAAACACGCCACCGTGAAGCAGTAAAAATCACATTTGATCCGCATGTTATCAGTTATTTAGAAATATTGAGTGTTTACTGGAAACAATTTGATCCCACAGACTCTGGTGGTTCATTTGCAGACAGGGGACATCAATATACTTCTGCAATTTTTTATGTAACTGAAAAACAAAAACAGTTAGCCCTTGAAACAAAACAGGCATTGCAAGAATCCGGGATTTTTGAAGATTCCATTGTAACCCCGGTTATTGCTTATAAAAATTTTTACAGGGCAGAAAAATATCATCAGGATTATTACATGAAAAATCCTGATGCCTATTGCAATTATAAACGTGCTTCTGGAAGGTTACAATTTATTGAAGATACCTGGGGGAAAATCAAAGCAGAAAACTATTCTGTCCCTTCACAGGAGGAGGTCAAAAAGATGTTGACCGGAATACAGTACAGGGTAACCCAAAACAATGGCACTGAACCGGCATTTGATAATAAATACTGGGACAATAAAGAAACCGGTATTTATGTTGATGTGGTATCAGGAGAACCGCTTTTTAGTTCAATGGATAAATTTAAATCAGGTACCGGCTGGCCCAGTTTCACGAAACCTATTGATTCAAGATATTTAAACAAAACCGTTGATTCTTTGGGGGCAACAATGAGGGTTGAAGTAAGAAGCCGGTTTGGCGATTCACACCTGGGACATGTTTTTTATGACGGCCCGGACCCAACAAAACTGCGCTATTGTATGAATTCGGCTGCAATGGATTTTATCCCCAAAGACAAAATGAAAGAAAAAGGGTATGGGAAGTTTTTATGGCTCGTGGAATAATTGAATACCCACCTGCAAAGGAGGAGAAGCAATTTCTGACAGCAAAGGGATCAGCCAATATTTGCTGTTTAAGAAGACAGAAGTATTAAGATACCGGTTTATGTCATCTGATTCCTGTCTAAAAATTATTCCCTGGTTTCCTGCTCATCCGGATTCATGATTTCTGTTTGCCTGTTGATGGATTCCTGGTGAATTCCTTTGAATACTTTTGTAATTAAATCCTGGCTCAGTCCTTTTTCAAGAGCTTTTTGCATACGGTCTTCAAGAATCTCATTCCATCGTGAGCTTTGCAATATAGTGATATTATTTTCTTTTTTATATTGCGCAATTTTATCCACTATTTTCATTCGCTCGGTTAAAATATTGATAAGCTCAAGGTCATACGTGTCAATTTGTTTTCTTAATTCATCAATGCTGATGAGCATTTTCTTTTTAATTTCAGGTTGTCGTAAGACGAGTTTATCAATCAATTTCCTGAGTTCTTCTGGTGTTATTTGTTGTTTTGCATCACTCAATGCTTTATCAGGATTAATATGTGATTCAATGATCAAACCTTCAAAATTTAAGTCCATGGCTTCCTGCGATACTTCGTATAGCATTTGCCTGTTTCCACAAATATGGCTTGGATCGGTAAATATGGGTAATTTTGAAACTCTACGGCGTAGTTCAATAGGAAGTTGCCATTGCGGATCGTTTCGGTAAAGGCTCTTACCATAAATAGAAAAGCCACGGTGGATAGCAGCCAATTGTTTAATTCCCGCATTGTTGATGCGTTCAAGAGCGCCGATCCATAGTTCAACATCAGGATTGACCGGGTTTTTTACAAAGACAGGGATGTTTGTCCCTTTCAATGCATCGGCAATTTCCTGCACTGCAAATGGGTTGGCAGATGTTCTGGCACCTATCCACAACATGTCCACACCATATTTCAATGATTCAAATACATGCTTCACGTTGGCAACTTCAACAATGGTATACATATTGGTTTCTTGTTGCACTTTTTTCAGCCATTGCAATCCTGTTTCTCCAACCCCTTCAAAAGCATTGGGACGGGTCCTGGGTTTCCAGATACCTGACCTGAAAAAATGGATACCCTGTTTTGAAAGCTCTTTGGCTGTATTCAGCACTTGTTCTTCTGTCTCTGCACTGCAGGGGCCTGAAATGACAACAGGTCGTTCCGGTGACTTCCCGAAATATGATATAGGCTCGAGTTCAAGTTTTACACCCATAATTTATTTATTTTTAAATTCGTGATATATACTTTCTGTTTTTTTAAACACCCTGTTTTTTAATTATTCAATCCTTACAATACCGATTTCCCCTTTTTGTATTCACCTAAAATACCAAGATTGCTGGTAAATGGCTTGATGGCTTCAATAGCCTGACAGTAACGGTCATAATCGTCAAAGTCCAGGTCAATATAAAATTGATAAATCCAGTCTCTTCCAACAATCGGCATTGATTGAATTTTTGACAGATTGATGTCGTAAAATGATAAAATGGATAAAATTTTTGATAAACTTCCGATCTGATGTGCTAAGGCGAAGTGAACAGAAGATTTATTGATTCCATCTGGTTTAATTAAGTGTTCATTATTGTATTGCAAAATTAAAAACCGTGTGTAATTGTTTTTATTTGTTTCAATGCCTTTGGACAGAATGTTAAGTTTATATTTTTTAGCAGCATAAGCACTGGCAATGGCTCCGATGCCCTCCAAATGTTCTTCTTTTATTCTTTTTGCGCTTAGTGCTGTGTCATTGCTGTCTATCAGACGTATGCCCGGGTATTGTTCAAAAAAATTCTGGCATTGTAAGATCGCCATTGGGTGGGAAAAAACTTCTTTAATGTCTTTAATGTCTTGTCCCGGAAGCGCTACCAGGTTTTGTTCAATACGCATATAAATCTCACCAATAATACGCTTATTCGATTCGGTTAATAATTTATAATTCGGTAAAATGCTTCCGGCAATATTATTTTCAATGGCCATGATACCAAAATCAGCTTCATTTTTTCTCAGGCTCACCATCAGTTCTTTGAATGTATCCCGTGGGACGACCTCAATTGTCTGCCCTTCAAAATAATGTATGGCTGCTGTTTCATGAAAAGCTCCATATCCTCCCTGGATGGCAATTCTGTGTACCCGCCCTTTTTGATGATTGTTATTCGACATAATGGTTTATAAAAAAAAATCCCGGAAAAATACCGGGATTAAGTTAACTATATTATATATTCATGTTATCAATCCCGGATTAATAAGCAAAAAAAATAAAAAAATATGTTTCCTGATCCTGGCATTATAAATACATTTATTTACTATATTGTTCAAAAGTAATGAATCTTTAGAGAAAAAAATAAAAATTAATTAACTTTTTGTTTTTTATCTTATTTTGTATTCCCCCAAATGGGATAGTTAAAACTGTGTTTGTTTGCCGGATTTATTTAGCAACTGATTATCTTTCCTTACTATGTCGGTATCTGCAGGGAGTTCTTGCAATACATTTTCTGAAACATATATTTCTTCTAATTGGAGTGTATTTTTAATTCTTACAATTCGTTCATTTCCCTTTTTATGTTTTCCTATAGCACGAAATGCATATTGCAATGCTTCTTTAAGGCCAGGGGTTGTCACAGGGATTTTTGCTCTTGTTAAAAATGTACTGGTATATACATTTTCATACGTTTTTTGAAAATCAATGGCTTGGTATAATTTATCTGTAATAATGTCTGCCAGTCCAACTCCAACAGCATTGCCCTGTGTTTCATGAGTTAATCCAAGTAAAATGAGCTGGTTTATATTGGCATCCCCGGGTTCCGGTTCACCAAAAATATAATTTCGCCCTATTATATTTGTATCAATGCCTGTTCCGCTAATGTTTTTCCCTATTTCATCCACGATTAAAATATCAAGGTCTTTCACGGGGAGGCATGGCATATTTTGTTTTGCCATTGCCAGTAATTCCGGTTCTTTATTCATGATATCATCTGTCAGAAGGGCTTCAATATGCATGGTCTGGTCATAAGCATCTTCAACAATGGCAATTCCACCTATTATCTTTCCTGTCTCAAAGATTTTTTTGGCGGCATGGGGGAGTATCTTTTTTAGTCCATATACTCCATGTTCATGTATTTCAAGTGCTTGATCATGTTTTCCTACACCAATCACAGCCATTTTTACGAGACCGCTTTCATAGGTGTCATGAAATGCAGTGTGTGGTTTTATCCTGTTCACCATAATAATGCTATCGGCTTGATAAGCATACTTGTCCATGAACACGCGGGCTTCAATGCCATCATTGTTTAATTCAACCACTTCCATAGAGGATTTCACCGGACATGCCATGGCCGTTTCAGTAATTCCTAACCCGTTCAATACCTTTAGCTGGCCTTTTGCAGTTGCGCCGCCATGACTTCCCATTGCAGGAAAAATAAACGGACGGGCATTTTGTTTTTTTAAAAATTGAACCAGACGATATATTATGAGTTGGATGTTTTTTATTCCTCGGCTTCCTGCAGCAATACCAATAGATTTTCCGTTTAATTTTTTATAGGGAAATTTTTTAAATTCATTGCTTAAAGTTTGTTCTATATCCTGAAGAGGATTGCTTTGAAATTGTTGCCGGATTTTATGCAGTTGAATGTCAGTTTTTTCCATGTGTGTGTGATTAAATAGTCCTTATGTTTGTCATACAGTCACGTGTTTTGATCATGATGCCCGATACCGGGGTTCGCAAAGTCCTATAATGCACGGTTTACTATTGCAAACGAGCATTGTTAGCGCAAGTGTATCAACGTTGGCAGGCATGATGGAATAAGCACGCAGCAGTACAAAAGGCGATCCCTTTTCCTCCACGTTTACTCGTGAATAACATCATCCCGTGATTCTATATGTCTATATTTGCGTATTTTGCGTGGTTTTGTATGAATTCTCTCCTGGGTTGCACGTCATCACCCATCAGCATTGAAAAAATCCTGTCGCATTCGGCGGCACTCTCAATGGTTACCTGCTTCATACGTCTTGTTTCAGGGTTCATCGTGGTTTCCCATAATTGTTCAGAATTCATTTCACCAAGTCCTTTATACCTCTGGAGTGATACGTTTCCTTCTTTTCCTTCTGCCAATTCCAGTACTGCTTGTTTTCTTTCTTCTTCCCCCCAGCAATATCTTGCTTGTTTTCCTCTTTTGATTAAATAAAGTGGCGGAGTAGCAATATAGAGATACCCGGATTGAATTAATTCATTCATATAACGGAAGAAAAAGGTCATGATTAATGTTGAAATGTGGCTTCCATCCACATCCGCATCTGTCATGATAATGATTTTATGATAACGTAGTTTATCCAGGTTAAGTGCTTTGGAGTCGTCTTCGGTACCAATGGTTACGCCAAGAGCAGTAAATATGTTTTTGATTTCTTCATTTTCAAATATTTTATGTTGAAGTGCTTTTTCCACGTTTAATATTTTTCCCCTCAACGGCATGATGGCCTGAAACTTCCTGTCTCTTCCCTGTTTGGCTGTACCGCCTGCAGAATCACCCTCGACAAGGAATAATTCTCCCACGGTTGGGTCTTTGCTGGCACAGTCGGCTAATTTACCCGGCAAACCAGCCCCGGAGAGTGCCGATTTACGTTGCACCATCTCTCTTGCCTGGCGTGCCGCATATCGTGCATTGGCAGCCATAATGACTTTTTGCACGATGGACTTGGCATTTTTGGGGTTTTCTTCAAGATAATTAGAAAGCATACTGCTTACAGCCTGGTCTACTGCACCTAATACTTCCGAATTTCCTAGTTTTGTTTTGGTTTGTCCTTCAAATTGAGGTTCAGCTACCTTTACAGAAATTATAGCTGTTAAACCTTCCCTGAAATCATCGCCTGTAATGCCTACTTTCATTTTTTGGAGCATTCCTGATTTTTCAGCATAATTTTTCAGTGTCCGTGTTAGCCCCCTGCGGAAACCGGCGAGATGTGTCCCGCCCTCGATGGTATTAATATTATTGGCATATGAATGTACATTTTCACCAAATGATGTATTATAATGCAATGCGATTTCTACAGGTACTTCATATTTATCGGATTCCATGTGGATTGTTTTTTCGATCAGCTTTTCACGGCTTTTATCAAGGTATTCTACAAATTCTTCCAGGCCGCGTTCCGAATAAAATTTCTCGTACCTGTATTCGCCTTCATCACCATCGCCATTTTCATCATCAGCTTCATTGGCTTTTACCAGTTCCCTTTGGTCTGTGAGTGTTAATTTAACTCCTTTGTTCAGGAAAGCTAATTCTTTTAATCGTTGGGATAGTATTTCAAATTTATATTCTGTCGTGGTGAATATCTCGTTATCCGGTTTGAAACTGATCAGTGTTCCTGTATTGTTTGTTTCACCTGTTTCCCTGACTTCGCCTAGTGGTTTTCCTTTCGAGTATTCCTGGACATGTATTTTACCGTTCCGGTGTATTTCGGCTGTAAGCAGCGATGAAAGGGCATTTACACAGGAAATACCAACACCGTGCAACCCACCGGACACCTTATACGAGTCTTTATCAAATTTACCTCCTGCATGAAGTACGGTCATAACCACTTCCAATGCGGATTTTTTTTCTTTTTCGTGATATTCTGTAGGAATCCCTCTTCCATTATCACGTACTGTTACTGTATCATCTTTATTGATTGTAACGTCTATTTGGTCGCAATGGCCAACTAACGCTTCATCTATTGAGTTATCAATAACTTCATAAACTAAATGATGCAGTCCTTTTTCACTAATATCCCCAATATACATTGCAGGCCTTTTCCGTACTGCTTCCAGGCCTTCTAATACATGAATACTCTCGGCGGAATATTCTGTTTTTTTTACATCAATTTTTCTGTTGTTCTCTTCCATATAAAATTAAGTTATTTCTTTAGTATTCAATTATCTGTAAAAAATTTTACAGGCAAAAATTAAAACAATAAAATTAATAGATTCTGACCATATAATCATATATATTTTAATATTTTTATAAACAAATAATTAACAATCTGAATGAGGCCAGCGAAGCCCTGAAACGTGTAGTTTGCCGGTGTAAATGAACAATTTTGGGTATGTATAACGAAAAAACCTGATGATATAGATAAATTTTGTTTGGTATCCTGATGGGTGATGCCGGAGAATCAGTAAGCATTAAGCTGTTCCTTTAAAGTCAAAATTTAACTGTGTAAATAGATCACTTATGTCTGAAAACGATTTTTTTAAAGACGACAATTCAATATTGGTTAATGATTGAATCTCGATGTAATTATCTACAGTATTATTTTGCAATATTTTTTGTGACTGGCTTTTAAACCTGATCCGCATCAGGAAATCATATACCTGGAGTATCTCGTCAATGAGTTCGTTTTTTATAACCCCGTGTTCTTTTAGTGCTTGTAAACGTGCAATTGTATTGGTTTCAGTGATCTTGTTTTGAATGGCATAAATCCGTGCAAATCCACTGATTGGGACAATTACTTTTTTAATATCAAACACGTCTGATTGTTTATGCCTGGAGTCAGGGACAATATTGCCTAAAAGATTTACCGGTGGTTTAAAGCGTTGCACAGACTGCATCATGTGTTGAAAGAATACTGCTTTACTGCCGGTTGTATTGTTTATATGTTCATGAAGTTTTTTTACCAGTATTTCCGAACCATATACAAGCCTTAAATCAAACATGATAGATATTTCTAAAATGCTTTCGGGATCACTGTTTTCTACCCATTTTTTAAAGTAATGTTTCCATTCGGAAACAGGCTGGCACCATTTTTCATTTTTGGCCATAAATCCGCCTTTACAATATTCATATCCAATCTGGTCAAGCCAGTCATTTACATGGCCGGCCAATGTTAAGAAGTACTGCTGTATTTTTTTCGTGTTTTGATTGCCATTGTCTTCAAAAATGATGGCATTGTCCTGATCTGTCTTGAGTGTTTGCTCCTGTCGTCCTTCGCTTCCTAATGCAATAAAGGCAAATGGAGCAGGCGGGGGGGAGTCCATCTTTTCAATGCTTAATTCTATTAGTCTTTTGGTAATAGCATCAGATACGGAAGTCGTGAGGCTCGTGATGTTTTTTGATGTAGCCCCACTGCTTAATAATAACCCGATGATGCCAGGCAGGCGATCATAGACTGCTTGAATATCTTCTGTTATTTCAGCTTTTTCGATTTCTTTTTGGAGATAAGAATTGGTGTTGTGCTGGATTGTAAGCAACTCATATTTATGGACTATCCCTGTTAAAGTACCGTGGTGTTTTTTTACCGGAAGATGGCTGATATGATGATGTTCCATTGTTAGGAGGGCATCGTGCAATAATGTTGAGTCACTGATGATGACGACCGGTGAAGACATGATTTTGGAAACAGCGTCGGACGTATTCAGATTTTCAGCAATCACCCTATCCTTAAAGTCCTTGTCTGTGACAATGCCAATCGGGATGTTATTGTCTTTTGTAATGATCAGCGCTTTTTGTTTTTTCTTTTTCATGAATGCACCGGCTTCTTGTATTGAAGCATTCATAGCTATTGAAAAGTGTTTCCTGATGAATTGACGGATGGGTATGTTCATCAACAAAAGAGAGTTTTGGAGCTCCCCGGCCAGTTTGACCTGGTATTGTTCCCTTTTTTGTTGTCTCGACACTTCCTTGATCACGAATATATAACCATTCTCATTGTTGATTTTTATGTTTGATATGTTCAGCACAACTTCCATGGACTGTCCGTTTTTTATTTGCATGATAGCTTGCACGTTTTTAGAGCCTTTGATGTTGTGTAACGCATCATCAACAGGTTCATCACTTCCCGGGATAGAAAAAATATCGGGTATGGATTTGTTTTTTACTTCTTGTTCGGTAAAGCCTGTCATTTCAACGATTTTATTGTTGGCATAAATGATGTTATCATTCAATACCATTAATGTTCCTTCGGTAGATGCTTCAACCAGTGCTTTGTATTTGAGCCTTGATTGTCTCAGGTTATCTTCGGCACTACGCCTTTTTCGTTCGATCAAAAGACTCTGCCGGGCACTGTAAAAAATAAATATGCTGATAAAAACAATGATTGCCAGGGTTGTTTTGATCAGGTTGCTTTGCAGTGCATTGATTTCCTGTTTTACATCTTCAAGATAAATGCCTGTACCGATGATCCATCCCCAGGGTTCAAATCCTTTTACATACGATAGTTTTGGTACGATCCGGGTGCTGTCATCTTTCCATTGCCACATGTAGTCTATATATCCGTTGCCTTGTTGATTTACTATTTGTACAGCTTTTACAAACAAGCGTGTTCCATGCGGGTCTTTGTAACCGGCCAGATTTTGATTGTTCAGCTCTGGCCTGTAAGGATGCATGATCATTCGTGGTATGGTATCGGTGATCCAAAAATAATCTTTTCCTTCATCACCATACCGGATGTGTTTGATGCGGCTGGCAGCTGTCTGTTGGGCCTGTTTTTTTGTCATTTCCCCATCCACCACTTTTTGATGATAATCATTGACAATGCTCCAGGCAGAGTTGGTCAGCTCCTGGATCATGTCTTTTTTTGCATTCATCATGTTTTTTTCAAAAGCAGGAAGGAAAATAACAAAAAAGGATATGACAAAGAACACGATAACCATTGAGGAAGGGATCACGATCTTTAAAAAGAATTTTCCGAAATGGTTATTGTTTGTCATATTATTTAAGTTTTATTACATTAAGTATTAAAGATGATGTGTCAAAGATCATCACTCCCTGGGCATTACTTCCCGACGCCAGAACGGGCCCGACAATGCATTGAAGACGGTTTTTTAATGTGAACTCTTTGAAGCGTTTACGTCTCAACCTGGTTGGATGAGCAATATGTATGCCTTCAATATGAGCATGGCCACAAAAACTAAATTTAATATTTTTTTCTTTCATATAATGAATATGAAACAAAAAATCGTGAATGTCATGATGAAAATGTTTAAGTGAACCTGTAAAGTCCGGGAACAGATAATGCGAAAACAAGATGGGGCCATGTAGATGTTCTACAATCGTGTATTCGGGCAGGCTGTTTAAATATTCAAGGTCTTCATCTTTTAGGTCTGCCAGTTCTTCGTCTTCATAGAGCCAAACTTTGTTATTGGTGTAGTCTTGTTGTTCTTCGGTTGAAAGCATATGCCAGTTGTCAGGGTACTGTATGCCTGCTGTATGGTTAGGAAGCTCTTTTAATGCGAACAAATCATGATTCCCCTTAACGGCAATGTCAAAATACGATTTTACAATCATGATGCATTGATG
Organism: uncultured Bacteroidales bacterium; assembly: GCA_964345135.1. Lineage (GTDB taxonomy): Bacteria > Bacteroidota > Bacteroidia > Bacteroidales > JBBRXJ01 > CAYMKE01. Next base: position 15,206 of record CAYFQI010000033.1, read on the forward strand.
TGCACTTTTTGTTTTCGTATGATAATAATGATTGCCTGAAAATCCTATAATATCTCCCAAACAAACCAATGTATCGCATTTCTCGTGCTCAAAAATTTTCATCGCTTTTTCGAGCATTTCAATATCTTCATGAATATCAGATATAATGCCTGTTTTCATTCGTTTGTTTTTAAAAAATGTTATTCATAAAACCACACTGCTTTTGAAATCACTGGTCAATACACTACGGGTAACATCTACTCACCATAAGGTTAAACGTGAATAGGGCAGGGGTTACTTTTGCCCCATATTTCTTACATACCCTATATATTTTTTCTTTTAATAATCATTTTTTATAACGAAAAAATGTCATGGCTTTGTTCGATGAAAAGAAAGTAATAGAAAGCGTGTTTTTCGAGTGTAACATGACAAGTCGTACATGTTTATCGTTGACCGATGAAAT
>CAYFQI010000034.1:0-15501 GCA_964345135.1 uncultured Bacteroidales bacterium
ATATTAGAAACAGTTAATCGAGAAGCTTTTTTCAGTAAGATGATCAATGTAATTACAATTAATAAAATACATAATTTAAAAGCTGATTAAAATATATTTTTTCAATGCAAAAAATAGTATTATTTTCGCAGACTGTAAAAATGGTCCGTTCGTCTAGTGGTTAGGACGCCAGGTTTTCATCCTGGTAACAGGAGTTCGATTCTCCTACGGACTGCTTTAAGTTTTAAGCGGGTTAAAATTTTGCCGAATTTTAACCCGCTTTTTTTATTTATTTTTTAAAAGACCATAAAATTGTTTTCAGATATTGAGCAAGCAAAACATTATAATCTATAGAAAAAATCAGAACACCAATTTATTCTTTGTGTTTAATTTAATTATGTTTAAAGTCTTTGGTCCTGAGTGACTTATTGATCTGTTTAGGTAAGCATTTTAAAAAACAGGGATAAATATGAAACCATATGAAATAAATATCGTAAAATTGTGGAATCTTAATTCTTTTTGTATAATGAAGTATTCATCTTAACACATTTAATTATGAAGAAACAATCCCTCTTAACCGGTTTATTCGTTGTAGTGCTAATGTTTTCATTCAGCAGAGTCAATGCAGAATTTATTTTTGAAAATTATGATTCGGCATTTATAAATAATTCAGGTGTCGTGAATCAATGTCCGTATGAAATATGGTATAAGGATGTGAATTTTATGTTTCAGTCGGAAGATAGTTGTGGATTTTCTATTGATACTTCAGGGAATATATATCTTCATGGAGCCAGTCTTTCAATGGATTTTTCAAATAAACAAAATTTGAAATTTGAGGGCATTTATATGCATGCATATCAAAATATTAATTATGATTTTATAATCAAGGGATATAGTAATGGTATGTTTGTTTATGATACCGTATTTAATGAGACCGATCCGTTTATTAATATATATGGTTTGGATGAATATGATATCGACAGTATTTCCATGTATGCTTCAAGTATAATGTTTGATCTTGATATGTATAATATGGAGATAACTTATAAGACCTGTTTTTACCCGAATGAAGGGGCTGAGTTTTGTCCCGGGAAAAAAATTCAATTTGAATATCCTTTTGAATATGAGAAATTAAAATGGAATTTTGGCGACGGTTTTGTAGCGTATGGTAATTATAATGAACATAAATATTTGTCTGATGGAAATTATGATGTAAAATTATATTTATGGCATGCAGGCATGATTGATTCCATTGTACAAACCATCACGGTTGGAAATACTGCAACACCCCGGTTTAAATTTCATCCTGCAGGGCCCCCAGTATCATGTATAAATGATGATGTAGAATTTCATATCAATAGCAGGGAGAAATTTAGTCAATACATATGGGATTTTGGAAATGGTGATTCTTCTTTTATACGTGAGCCTGTTTATGCTTATTCGGACACGGGTACATACAACGTGTCATTAACAGTAAAAAATTCATGTGGAAATTCAAATACACGGCATTTATCTTTTGATGTGAAAGAATCAGACAAACTTAGTGCTTCTTTTCATTATTGGTATAACGATTTTTATTTATGTCCCGGAACACCGGTTCATTTTCAGGCCAATGCATTCGGAAGTTTTGAATGGTCATTTGGTGATGGAGGTACTTCTACATCCCGAAATCCGGTTAACTATTATGCCGATACCGGAACATATGAAGTAAGGCTGATTATTTCAAATGGATGTGGATTAAAAGATACTGCCGTGCAAGAAGTTTATGTAGAGTATAATACAGGACATTTCCCTGAAACACCTGATTTTTATTTTGATAATGTTAACTATGATGACTTTGGAGGAGACACGCTTACAGTATGCCCGGGTGAAAAAGTGTTTTTTAAAAATGAATCACCTGATAATCAATTAAGTTATATATGGGAGTTTGGCGATGGCACACAATCGTATGGAGTAGATGCAAATCATATTTATTCAGCTCCTGGAATACATGAAGTCAAGTTATATGCACGCAATAACTGTGGTGGAATGATATTTTCCAGCCAATGGGTGGATGTAGATACCAGTATTATTCCAAAAACCTCGTTAAATGTTGCACCATATAAATTATGTCCTGGAGAAAAGGTTTATTTCTGGGATGAAGAAAACCATGATGAAGAAACGTATAAATTTAATTATTCGATAAATTTTGGAGACGGACAATCTAAGCTTAATTTCAATGGAATTGATACATCTGCTAAAGTAGAAGTGCTTGCTTCTCATATTTATCAGAACGTGGGTGCTTACCCGTTTACATTTAGCGTGGAAAATCAATGCGGAAATACGATTCAGTTATCAGACAGCATTATAGTAGAAAACAATACTTCCAATAAACCATTTTATTATATCAATAATTCAACACAACCCGACGGGCCTCCAGGTGGATATTTTCAGGATTGGAGTATGTCAAAAGATCCGGCACAGGAACATGAGTTTGTGATACCTATACAGTGGTCTTATTGGCAAGGAGGATGGGATAGTACATTTTACGTGTTTTTCTGGTATGATGAATTAGACCCGACAGCAGGTGATCCGGGACCGCCAAACGGGTTTGTGAAATATGAAACAAATGGTGATATTATGTTTTCTGCTGACACGGTAAGAGCATATGTGCCAATAAATCACCTTTATCCTCCTGAAGTAGGGTTTGCGGCAGTTTGGTATTGCCAGGATGTACCGATAGGAGGCAATGAAATTATAGAACCAACGGTTTACGGGATGCCCATGATAGATACTTTTATGATCACTTCATTTGGTATACAGCAAAATGGATATACAAATATCATTGATTCAACATTAGGGAATCCAATATATATTGATCCTACAAATACCTATTCCGGCGTTTGTAGCCCTGTTTACCAGGTTGCAGGAGAATACACATCCAACACGGCTGCTAATGAAATAGCTTATTTAGAATTGGAGAATGATAGTAATTATTACATGGAATATGCATTAACAAATCAATGGGATCATAATTACGTGTCTGAAGGTGATTATTACCTTAATCCCAATGCAGATACCATTAAATTTTCAGGATCAGGTGAGTGCTATAATTTGGATACAGGTACATATACACTTTCTATGGCTGGTGATACAGCGATAACATTTGGCTTGGTCTTTGACTATTGTAATCAAAGGGAAGAGTTTTTGGACGGGAGAACATTTAAGATTCAAAAGGATATGAATAGGGATAGACGAAACCAGATCATTGCCTGTCCGGGAGACAAGGTTAAATTTTCTGTGGTAGGAGGCCAATCTTATGAATGGCATTTTGGAGATGGTAGTCCTGTGAATACAAATCAAATTGCATTACATGCATACACCAATACAGGTGATTATAATGCCTGGGTTGTTGCAACCAACACGTGCGGAAGGATAGACACTATTTATACCGTAGTGAAGGTGAAAAACAATGCATTACCTGATCAGGTATTGGACGGCATTAGGATGGAGAATGATTATATTGCCAGGAACGAACCAATAAAATTTAAAATAGCAGACGAACGGATGGCATTTACAGGCTGGGATTATGACTGGAGTTTTGGGGATGGAACAACTTCACAGGCAATCTCTCCCATACATAAATTTAATAAAACAGGAGAATATAATGTTAAAGTAAAAGTAACCAATGGATGTGGTATGTCTGAGTTTTCCAGAAATATTTATTTAGAGTCTTCTGGTAGCCGATGTGATTCTGTTCTTGAAGCTAAATTCGATTATATGTTAACCGATACAGTAAACCTTAAGGTGCTGTTTAATAATAAGAGCTATGGAGATATTTCATCTTATTATTGGGACTTTGGAGATGGAACGACTTCGGTTGACAGTATGCCACCAGTACACACATACAACCATGAAGGATTTTATGATGTATGCCTTGCTCTCTTCTATCCTGGGATGAATTGTTCGGATATGATATGCAAGAAAATAAAAGTAGGAGACCTCGGGTGTGAGGCAGCATTTGAATATAGTTTGAATAATGCACAGAATAAGATATTCATGGAAGATCATTCATCTCTTGCTTCAGAGTGGAGATGGGATTTTGATGACGGCTCGTACTCTTACAAACAAAATCCTGAGTATACATATACTGAACCCGGGATTTATGAAATTTGCCTGACTGTTAGAAATGGAGCAGGCTGTGTGTCTAATAATTGTGAAGTCGTTCAGGTTGGTTACATGGATTCCACTCAACTTATTTCAGATTTTACATATAGTATGGATCCTGATACAACGACCAAGGTATATTTTTATGAGAATATTACAGGTGTAGTAACAGGTGGACATTGGGATTTTGGAGACGGAACCACCGCAAATACCCCGAACCCTGTTCATACATATGCTAAAGAAGGAGTCTATGAAGTATGTGCAGTAGCGCATAATGAATATTTGGGTAAAACATCCGAAAAATGTAAAGAAATTGTTTTAGGACAAACAGCATGTAAAGCAGATTTTATTTATCATGTTGACTCGGCGACCAATCAGGTGAGTTTCCACGATAAGTCATCCGGAGCTGTCTCTGCCTGGTATTGGGATTTTGATGATGGAAACTGGTGTGATACCGAAAATGCCTTGAACACATACACCGAGGCCGGAACATATACAGTTTGTTTATATACCTATGATAGTTTAGCAGATTGTGCTTCCGAAAAATGTAAAAATATCATCATTTCTTCTATGGAAGAAAAAGGGCTGGTAGCTGATTTTTCATATTTTTCTCAACAGGATTCAGGGATTGTTGACTTTACAGATCAATCAAAAGGAAATCCAACATCATGGTACTGGACTTTTGGTGATGGTACCATTGCAGAAAGCCAATCCTCAAGACATGCTTATAGCAGTGAAGGTCTTTATGATGTTTGCCTGAATGTTTTTGATAATACCACCGGAAACCGTTCTAAAAAATGTAAAGAAATTATTTTTGGAACCAGTGCATGCAATATACAAGCCGATTTTTCATATTTTATTAATAATGCAAATAAGACTATTAAAATGCAGGATTATTCTGCCGGTAATGTCAATTCATGGTTTTGGAATTTTGGAGACGGATATACTTCATCCATGCAAAACCCACAACATAGTTATGATTCTGCCGGATATTACCTGATAAGCCTTTCTGTAAAAGATTCCAGCAGTGGATGCATCGATTATTATGCTGACTTTATCCAGGTTGGAGAAGGGAATTGTAAGGCTGACTTTGATTATACAGTGAATACTGCAACCAAAAATGTAAAATTTATAGATAAATCAAAAGGACATGTTTCAAATCGTTTCTGGCTTTTTGGTGATGGCAATTATAGAATTGCTAACACGGATAGTGTAAATCATATGTATCCCCGAAAAGGCATGTATGATGTTAAACTAACTGTCACTGATGCATTGTGTATGGATGTTGATGAACAGCAGGTTCAGCTTGGTGAAGTGCTTTGTAATGCAGATTTTGAGGTTTATGTAGATCAAAGTACCAATACAGCTTATCTGACCAATAAAGTCCTGGGTACACATTCAAACCTGTATTGGGTCTTTGGAGATGGTACCGTGTCCACGGAATTAAATCCTGTTCATAGATTTAAACAACCAGGGTATTATAAAATAAGCCTGAATACCTTTAACAAAGCTAATGGATGTATGGATTATCATGAAAAATATGTATTGGTTAATGAAACCGGGAATGATTGTGAAGCAGATTTTATCTATGTAGTTGATGATGCAGCTAATAAGACAGTCAGATTTAAAAATAAATCATTGCCTTTAAGCAGTATGACATACGATTGGAACTTTGGAGATGGCAGTCATTCAAGTGTAAAAGATCCAATCCATACCTATGCTACAGGTGGCTATTATAATGTATGCTTACGTGCCATTAGGTCAAATGGCATTGAAAACATTACATGTAAATACGTGAAAGTTGAACCGGGTACAAGTGACGATTGTTTTGCCGATTTTGTTTACAATATTGTAGATATTAATGTAAGACAAGTCACATTTGTAGATAAATCATATGGTGCGGGTGGTAATTGGACATGGGATTTTGGTGACAGTACTACTGTTGCTACAGATTCTACACTTACACACTCGTATGCCTCTGATGGAATATATAAAGTGAAACTTACCATTGAAAACCCGGTTTCAGGATGTAAAAGCAATCATTATAAATTGGTGAACGTGAATGGCGGCGACAGCCTGATAGCAGGATTTGGTTATGATTTAAGTGATACAACCCTTAAATCTACAGGCTACCCGGTTGACTTTGTAGGCATATCGCATGGAGATGCTGCTAAACTTAAATGGGACTTTAATAATGATGGCATTTGTGATGATTCAACTTCTACTACTCCAACCTATGTTTATCAATCGCCCGGGATATATACAGCGTGCCTGGAAGTATGGGATCCTGTGACAGGTGATTATGATAAAACATGCGAAGAAGTAAAAGTAGGGGAAGGCAGCGGGATCGTGAATATGAAAAACGATGTACAAGCCACGTTACAGAATTATCCCAATCCTGTTATGCAAGGCGTTTCGAATATCCGGTATTATTTGCCGGATGCTTCCAGCGTGGAACTCTCGGTATATACAACGGATGGTACAAAAGTTGAAACCATTTTGAATACTCATAAATCTGCCGGAAATCATTCTATTATATGGAATTGTAAACATGTTGGCAGTGGAGTATATTATTTACAGCTACAAACAAATGCTGGAAATGTAACCAATAAGATAATTATTAAATAAAACATACCATTAAACAATTGTTATTTCAACCTCATTCAACCCTTATGGGTTGGATGAGGTTTTTTATGGCACGAGTCAGAAAAAGCAAAGAATAATTTTTTAATATTTTTTACTTGCCAATAATTGATTTTTATTTATTTTTACATCAGATTAATGTATGTTTATGTAATTACCTGGCGTTCAAACATTTAAAAACTTTAAAAAATATTTATTATGTTTAGTTCTTTTTTTTGGTTTATTCCAACAGTTTCTGTACTGGCATTAATATTTGCTTATTTCTTTTTTAAGAATATGATGAAGCAAAGCGAAGGTACAGATAGAATGAAAGAAATTGCACAATATGTAAGAGAAGGAGCAATGGCTTATTTGAGAAGGCAATACGGGGTTGTTTCGTTGGTATTCCTCGTGCTTTTGGTAATTTTAATCATTTTGGCTTACCTTAAAGTGCAAAATCCTTTTGTTCCTATTGCTTTTTTAACAGGAGGTTTTTTCTCTGGCTTATGTGGGTATCTGGGCATGAAAACAGCAACCAATGCTTCTGCAAGAACAGCTAATGGTTGTAGGTCTTCATTAAACAAAGGCCTGAAAATCGCTTTTAGAAGTGGAGCTGTAATGGGGCTGGTTGTTGTAGGATTTGGATTGCTGGACATTTCGTTGTGGTATTTTATTTTAAGCAAAATTGTTTACACTGCAGAACACATGCAAAGCGGGTTAGCTTTCCTTGGCCTTGATTTAGTTCATGCCGGAACCAGTGAAAGAGAAAAATTAGCAGAAATTACTGCGACTATGCTTACATTTGGAATGGGGGCATCAACCCAGGCATTGTTTGCAAGGGTTGGTGGAGGCATCTATACCAAAGCTGCTGATGTTGGCGCCGACCTTGTTGGAAAAGTAGAAGCTGGCATCCCTGAAGATGATCCGAGAAATCCTGCAACTATTGCAGATAACGTGGGTGATAATGTAGGAGATGTGGCTGGTATGGGAGCTGACTTATATGAATCATATTGCGGATCAATATTGGCTACCGCAGCATTGGGTGCTTCACTGCCTTTATTTATCCAGAAATCTACAGGCATTACTGCCGAGAATGCTGTGATAGCGCCTATGTTTGTCGCTGCCATTGGTATCATCCTTTCTATTTTAGGGATTTTTATGGTGCGCACCAAAGAATCTGCCACATCACGAACGCTATTACAAGCTCTTTTACTAGGAACAGGCGGGAGTTCTGTTTTAATTCTTATTGCCATGGCCGTTATGGCCTCTACGGGCATGGTTACCTGGGGTATTTTTGGCTCTGTTGTAGCCGGTCTCTCAGCTGGGGTGATCATTGGCCAGGGGACGGAATACTTTACATCAGATGAATATAAACCGACTAAAGGAATTGCCAAACAAGCCGAACAAGGCCCTGCAACAACCATTATTGATGGAATAGCAGTAGGAATGTATTCTACATGGATACCTGTTGTTACTATTGTATTAGGTATCATTGCTGCATTTGGTTTTGCAGGAGGTTTTCAAACATTTGCCCTGGGGATTTACGGCATTGGTTTTGCTGCCGTGGGCATGCTCTCAACCCTTGGTATTACTCTTGCTACTGATGCTTTTGGGCCTATTGCTGACAATGCAGGTGGAAATGCCGAGATGTCTGAACTTCCACCGGAAGTGAGAGAAAAAACAGATGCCCTTGATATGCTTGGGAATACAACGGCTGCAACAGGCAAAGGATTTGCCATCGGGTCTGCTGCACTGACTGCTATGGCACTTTTAGCTGCTTACCTCGAAGAAGTAAGGTTATGGATAGGCAAAATCATTATGGAAGCACAAACAGGTATCTATAAAGTAGGTGAGGTGATATTTTATGATAAAGACTTTATTAGTAAATCTGAAATATCAGAAAAAGCATCCCGGGTAGTAGAGATTACAGCAGCAAATGTGAGAGATTTCTCGGAAGCCTATGACATGTCTTTATTCAACCCGAAACTTTTAGTGGGTATTTTTATTGGTTCCATGATGGCATTTGTCTTCTCCGCCATGACAATGAAAGCTGTAGGAAGAGCTGCAGGAGCTATGATTGAAGAGGTGCGCCGCCAATTCAAGAAAATGCCCGGTATCCTTAAAGGAGAGGAAAAACCTGATTATGCAGGTTGCGTGGCCATCTCAACAAAAGGTGCGCAAAAAGAAATGTTATTCCCTTCATTGATTGCTATTATCGTTCCTATTATTGTAGGAATTATTTTTGGTGTAGCCGGAGTTGTTGGCCTGTTGGCCGGTGGATTAACCACGGGATTTACATTGGCTTGCATGTTAAATAATTCAGGCGGTGCATGGGATAATGCTAAAAAATATATTGAAAAAGGACATCATGGCGGTAAAGGCAGTGAAGCCCATAAAGCCAGTGTTGTTGGCGATACGGTTGGTGACCCCTTTAAAGATACATCCGGGCCATCATTGAATATCCTGATTAAATTAATGACCATGGTATCCGTGGTGATGGCAGGGGTGACCGTGACATTTCACTTGTTTTAATTAGTGCCTGTCCATAAAGTCAAGTGTTTGCTTTATAAAGTTCAAATTCGTTACGAAAGTATTTAAAAAATAGGGAGTAGTTTTTAAATAAAATTACTCCCTATTTTTATGAATTGAACGTTAAGATAATGTATCGGGTTAAATACATATAACATCCAAAACCACATGTGCTCATTAAAATGTTAACCCATTTTGGTCTGGTATAAATCTCTACGTCCCTGCTGTAAAAAGCCGGTAAATGATTATTTTTTATGTTTCATTTTGAATATTCATGCATTTAGTTTATATTTGACGATTAGCTATTAGATTGGTTTAAATGAATACTTTAAGAACACGTGTATTAAAATATTGAAATTAATCTTTTTTGAATTTACCTGTAAAAAATAATCATTCTGCCAGTATGTCAAACAAACGAATCAAGCCAATCCGGTTTCTGCTCTTGCCCTTTTCTATACTGTACGGTATCATAGTCGGACTCCGGAACTTTCTGTTTGATCTTAAAATCCTTCCATCCAAAAGTTTTGATATTTCGGTGATATCACTGGGCAATTTAACCGTTGGCGGGACCGGCAAGACACCCCATACCGAATATATTATTTCATTATTAAAAGACCATTTTAAAATTGCTGTCTTGAGCAGGGGATACAAGCGAAAATCCAATGGATTTGTTTTAGCTGATGATAAGTCTTCTGTATTGGATATAGGGGATGAGCCCAGGCAAATGAAAAATAAATTCCCGGATGTTCCGGTTGCCGTGAATAAAAGAAGGGTGAAAGGGATAACGAAATTAAAAGAAGAGTTTAAAGATTTAAAAGTTGTGATACTGGATGATGCATTTCAGCATCGTTATGTTAAACCTGGTTTATCCATTTTATTGATGGATTATAACAGGCCTGTTACGAAAGATTTTTTATTGCCGGTTGGCCGTTTGCGTGAACGTGTACACGAGAAAAGAAGGGCAAATGTAATTATAATCACCAAAACACCGGAAGATATAAAACCAATGGATAAACGGATAATCAATAAAAAACTAAAATTATACCCGTACCAGGAAATATTTTATACGCGATATCAATATGGAAAACTGCAGCCGCTTGTCAGTAAAAATTGCAACCCCCTTGATATAGATATCCTGAAAAAAGAAAATTATCAGGTATTATTGATCACGGGTATTGCCGATCCTTCATCACTGTTGCAAAAGATTAAACAATACTCAGAATCCGTCAAGCATATTAAATATCCCGATCATCATAAATATAAAAAAAAGAACATCAGGCATATTATTACTTCGTTTAATGAAATTGAACAGGAACAGAAGATCATCATTACTACCGAGAAAGATGCAACACGTTTAAGAGAAGCAGATATTCCCGGGGAGATACTTTCAAATATGTATTATATCCCTGTTCATGTTGAGTTTTTTGAAGATGATGAGGAAATGTTTAATAGTGTTGTAACTCGATATGTATCAGAAAATAAAATAGGTGTTTTGCATAAATAGTGTCTGTCTATAAAATCTGATATCACTAATTTCACGAAAATTGGAATAGTGCTTGTATTTTTTAATAAAAAAAGTACGAATGACCTTTCGTGTATTTGTTTTTTTATTATATTCGCAGAAATATATTTTTTTATCAACAACTTATAAACAAATATTCAACAATGCCATATAGACGTCTCCCCAATACAGACAATTCACGGATAAAAGCCCTTAAAAAAGCCCTTAAAAAAGGGCAGGAGCTACCACCCTTGAAATTAGCATTTTCTCAGCAAACATTACACAGGATAAAATCATTCGTTCCTTATTTCGAGAAGGCAATACAAATGTATAAGTCCACGTATGACAACCAGGTCAGGAATAATAAAGCATATTTGGAAAAAGTAAGGAAAGCGAAATTATTCATCTCTCATTTTATACAGGTGGTCAATATGTCCATTACGCGTGGTGAAATGAATTCCAACACCAGGGCATACCTGGGTATAGAAGATTACGAGAATAAAGTACCTCCTTTAAATACTGAAGCAAGTGTGATCGAATGGGGGAAGAGATTGATCGAAGGGGAGGAAAAACGCAAAATGAACGCACTGGCTCCTGTAGCCAACCCTGGTATCGCATTGGTGAAGGTGCGGTACGACCAATTTATAGAAGCATACAGGTTTCAGAAAACACTACAAAAAGATAAAGACCGGACATTGAGTAAATTGGCAGAATTAAGGGAGCAGGCAGATGATATTATATTGAATATCTGGAATGAAGTAGAAGAAACATTTAGCGATTTACCCAATGATGCCAAACGCAGGAAATCTGAGGAATATGGATTGGTATATGTTTACCGCCGGAACGAAATTCAACAGTTTAATAATATGAATATTTTGCAGAAAATGACGAGCAATGCCACGAGTTAATTCGTGTCCGTTTATAAGGTCCGGCTTTTTTGTTATGCTCTCCCTAAAATTATAACCAGTATATTATATTAACCGGGTTGTGAATGTTTGGTTTCGTGTTTAAACAAAAGCCATATTAATCCGCTTACAATTAACACGCTGAGTATTGTCATGTGATACGTGTTTTGAGTAGTACCTACCTTGTCAATGGTGTTATTAACTTCTTCAATGGAAAAAATATTGTAAACAATCACGGCTGCTGCATTATTCACAAAATGTGCCAGGATAGGCAACCAGATTGATCCACTCCAAATAAACAGGTAACCAAAAAAGACTCCCAACGATAGCCTGGGGATGAAGCCATAAAACTGAAAATGAAATGCACTGAATAATATCCCTGCAATCAGAATGCCTACATGTTTGTTTTTTGTCCAATTGATAAAGATGCGCTGAAAAACACCCCTGAAGAGCAACTCTTCACCAATTGCAGGCATGATGGCAATCATTAAAAAGTTTATTAAAAAATGAATGCCACTGTTTTGAGATAAAAATATTTCTGTGATATCTTTGGCATTTTCTTCAGCTTTTTTCATCCAATGTTCTACTTTACTTAATTGTTTGGGTAATTCAATCCCGGCATTCATTTCTGCTAAAAAATTGATCACCGGAAATGAAACCAACATTACTAATACTACAAGAATTCCTGAATACAGGGTGATGTCTTTGTTTAAAGAAAGATAAGAAATGCTGTTGCGGTTGATAAACCACCCGATGATGAATGGAGGGATTAAAAATAATCCGGTAGATTGAATGATCTGGAGAAATTTTAATAATAAAACATTCGAATGATCAGATGTGTCGGGCAGCGAGGTGAAAATTTCCTGTATGCTTATATCAAAAAGTAATGCTCCAATGACCATGCCTGTAACAGAAACGGCTAAAAAAATGATTGCTGTAATTCCAATCGTAAAAATAAATTTTGCAAAAGGAGTAGCTTCTGCCAAAAAACCTTTTTCCATATACTAATTAAGTTATATTTTTGTATGCTAAACAAAAATACACAAAATATTTTGATACAAACCGGAAATACAGATTTTAAAGATCGTCCGTTATTATTGGCACCGATGGAAGATATCACGGATACATCCTTTCGTACCTTATGCAAGCGATATGGTGCAGATTTGATGTTTACGGAATTTGTCGCATCTGAAGCGCTTGTAAGGAATGTGGAAGAGAGTTTTAAAAAAATGAAGATCGCTGAGCATGAAAGGCCATTGGGTATTCAATTGTTTGGCCATGATGTAAATTCTATGAAACGTGCAGCCATGATCGCAGAACAAGCTCACCCGGATATGATAGATCTTAATTTCGGATGCCCTGTAAAAAAGATTACTTCCAAAGGAGCCGGTGCAGCCATGTTAAAAGACATTAATAAAATGCAAAACATGGTATCCGAAGTGGTAAAAGCAGTGCATTTACCCGTGACTGTTAAAACCCGGCTCGGGTGGGATGAGCAAAATAAAAACATTATTGACGTGATATCGCAACTTCAGGATGCAGGAATAAAGGCCATTACCATTCATGGGCGAACAAGAGCCCGGTTTTACAAGGGATTGTCAGACTGGTCTCTCATTGGACAGGCTAAGGAACATCCTAAAATCCACATTCCTGTATATGGAAACGGGGATATTGACAGCCCGCAGGTAGCATTAGATGCATATATAAAATATAATGTAGATGGCATCATGATAGGAAGGGGAGCTATAGGAAATCCCTGGATTTTTAATCAAATAAAACATTACCTTGCTACAGGCGAATTGTTAAAGCTACCCGGTATCAACGAAAAAGTAAACGTGGCCAAAGAACATCTTATCCTTTCGGTTGAGTCGAAAGGATGGCCTAAAGGGGTACATGAACTGCGTCCGCATCTTTCTGCTTATTTTAAAGGATTGCCTGGGTTTAAAAAATTCCGGAATCAATTACTTACCCTGAAAGATCAGGATCAGGTTATGTGCCTGCTTGATGAAATTAAAGAAACGTATTCCTGAACTTTATATATACATACCATGTCGCAGAACATCATGCTTTACCCCGGCTTTAGTGGGAGCCATGATGTTCCGCAGGCACCATTAAGCCCGAGAACGTGAAAAATATTTTAATCATGGCTCGTGCTCGTGTTGTCAATATTATAATGAAGCCCGATGTTTTCTTTCCTGGCAATGGCCATTTTGATGATCAGGTAACTGACGTTGATGAGGTTTCTTAATTCGCATAATGAACGTGACAAGATAGCGTTATTATACAGTTTTTCTGTTTCCTTATATATAATCTCAAGCCTGTTGATTGCTCTTTCTAGCCGTTCGTCAGACCTGACAATCCCTACATAATTGCTCATTATTTGTTGTATTTCTTTTCGGTTGTGCTCAATCATGATCCATTCTTTGGGATGGCTGGTACCGTGCGTTTTCCATACAGGTATTTCCCGGTTCAATTGTACTTTTTGAAGTTTCGGAATGGTATGCCGGGCGATCTTTTTAGCGTATACCACGCCTTCAAGCAATGAATTTGAAGCTAGCCGGTTTGCACCGTGCAACCCGGTAGACGATACTTCTCCGGCTGTATAGAGATTGTGTATTGAGCTTTCCCCGTTTTTATCCACGCAAATACCCCCGCATTGATAATGGGCTGCCGGGACTACAGGGATCATATCTTTTGTAATATTGATATTTAATGACAAGCATTTATTGAATATATTCGGGAATTGGTGTTTTAGCTTATGTGCATCAACACGTGTGCAATCAAGGAATACATAATCATCGCCATGTTTTTTCATTTCACTGTCTATGGCTCTTGCTACAATATCTCGCGGGGCGAGTGATTTCATGGGGTCATAGGCATCCATGAATTCATGGCCGCTGCGGGTTTTTAAAATTCCTCCTGTACCACGTAGTGCTTCCGTGATAAGAAAGGAGGGGCGTTCACCCGGATTATAAAGTGAGGTGGGATGGAATTGGATGAACTCCATATGTTCAATGATTCCTTTGGCCCTGTATACCATTGCTATGCCATCGCCGGTAGCTACAGGAGGATTGGTCGTGGTTTGGTATACATTGCCCGATCCCCCGGTGGCTATTACTGTGAATTTTGATAAGATGGTTTTTATGTTATTGCTCCCTGCATCCATGGCATAGGCCCCGTAGCATTCTATGTCTGTATGGCTGCGTTTGACTTTACAGCCCATGTGATGTTGCGTTAAAATGTCTACTGCGAAATAATTTTCTAACACCTCGATGCATGGATGGTCTTTTACTTTTTTTTCCAGTGTTTTTTGGATTTCAAACCCTGTATTGTCTTTATGATGAAAGATGCGGTTCTCTGTATGCCCGCCTTCACGACCCAGTTGGTATTGTCCATTGCTGTTCTTGTCAAATTCAATCCCCCATTGTACCAGGTTGTTGATTGCCTTAGGTGCTTCATGTACAACCATATTCACCACATCTTCACGGTTCAGTCCGCTTCCGGCAGAAATAGTATCCCGGATGTGCTTTTCAAAATTATCTGGTTGGTAGGTTACAGACGCTATTCCTCCTTGTGCAAAAAAGGTATTGGTAGATTCGAGTTTTTCTTTCGTGATGAGTAATACATGTCCATGATCTGCTACATGTAATGCAAGGGAAAGTCCGGCAATGCCGCTGCCAATCACGAGGTAATCAGTTTCTAAAATATTCATTCATTCATCTGTTTATATTTTTAAGTTTCTAAGTTTCTAAGTTTTTAAGTTTTTAAGTTAATTGGGTTAATTGAGTTAATTGGGTTAATTGAGTTAATTGGGTTTAT
>CAYFQI010000035.1:0-15501 GCA_964345135.1 uncultured Bacteroidales bacterium
ATCCCATTAAAAAACATAACTTCGCAAGAATGGAAAACTTCTAATATTTTAACCTGCAATGGATTAATTGAATTAGAACAAACAAGTTTAGATATAAATAATAATTATTATTTATCGGGTAGGTTTCAAGATACGATAACCAATGTTTCTCCGCAAATTATAGCAAATGAGAAATGGGACATTTTCATTGCAAAATACAATTCAAACTTTCAATTAGAATGGATAAATAAGATTGGTGGAAATAATAATCAGTTTTTTACTGCTAATTTTATTCACAATGACACCCTTTATATTACAGGTGCATTTTGGGATACCACTTTTTTCACTCCTACTGATTCTTTAATTAGTACAGGAATGGCAGATATATTTCTGGCAAAATATTCCTTAAACGGTGATTTTATTTCCGTTAACCATCTTGCTTCAAAAGCTTCTCCTCAGGTACCAACTGATATTTATATTTTAGAATCCAATCAGATTTTACTCAGTGGATTTTATAAAGATACATTAACATTATTTGATGATACCACCTTTATTTCTTCCGGATGGAACACATTTATTTCCAAGTTATATAATGATTCTTTAATATGGGCTAAAAATATTATATCAACTACCAATACAAGGGTCCAAAATATCAAATTTTACGATGACGGATATTATTTTAATGGCTTTTTTAAAGATTCACTCTATTTAGACGTTCACAACTTAAATAGTGTCAACAGCTCCAATGATATTTTCTTATACAAAACAGGATTCAATGGATCAGGTAAATGGGTCAGGCGGTCGTATGGTACAAATAATGACGCAGCAGGAAGTATCACGAATGATGATGTTGGTAATCTTTATTATACAGGATACTTTCAAAGCAATAAATTTACTGTAGATTCCACCGCAAGTATTGCATCACAAGATACTTCATATAATAATAATTATTGGGATATTTTAATTCACAAATTTAATCGAGACGGAAACCTGATATGGAAAAAAGATTATGGAGGAACAGGAAAAGACTGGACTCAAAACATTATTGAGCATAACAAAATTTTATATGTATCTGGATATTATTCTGATACATTACAATTTGGAAAACAAACCCTGACGACAAATGATGTAGAAGACTATGCTGTGTTATTAGCTATGTTTGATACAGACGGAAACATGATCTCTGTTGAAACAATAAATGGCAGTGATAACGGCCAGGATGCAGGAACAAACCTGAAGATAGACAACGAAAACAATGTATTGATCAGCGGATACTTTAAATCTTCAAACATAACCATTGGAGACAGCACTTACATCAATCCCAATCCGGGCAATAAAGTACTATGGCTTGGCAAATACAAACCTGAATTCAAAGCAATAATCACATCACATACAAACATTTCCTGCACAGGAAGTGGAGACGGGGAACTCACGGCAACCGGATATTTTGGCAATCCCTCATACAATTACAAATGGAGTAACGGGGCGCTATCACAATCAATAAGTGGGCTGGAAGCTGGTATATACTCGGTTACTGTAAGCGATCAAAATGATTCAACAACCATTACTTCCGCAGAGATTACTGAACCTGCTGTTTTATCAGTCAGCGGTACAACAACTGACATTGTATGTGCAAATCAAAAAAACGGTGCCATTAATATTGAAGTAACAGGAGGTTCAAAACCTTATGAGTATAGATGGCAAGGCACGGGAAGCGGTTTGCATACTTCAGACAGCAACCAGGCAGGCCTGAGTGAAGGCATGTATATGGTTACTGTAACAGACAATAAAGGCTGTACAGCACTGGATACATTCAACATAAAAGAGCCTGCCCCCATGACATTCAATGAGTCTGTTGTAACCCATGTAACTCCGGGAGACAGCACAAACGGTGCCATCAATCTGTCAGTTCAAGGGGGTAGTGGAATGCCCGTGAACTTTAATTATCAATGGGAAGGCCCGGGCGGATTTGTTGCTGATTCACAAAACATAGACAGTTTAAGAGGGGGCAACTATCACGTGACCGTGACTGATACGAATAATTGCAAAAGTGACACGCTGTTTGTTGTAAATGACACGTCACAGTTTATTGCATATATATCTTATGTAAAAAATGTCACGTGTAAAGGCGGTTCCGATGGAGAAGCGGAAGTATCTGTGATCAATGACAACGGGGTTATATCTTACAGTTGGGAAGATAATTCTGGTACTCCTGTTGCGGGAGATTCAACTATTAGCAGTGTTCAGGCCGGCACGTTCTATGTAACGGTTGTTGATGGAGATAACGATACGGCTGTTGCCTGGGCATCAATCAAAGAACCCCAGGATACGCTTGATGCATTTGTATATCAAATAAAAGATGAACTCTGCGCCGGTGATTCTGATGGTTTCATTGACATTGATGCAAACGGGGGAATATTGCCATACTCCTACCATTGGACAAACAATGATTCTACCCAGGATTTAACTAACGTGCAAGCAGGAACATATTCTGTAACCATAACAGATGCATATGGATGTCAGAAATTAATCAACAATATTACCGTCCAGGGATGGCCTGCCCTGTCATTGGATGTCTCTATCCTGGAGCCCATCTCCTGTAATGGTGATAAAGACGGGATACTTCATGCAAATGTCACGGGAGGAAATTCTCCATATACATATTCATGGAATGATGACGCACATCAAACATTCAGCATAGCATCCGGACTAGCAGAAGGTATATACCAGGTAACAGTAACTGATAAAAACGGTTGCGGCATTACCACCTTCAAAGTACTTGAAGAACCTGAACCTATTGCAACTAATATTTCAGTTAAAAACATAACCTGCAATGGATTACAAGATGGCCAACTCAGCCCGGAAGTAACAGGAGGAACACCAAATTATAACTTCTTTTGGTTCAAAAACTCCAATTTTATAGGCAGTGATTCAAACCAGGCTAATTTGGGCATCGGCACCTATTCTGTAAGTATTGAAGATGGTCATGGATGTATACATAAAGATACAGCAGAAATCACTCAGCCTTCAACATTATCAATTATTAATGAAACCAGTGAGGCGATTACTACCTGTGCAGGTGATTCGAATGGCATGATCAGTGTAACAGCAAGTGGCGGCACACCCCCTCTTACCTACACCATTGCCCCTGATACGTTGGTTTCACCAAACACCGGCACACTCGATAAAATCGGACAAGATTCATTCAGAATTGCATTAACCGGGTTACCAGCAGGTGAATATACAATTGATATTAATGACTCCAATTCATGCGGCCCTGTAACAAGTTCGCTGTTTGAGATCACTGAACCACCTGAAATTCAAATTAATAACATTGACACTACACATCTTAACTGTTATGATGAACCAACCGGCAGCATTCTTGTTGAAGCAAGCGGTGGAAGTGGCGGGTTGACTTACATTATCCATCCCGGTGATAGCCGTAATGCAACAGGTAGTTTTACCCTTCTTCCGGCAGGTGATTATTCTGTTGAGATTCAAGACACGAGTAGTTGTAATGTTTACACCGGAACGATTACCATCACACAACCCGAACCCATCAATATCAATGCAATCGACAGTACAAATCCTTCTTCAATAACTTCATCGGATGGATCCATACATGTAACAGCTTCAATGGATACAAATACATTATATTACAGCCTTTATAATGAATCTGATAGCATCACGATAAATACAGACGGTGTTTTCAATAATTTAACCGGGGGTACTTATACTGTAAGAATAAGAGCATCTGACGAATGTTCTCCAATTATTACAACTCCCATCGTGTTAAGTGCTACCAGCAGTATTATTATTGCAAACAATGATGTTAAACTCAACGTATATCCTGTTCCGGCTGATGATTACATTTACATTCAAGCCAATAATAAAAACAATAAAGCGGTTCGTTTAGAATTAATAAATAGTGAAGGACGAACAATGCATATTATTAAAATGAATGCAAAAGATAATGCCGTGAATGAACGGGTTGATGTTTCTACATATCCGTCAGGAATTTATTTTATTAAAATTAATGGACATCTTATTGCTAAAGAAAAAATCTTGATTCAATAATAAAATCTTGCATAATAAACCCATAGAAATTCTTGTTTTTTCTATGGGTTTATTTTTTAAAAAAATATTTAAATTAATTTATGCGGATTGACAAATGGTTATGGACTGTAAGGATTTTCAAAACACGAAGCCAGGCAACGGAATCTTGCAAGAAGGGAAAGGTATTGATCAATGATGCCCAAACAAAACCTTCAAGAGAAGTAAATGTTAATGATATTATTAAAGTTAAAAAACCACCGGCTATTTTCACCTACCAGGTAACAGGTATCTTACAAAAACGTGGTTCAGCTAAAATTGCTTCGGAACACTATGAAGATATAACACCCGAAGCTGAAATCAATAAAATCAAAATAAAAAATAAAAATATGTTCGCATACAAGGGTGAAGGACGGCCCACGAAAAAGCAACGCAGAAAACTTGATGAATTTAAAAACATCCAATATAATTAACTCGAAGGAACATTATGATCATAGCAAGTGCGAAAAAAAAAGAAAATATTGCCGAGTACATCTTATACATGTGGCAAATTGAAGATTTACTAAGAGCTTATCAATTCAATATTGATGAGATTGAAAAAAATATTATCACCCATTTTTCCGATGTATCGCCTGTTGTAAAAAGTGAAATGAAATATTGGTATCAAGACATCATCGAAAAAATGAAACATCAGGGAATACAGGAAAAAGGACATCTTGATTTTTTAAAATCTATTATTAATGAATTGGAAACATTACACCAGGAACTCGTTCATTCACCTAAAGACCTAAAATACATCGAATTATATAATTGGGCGTCACCCAATATAAACGAATTAAGAAAAAAAACAATACATTCCGATGCGGGCGATATCCAATTATGTTTAGAAGGCTTGTATGGTTTGCTCTTAATGCGATTAAAAGGTAAAAATATAACCGAGGAGACAAAAGAAGCCATATCTACAATTAGCAAACTAACCGGTTACTTATCACGAAAACATAAAGAGAAAAGCGAGGAAAACGTGTAATTTCGGGGTAAATGTGCAATTTTGGGGCAAGCATAACGAATCCTGCCCCGTAAGGAAGAATGACTGTATCGGGATTCGCAGACATTATTGGCTCAAACACGAATCAAATAGCTTTCAGACTCATATCAATGCTGTTAATTTTATGTGTAATGGCCCCGATAGATATATAATCCACACCGCATTCTGCATAATCCCTGACATTTTCAAGATTTATATTTCCTGACGCTTCGGTTTCATACCTCCCACCTATCAGGTCTATTGCTGTTGTTATTTGTTGAGGGGACATATTATCAAGCAAAATCCTGTCAATTTTTCCTGTTTGTAAAATTTTTTCAACACAATCAATGGTTCTCGCTTCAATAATAATTTTCAGATTTAATTGTTTATACTGAAGAAATTGATATGTTTTTTCAATGGCTCTTTCGATTCCCCCGGCATAATCAATATGATTGTCTTTTAACATGATCATATCATATAACCCCATGCGATGGTTTTCACCTCCCCCGGCTTTTACAGCTGCTTTTTCGATAAATCGCATGCCTGGAGTTGTTTTTCGCGTGTCCAGTATTTTTACAGGCAGGCCTTTTACCTTTTCAACAAAAGCATTTGTACATGTAGCTATGCCGCTCATTCTTTGCATAATATTCAGCACCAGGCGTTCGGCAACCAAAACAGATCGTATCTTTCCTTCCACGATGAAGGCAATATCCCCGGGGTTCACCTGATCCCCGTCACTAATAAATGGTTTAAATTGGATTTCATTATCAACGTGATTGAATATTTCACCGCTAATGTCAATACCGGCAATAATCCCGTTTTCTTTTAATATTAAATTTGCTTTCCCTTCATTGCCTTCAGGAATACATGCCATAGATGAAAAATCACCTTGTCCAATATCTTCCTGCAGAGCATTTTGTATAAAACTGTTCAATTGTTCTTCATTCATTCCCGTTCAATCCTAAGCTGGCTAATTTTTAAATCATTACTTAATTTTTCAATAAATAATGTTATTCGATAATTGCCATTGGATGTGATTAACTGGCCAATAGCAAATACAGCATTTCCTTCCCCGCCCTGATGCTTAATGTCAAATTTTATAGGTACATTAGTGTTGAAAAATTTTTCAAGCAGGCGGGTTCCTTCAGTTTTGTTACATAAGCTCCTTTCCTGATTTGTAATGACTAAATCCAATTGATTTTTACAATACTGGATCAGACACTTAGAATCACCTTTATTAAAAGCATTTATAATATCCGGTGGTATTTCAGATGTTACAGCAAATACCTGAAAGGAAAATACCATGAACAAAATAAAAATAATATTTTTATGAGACTTTAACATATATTTTATATTAGTCTTTAATCAAAAATAAAAAATAAAATTAGAAAATAAAAAATTATTATTTGCAATAAATAATGAAAATCGTGGGTTTTTTTTGTATATCCGGAGCAGGCTCACGTTTCCATTCTTTTATTGTTTTTGTCTTTATAAACTCATTTTTTTCAGTAATATTAGATGCCAGGCATAGCCTTGTTCCCGGGGTACATGTAGCCAAAATATCCTGTAATAATTGATGATTCCGGTAGGGTGTTTCCATGAATATTTGTGATTGATCATTTTTTACAGAACGTTTTTCCAATTCCTTGATCCTGTTTTTTCTTTGTTTTTTTTCAATCGGCAGATAACTATTGAATGCAAACGTTTGGCCATTTAACCCGGATGCCATTAATGCCAGCATGATTGACGAGGGTCCGACTAAAGGGATGACCTGAATATTAAAGTGGTGGGCCAGTGCAATAATTTCTTCACCAGGATCAGCAACTGCTGGCATGCCTGCTTCTGAAATAAGTCCGGCATCATTGCCTTCTATTACAGGTTTAATAAAAGTATCAATTCCCGTTTTATTGGTATGTTTATTAAACACAAAAAAGGTAATGTCATCAATATTGATTCCCGGGCTGATTTTCTTTAAGTATCTCCTGGTAGTTCTTATATTTTCTGTGACATAGTAACGAATGGAGGTAACTATGTCGAAAATATGACGGGGTAAAACATTATATTCAGAATTTTCGGACAGGGGGCTTGGTATTAAATATAGCTTACCACTCATTACTTTATATGTATTATGACCCGGGCAAGTAAATACAGACATGCTCGAAGACAATTATTTGATTGATTATCATACATATATGACAAAATTAAACGGATGAATACATGAAGTATTTGAGTACTCGAAATAGTGATCTCATGCACATCGCAAATAATTTAAAAGTAGACAAGCGGGGCGAATCTAAATTCCTGTTCTTTATATTCCTAATATTAAAGAGAAATAAAAATTATTCAGCTGAAATTTCAAAAGGAACTTCAATTACAATATCTTTGTATAATTTGACTTTAGCACTGTACTTGCCAATTTCTTTTACTGAATCTTCATTGATTGTAATATTCTTACGCTCAATAGTGTATCCTTTTTTACCAAGTTCTTCAGCAATTTGAATATTGGTAACAGAACCGAAAATCTTTCCTTTTGAACTGGTCTTTGCACCAATCTGGAGATCCACTCCCTTAAGGCTTTCAGCCATTTTTTCTGCTTCTTTCCTTACTTTTTCTTCTTTATGCGCTTTTTGCCTTAATATCTCTTCATGCATTTTTTTTACATCCGGTGTTGCAATAATACCAAGTTTTTTAGGTATCAAATAATTCCGTGCATATCCGTTTTTGACAGTCACCAATTCATCTTGATTACCCAAATTGGGGACATCTTGTTGTAATATTATATCCATCTTATATTAATTTTATTTTAGCATATCTGTTACATAAGGTAGTAAAGCCAAATGTCTTGCTCGTTTAATCGCAAGAGATACTTTCTTTTGATATTTTAATGAAGTTCCTGTAAGTCTTCTTGGTAATATTTTACCCTGTTCATTTACAAACCTTTTTAAAAATTCAGGATCTTTATAATCCACAAATTTAATCCTGTTCTTTTTAAACCAACAGTATTTCTTTTTCTTAATCTCAATGGACGGCGGGGTTAAATATTTTATTTCATTATCAGTACTCATATCTTATTCCTCCTTTTCTTTTTGTTTTTGTCTTTGAGCGCGCTTCTTTTCACTATATTCAATAGCATACTTATCCATTTTAATGGTCAGATACCTGATGATACGCTCATCTCGTTTATATTCTGTCTCCAGGTTACGGATTATATCACCTTCTGATTCAAATTGAATGAGATAATAAAACCCGGTTGATTTTTTTTCAATGGGATAAGCCAATTTCTTAAGTCCCCAGTTTTCTTCATCAATAATAGTTCCTTTAGAGGACTTGATGATTTCTCTAAATTTGTTTACCGTTTCCTTTACCTGATCCTCAGATAAAACGGGAGTTGTGATGAAAACGGTTTCATAGCGGTTCTGCATACCTAATTATTTTTTAAGATTTTTAAAATGAGCCACAAAATTAATAACTTTTTAATTATTAACCCTAATAACTATGATCTTTTTTTATGTATAAATTTTTTATTCCCTTCAGAATAATCCTGCACAACCTGTCCCTTGCCTTTTAACTTCCATTTATAGATGACCAATCCTTCCAGTCCTACAGGCCCACGTGCATGAATTTTGTTCGTGCTAATGCCTACTTCGGCACCCAATCCATAGCGGTAACCATCACTGAATCTTGTACTGCAATTCCAAAAGACATTGGCAGAATCTACAAGGTTCAAAAAATCATTGGCTGTATTTTCATCCGAGGTTACAATTGCATCAGTATGTGCAGACCCATAATAATTAATATGGTCAATGGCCTCTGTCGTATTTGAAACGATTTTAACCGATAATTTTTTATCAAGGTATTCTGTCGTCCAGGTATGTTCAGTTGCCGGGATGACTTCAATAATTTTTGCAGTGTTGGTACAACCGGTCAACTCCACTCCTTTTTCATCCATTTGTTGTTTCACGAGAGGAAGGACATTTTCTGCAATATTTTCATGCACGAGTAATGTTTCAGCAGCATTACACACAGCATAATATTGCGTTTTAGAAT
This sequence comes from uncultured Bacteroidales bacterium, assembly GCA_964345135.1. Classification (GTDB taxonomy): domain Bacteria; phylum Bacteroidota; class Bacteroidia; order Bacteroidales; family JBBRXJ01; genus CAYMKE01. Next base: position 9,104 of record CAYFQI010000035.1, read on the forward strand.
CTGTAGTTATGTTCACGGCCATTTCAACGTCTGCCTTGTCATCAATATACACGTGGCAAATACCATCGGCATGGCCTAATACCGGGATGTTCGAATGATCCATAATATAGCGCACGAATTCATTTGATCCGCGGGGAATGATCATATCAATATGATTGTCCATTTTTAACATTTCATTTACATCGGAACGGGTCTCCAATAAATGGATCCATCCTACTGGTATCCCGGCTTTTCGTGTTGCGGATTCGATGGTCTCTGTCAGGATTTTATTTGTTTTTTCAGCTTCACTTCCTCCTTTTAGCAGTACACAGTTACCACTCTTAAGGCCCAGTGTAGATATTTGGACCAATGCATCCGGACGTGATTCAAATATGATCCCTATGACACCTATCGGACTGCTTACTTTATAAAGGTCAAGCCCGTGATCCAATTCCATATCACTTAAAACCTGGCCAACAGGGTCCGGTAAATGTATTAAACTGTATATTCCTTCAATAACCTGGGCAAGTTTTTTTTCATCAAATTTAAGGCGTTTTAATAGTGGGGTGGAAAGATTTTCCTTCCTGCTTTTCTCTAAATCTTGTTCATTGGCTGCAATAATTTCATGCTTTTTTTCCTCTAAAGCACGGGCAATCTCCTCCAATGCATCATTTTTTTTCTTATCTGATGAAGCAGCTAATATTGATGATATCTCCTTGGCTTTAATTGCTTTCTCTTTTGCGTTCATCCGTTTATTTTTTAATTTTTAAATTGACGGGATGGAGCCTACCACGAGGTTTATTCTGTTGACAAACTACAATATCATGCATGGCCCGGTTTTTCTAATTTAATAGTGTTCGTCTCTAAAGTCCGATTTCCACTTTGTTGCTCATGACAACAACAATGGATTAATAAAACCTCGCCCTGTTGTCTTCAATATCTGCATTTTCTCTGAGGGCTTCGAAAGCACTTCGTCCTGCATTTCCTGTAATCATTTGCAGCATTGATCTTTTCTGGGTTAGATACGAATTTGGATATTGAGGCATCATAATAGATATCGCTTTTGCAACATATACTCCTGACCGGCCTTCTAAAGGAATTGAAACCTCATTATCATCCAGGGAAGCAATGCCCCCGATAACTTCAGGTTCTAAGCCTTCGCCCGACATTGTATATGAATTGAACTTGAGGCTTTTTGCTTCTTTGAGCTCAAGCTCCAATGCTTTAGCTATTTCACGCGGCTCATTTAAAGAAACATTATTAAATCGTTCAATAATCATTTCAGCCTTTTTCTGATCAACAACTTTTGGTCTTATTTCTTCTTTTACTTCTTCAAATGGTGCAATTCCTTTTTCTTGTTTATTTGTAAGGGCAGCGATCACGAATTGATCATTTATTTTAAATGCTTCTGATACATCATTTTTATCGGCATCATAAGCCCATCGAATCAATGTCCTGGCATCTTTTATATCTCGAATGCTTCGTTGATTCGGATCAACCCCCTGTGCTTCATGAATTGTAAATCCCTGTTTTTTGGCCTCTTCCAGGAATTTATTAAATGTATTATTTTCTCCTGCAAATTTATGCGCTTTAGCATACATTTCATTATACGTTTCTTCGCTATATTCTACTCTATTAACAATCACGCCTACCTGTACTTTCTTTTTCAAAGGGCTTTGACCTGTTATTTCAACAACGTGATATCCAACACGTGAAGGAACTAATTTAACATCGCCAACATCGCCAAAAAAAGTGCTGTCAACAATAGCAGGAAATTGTTCTTCTCTCGTGTACCACCCCATGTCTCCTCCCTGGGAAGCTGTTTGCGGATCCTGTGAATTCTCACGTGCCAGCTCTGCAAAATTGGCTCCCTGTTTTATCTGCTCTATCAGGCTATCTGCTCTTTCTTTCACCAATTGAGGATTCGTATTTTGATTTACAGGTAATAAAATTTGCCGGGCCCTGACGGAATCCGGTAAATATTTTATATCTGTTAGTTTAGCCACCTTATATACTCCATCTTCATAATACGGGCCAAAAATAGCTCCAGTGTCTTGTTTAAACATGAATTCGGCCAGTGTATCCGGCAATTCTTCTTTTTTATAATACCGACTGTCAAATGCGGTATCAGAATTTAAATTCACATATTGTTTTATATCCTGTACTTCTTTTAACTCATCTGCTGTTTTATAAATCCATGATTTAGTAATACTATCATCTTCTATAGATGGAAGGATATCCATGACAATGTATTTTAAGCTTATTGCATCTTCCTGTTCATACAGTTTTTCATGTTTTTTATAATATTCTTTTACATCGCTGGTGGTAACTTCCACTTCCTTATCATCAATGCTTGTATATTTTTGAACCACGTACTGTGCATCAACAACTTTTTGATTTTCTTCAAATCTTTGCCTGGCTTCATACGTGGTTACATATACCCCTTTAGAGATCAGGTTAAAAAATTTGGATATTCGCTGTTGCCTGACAATCTGATCTTCAACATACAACCAAAAGTCTTTTTGCTTGGGGTCCATGTCTGAATTCAGTTGACTAATAAAACGAAGCAATGCCTGACGTCTGAACTGGCCAGTTTGTCGGTCTGTAAAATACTCTCTTACAATAGGATGTGGATTTCTTCCCTGTACCAGCTCGAACAACTCTTCATCGGTTACCATGATGCCCAACTCTTCATACTCATTCAGTAAAACAAATTCCCGTATCATTTGTTCCCATACCTGATCCCGAATTTGGTAAATAGTCTCACTGCCCAAGGAAACGACTCCCTGCTGTTGTTTGTAAAAATGCATTAAATTATCAACACGTTTTTGATAAGTATCCAATGGAATATGTTCTCCATGTATTTCAGCTATATCGCGTTTGGAGCTTTGAAATATACTACCTCCGGATCGGAACAAATCACCTAACACAAATGCAAATAAGGCCATACCTACTACAATAGCTAAAAGTAAACCCGACCTTTTTCTTAATCGTTCTAAAGTTGCCATATTATTTTTTTTGAATTAAACATCAAGAAATAAAGCACGAATATATAAGTTTTTTAGTAAATAATAATCAAGATTTTTTAAGAATTTAGCGAATATTTATATTTATATCTGATTATTTGCTATAAATAATGGTATTCCACCACTATAAAAATCTGATAAATAATTTGTCTTTCTATACAATTAAAATTTTGCTTTGATCTTGATATTAATACGCCTTCCTGTCAAATAATTAGGTACTGCAAACATTTCAGGTACATCTGGATTATCCGAAATGGTCTTCACCCACAGATATGAAATGGTATTACTAAAATCAAATAAATTAAATACCTCGGCCCCGATATGCAAGCTGTTAAATTGAGAAAATAATCTGCTTTTTTTTAGCTCATCAGCATTAAACACCTTGGAAAAGCCTATATCAACCCTTGTATAAGAGGGCATCCTGAAATACAAATCATATCTTTCGGTATAAGGTATACTATAAGGCACTCTTGATCCATAATTCAATGAAAGGGTCATTCTGTAAGAAGGATAGTTAGGGAAATAATCCTGGAAAAATAATCCAAAATTTATCAATTGATCAGTGGGGCGGGCATAATACCCGGGTTCAATTTTTTGGCCGTTTTCATCTATATAAAAATCATCTTTGATATCTGCCTTTGTTTGTAAAAATGAAAGACTGGCCCAGGATTCAACACCTTTAACGAATTCCCCGTTGACCTTCATATCCAATCCTGCAGCATATCCTTTAGCTTGGTTTTCACCGGAATATAAAATACGGACATTTCTGACTTTATAGGGTATAAGGTTATCCATTTTTTTGTAATATGCATCACATGTAAAGACAAATGGCCGTTTCCATGCCCAAAAATTATATTCAGTTCCCAAAACAAAATGGATTGATCGTTGAGATTTTATATTATTATTGATCGTTCCGTCAGGACTACGCATTTCTTTATAAAAAGGCGGTTGATAATAGTATCCCGTGGAAAAATGAAATACTGTTTTACGAGACCATGCCGGGGTAAGAGATGCTGAAAACCGGGGACTAATATTCCATTCTTTATTAAAATCCCAATAGTAAAATCTTATTCCTGCTATTATAGTAAGTTGATTCGAACTCAATATAAAATTGCTTGTATTTTGCAGGTATGAAGTAAATCGTTGTGATTCAATAAAGTTATCAAAAATCCTTGTTTCGAGTAAATTCACTGATGTATCAGAATAAGGAAGCGTGTGCCCCGAGGAATCCAACATATTCCATTCCCATATCTCGTCGTGTATGGTTTCATGATTATATTGCATTCCCCATTGAAGAAGGTGTTGATTAAAATAATAATTTGCCTTGTAAGCAACCGTGTAAATCTGAGCATCAAGGAAGTTTCGGGCATGGCGTAAAAAGGTCCCCACTCCAATATTCATCACACTGTCACCAAAATTATCCGATCCGACTGATGCATTGACTTCATTGATCAGATACTGTCCTCTTACATCAAAGGTTTCCTGTTCATTTGTATTATAAGCCGAGGTAATCAGTTTCATATTTAACATCCGGTTTGGATGAAATTCGGCCGTGAGTGCTCCCAAATAATTTTCAAATTTATTTATCTCCTGCCCGTCATAATATATTTTTAGATTATACACGTTTTGTATGGTTCCAAACACGGTTTTCCGGGTATCCGGGATAAAATGGTATTTATTTAATGCATAATGACCTAAAAAACCAAGTGTCCACTTTTTAGACAAATCATAAGACAGATATGTTTGAAAATCAGAAAACACCGGAAGATATTCACCTTCGGTATCGAGTGTACCAAATAAATATTTATTGGTCTTATACCGTGCGCTTGAAATATGTTTAAATTTATTGTCCCGGGAAGTTCCTCTCAAATTAACAGAACCACCCAGGAGGCTCATTTCAACAGACCCTCCGAATTCTTTTGGCTGTTTGTAAGTTATATCCAAAACAGAAGACATTTTGTCTCCATAAACCGATTCGAACCCTCCGGCTGAAAATTTTATTGACGAAACCATGTCAGAATTAATAAAACTCAATCCTTCCTGTTTTCCGGAACGAATGAGAAAAGGCTTATATATGCGAATATCATTTACATAGATCAAATTTTCATCAAAATTACCACCTCTGACAGAATACTGGGAACTTAATTCACTCCGTGATGATACACCAGGCAAGGTTTTAATCGTGGCCTCAATAGCACCTGATGAGCTGGGCAGCAATTCAAAATCTTTAGCATTGAGTTTTACCATATTGGTTGCCCTGTTATATTTAGCGCTTACCGATATTTCATCCAATTTTTCATAGTTACTCTGAAGCCGGATATTCAATGTTTGTGTTTTTTTCTTTGGTTTCAGTGTTACCTGTTTATCATCATATCCAATGCATGTTATATGCATCACAACCGAATCCATCGGGGGCAATGATAATTGGTAGCTTCCTGCAGAATCCGTTGACGTGCCGAGAGAAGTATTTTTTACTGCTATATTAGCATAAATCACGGGCTCGTTGTCCTGGCCTAATATCACCCCACGTATGATTTGCCTGTCTTGTGCATCAATAATAATTGACCTGGTTAAACAGATGATTAAAAAAAATATAAAATATAAACTTATCCGGTTCATTTAAGCGAACATTGATTTCCTTGCAAAATTATATGTTAACATAAAAAACTCTGAAAATACTAAGAAATTGTCTGAAAAAAATTAATTCGTCACATTATTCACTAAACTCTCCATTTTTAATGGCTTCAAAAAACTGCGACCAGGCGACCGGGTTAAATATGCTTATCGTTGGATATTGCCCTTTGGTAAAATTCCTTTCATGCTGATCTCTCATCATATAATCATAATTTAAATCCGGATCACTTTTTACAGGGTAATTATTTTGAGCGATTTGTTCTTTAATTTTCTCAATGTTTTCCCGGGCATTTTCTTTTGCCTGATTGGATATCTCTAATTTTAAAAATGCTTCTTTAAATTCTGTATAGGTTCCCCACGGGTATACAGTGATTTGTTCAATTGTTACAGTGTCTTTTACCATTTTCACATCACTTGAATAAAATGCAGCATTGAGCGTGTCTGGTATACTTATTTTTTGTCGTTTAAAACCAACAGAAGAAAACCAGATTGTATCCCCCGGATGAACAACAAGTGAAAAGATACCATTCATATCAGAAATGGTTCCATTTGCCGTATTGATATTAACAATATGTACATAAGGAAGTTTTTTTTCCTGCTCGTTCTTTACCACCCCGGCAAATTGTATGGCTTTTTCTTTTGTCTTGTCTGCAGAATATGCCAGCAATATATTTACCAGTCCGATACACATAATGATTCTATACTTCATCTGTTTATTTTTCTAAGTTTTTAAGTTTCTAAGTTTTTAAGTTTTTAAGT
>CAYFQI010000036.1:0-15372 GCA_964345135.1 uncultured Bacteroidales bacterium
TTAACCCAATTAACCCAATTAACTCAATTAACTTAATTAACTTAATTAACTCAATTAACTAAAAAAAAAACTTAGAAACTTAAAAACTTAAAAAAAACCGTGATATAAAATATTAAGAATATTAATTTCAGAACTCAGCTTATTTGAGGATTAATTAGTGCCTAGCTCTAAAGTTGAGTGTTTGGATCATAATGTCAGTGTCCGGCTATTTACCCTGTTGATTCACTTCCAAAACACACCTTTCCTGAATAGTTAGCACTTCGGAATATTTTTTTCCAATCAACAATTTCTCTTCTCAGGCATGCCATCTTAGTTTATTCTTATCATCATATTTAATCTTATGATTATCCAAAAGCCATTGGAGTACTTTCATCACTTTAGCCTGATCATGTTTGATATGATCTATCAATTCATCGGTTAACAAAGCATCATTTTCAAAAATTATTGATTTGATATCTTTTAATATCAGGTCAAATTCATACTGGCTAATCCCTACTTCATTTCTTTTTTGGCAATAATCGCATTGGCCGCAACGCTTCGTCTCTGTTTCTCCAAAATATGACAAAAGCAATTGACTTCTGCATTTATTGTCTTTTTTTGCATATTGAATGATTGCCTCAATTTTATTTGAATAATTTATTTTTCTTTCCTTGTAGTGTTCTTTTGAAAAATACAGTGAATTCACAGGAAGCCGTTCTTCTGTATAAATAATCAGGGGTGAGCGTTTTTGAGGAATGTAATGGATAACGTTCAATGTACTGAGTTTTTTAAGATATTCATAAATAGCTTGACGATTGGTTTTAGCTAACATTGCGAGATAATCCTCATCTATTGCAGTATATTCAGTAAATAATCCTGTATATGAGCGCAATAACAATTTAATAAAATGGTCGAAATCTGCATTTGACACCTGGAATTTATAAAGATCATCCCTGTTTAGTGTAAAAAATACTCGCGAAGGATTATTTATTTCATCAGTGGCTTCAATATACCCTTCATATTGAAGAAATTTTAAACTATTATAAATCGTCATAACATTGAACTTGTACTTTGAAGCAAATTCAGAAATATTAAAATCAAACGACTGGTTTTTGCCACTTCCTACAGGTATCTGGAAATGGTTTCCTAGTGCTTCATAGATTTGTTTGATGGATTTGATCTCAGGAAAATTATCCTTGAGCCGTTTTTGTGCTTTTGCAATGTCTGTATCATTGCACAATAATACAGCAAATGCTTTGTTCCCGTCACGCCCTGCTCTTCCCGCTTCCTGGTAATACTCTTCCAGGGAATCAGGAAGGTCATAGTGGATTACACTTCGTACATTCGCTTTATCAATCCCCATTCCAAATGCATTGGTGGATACTATTACCCTGCATTGCCCGTTGGTCCATCGTTTTTGTTTTTCATTGCGAATGGATGTTGATAAACCACCATGGTAGTAATCTGCGGAAATTTTATGTTGCTTTAAAAGGGATGCCAGCTCTTTAGTCCTTTTCCTGGTTCTGACATATACAATTCCACTTTCTCTGACAGATGTAAGCAGTTTAAGAAGGTATTTCTGTTTGTCTTCCGAATGATTAACCCAGTATACAAGGTTTTTTCGCTCGAAACTGCTTTTTAATACATTCGGGGGGTTAAATTTTAATTTTTCCTGGATGTCATGAACAACACCGGGAGTTGCGCTGGCTGTAAGTGCGAGTACGGGTACATCCGGCAATAGCGTACGAAGGTCCGCAATCTTTAAATACGAAGGCCTGAAATCATATCCCCATTGCGAAATACAATGTGCCTCATCTACAACAATCATATTAACCTTCATGTTCTCGATCCTTACCTTGAAAAGTTCGGTTTGCACGCGTTCAGGGGAGCAATATAAGAACTTGTAACCACCGTATATACAATTATCCAAAGCAATTTTTATTTCCTCGCGGTTCATGCCGGAATAAATTGCCACGGCTTTAATATCCAGTTTTTTTAAACGGTCAACCTGGTCTTTCATAAGTGCAATTAAAGGAGTGATTACGATTGCCGTTCCTTCTTCGGCAATGGCAGGGACCTGGAATGTTATGGATTTTCCCCCGCCTGTAGGCATCAGCACGAGCGTGTCTTTCCCTTCATGAACCGACCGGATCACGTCTTCTTGCAAAGGTTTAAAATGACTAAACCCCCAGTATTTTATTAATATTTGATGATATTGATTCAATTTTTTTAATATTCTTTATAATAAAATAGCCTGCTTGTATGTTACAACAAAAAACATTTGGCTAAAATTTTATTAGGACGCATAATTTTTATATTTTGGCAACTTTAATTTATAAAAATATTTTCAAATGACATTTGAATCTGACAAAATTGTTTCAGAAGGATTAACTTTTGATGATGTGCTGCTGATACCGGCACATTCTGAAATATTGCCGAAAGATACAAAGTTGAATACAAAATTCTCTAAAAACATTACAATAAATATTCCTATTGTATCGGCAGCTATGGATACTGTAACAGAAGCAGGATTAGCTATAGCATTGGCAAGAGAAGGCGGGATTGGTGTAATCCATAAGAATATGAGCATTGAAGAGCAGGCCCATGAAGTAAAAAAAGTAAAACGTGCAGAAAATGTCATGATCTATGATCCCATTGCAATCAAAAAAGATAAAAAAGTAATAGATGTATTAAGTTTAATGAAAGAATACAAAATTGGCGGGATACCAGTAGTGGATGACCAACAAAAACTGATCGGCATCGTTACAAACAGGGATTTAAGGTTTGAGAACAACATTGAACGCCCGGTTGAAGAAGTGATGACCAAAGAATCGATCATTACCACCTCACGGGAAACCAACCTTAAAGAGGCAGCCCAGATATTACAAAAACACAAAATTGAAAAACTTCCTGTAGTCAATAAAAACAATGAACTCATAGGCCTGATCACCTATAAAGACATCACCAAAACAAAAGACCGCCCCAATGCCTGTAAAGATGAACGGGGGCAACTAAGAGTTGCAGCAGCCATTGGTATTGGTGATATGGGATTTGAACGGGCCAAACAACTCATAGACGCCAATGTGGATGCCATAGTGATAGATACGGCACACGGTCATAATCAAAACGTGTTGGACACGTTAATAAGAATAAAAAAATACGTCCCCGAAACTGAAGTGATTGCCGGGAATATTGGTACTGCCAAAGCGGCAAGAGACCTGTGCAAATCAGGTGCAGACGCTGTTAAAGTAGGCATTGGCCCCGGCTCTATTTGCACGACAAGGATTGTTGCAGGGGTGGGTGTTCCACAGTTATCTGCGATCTACGACATCTATAAAGAATTACAGGGAACCGGCGTGCCAATTATTGCAGACGGGGGCATTAGATACTCGGGGGATATTGTTAAAGCACTTGCCGGGGGAGCCAGCAATGTAATGGTCGGGTCATTAATCGCCGGTGTCGAAGAATCTCCCGGGGAAACAATCATATACAGTGGTAGAAAATTTAAAGCATACCGTGGTATGGGTTCAATTGAAGCAATGCACGAGGGCTCCAGTGATCGTTACTTCCAGGATGCAAACAAAGAACAGAATAAATTTGTTCCCGAGGGCATTTCCGCAAGAGTCCCGTATAAAGGAACATTATCTGAAGTCATTTACCAAATGCTTGGTGGCATAAGATCCGGGATGGGGTATTGCGGGGCCAAAGATATAATGGAATTGCAAAAATCCCAATTCATCCGGGTCACCAAAGCCGGAATTGCTGAAAGCCATCCGCATGATGTCACCATTACACGGGAAGCTCCTAATTATACTCGTGAATAATAAATGCTTAAATAATTTTAAAAAATAAATAAAAAAATGAAAAAAAGAAACATTATTACAGTACTCTTATTTTTTGCATATTTATTTTGTTTTGCTCAAACAAATGAAGAGGTTTTTATAACAATTGAAGGGCCAAACACGAGTGAAGAAGTCACGAAATCTGAATTCGAACGGATTTATTCAAAAAATAATACCACAACAACAATAGATACAATAAAATCTGCTAAAAAATACCTCGATCTTTTTATTAATTTCAAATTAAAAGTGTTAGAAGCCGAAGCACTCGGGTACGATACCATGCCCTCTTTTATTGATGAGTATGGGAGATATAAAGATAAACTTGCAGAACCTTATCTCACGAGTGAAGAAAAGAAAAACGAGCTTTTAAACAACGCATATAAATTTAAAAAAGAAGCGGTACATGTGAGTCATATACTCATAAAAATTGACATTGATAAAGCTTCACCTGAAGATACACTACATGCATATGAAAAAATACATGAAATCAGGGACAGGATAATCCAGGGCGAACCATTTGAAAAAGTCGCCAGGGCTACTTCAGACGACCCTTCTGTTAAACGGAATGGTGGGGACCTCGGTTACTTTACAATGTTTAAATTCCCTTACAAATTTGAAAAAATTGCGCATGAATTACCAAAAGGAAAACTCTCCAAGCCATTTAAAACAAATTATGGATATCATCTGATCAAAGTTCATGATAAAATGAAAGCACAGGGAGAAATAAAAGTAGCTCATATAATGAAATTCACACCCAAGGGCATGACACAGGATGAAATTGATACCGTTGAAAACAGCATCAATGATATTTATAAAAAACTACAAGATGGAGCAGATTTTGCCGATTTAGCTAAACAACATTCAGATGATAAACGGTCTGCAAAAAACGGTGGGGAATTGAAATGGTTTAACATGGGTGAAATGGTTCCTGCATTTGAAGAAGCATCATATGCACTTGAAGAAAATGGAGACATCTCCGAACCCGTGAAAACACGATTTGGATTTCATATTATAAAACGTATTGATAAAAAAGATATCCCGCCATTTGAAGAAATAAAGAATGAACTTGAAGATAAAATTGTAAAAGGTGTCGGGGGGAAAATCATTCAAAACCATTTTATCAGTCAGTTAAAAGAAAAATATGAATACAAACAATATAAAAGCAATCTCAATAAGATTATTAACAAATTAGATTCGTCTGGTTATTTTATTAATACCTGGACTTTTAATACCAATTCCTTATCACTTGAAGGCAAACTCGTTGAATTTGGTGACACGGTCTTTACCCAAAAAGACATGGCTGAATACCTTAATAGATTAAAAACAAAAGAGAGATGGAAAAATACTCCCAGGAAAATGTTTGTTGATCAAATGTTTAAACGTTTCGCAAATGAAAAGATCATAAACTATGAAAAATCATTGCTTGACGAGAAATATCCAAAATTCAGGCATTTATCACGGGAATATCATGACGGTATACTCTTGTTTAACATAATGGACGATAAAGTGTGGTCAAAAGCCGTGAAAGATACCACCGGGATTAAAAGTTTTTATGAGTCGAATAAAAATAAATACACGTGGGACGACCGGGTCAGGGTTACAATATATGAATGCCCAGATGAAGAAACTGCTAAAAGAACACAAAAATATGCACGCAAAAAAGAGAAAAAAGAGTATACAGATGAAGATATAAATCAAATGGTCAAAGAGAAAGAAGGAAAAGAAATATCCATAGAACACAAGATATTTGCCAGGGGTGAAAACGAAACAATCGATAACCTTAAATGGAAGGAAGGAATTTCAGATTTTTATGATAAACAGGGCTCGGTAATGTTAATACAAATTGATGAAGTGCTTCCCAGTCAACCTAAAAAATTTAAAGAAGCACGGGGCATTGTTACTTCAGATTACCAGGATTATCTCGAAAAGAAATGGTTGGAAGAACTCAGGCAGAAATATGAAATTACCATTAATGAAGAAATGCTTGATGAATTTTAAATTGCATTATATCCTGTGAAATATATTATAAAATATTCATTTGTATTATTCATCGTATTCATTTTAAGCTCATGTGATGAATTGCGAAAAAACAAAAATGAAGCACCTATTGTAAAGGTATATGATAAATCCCTTTACAACTCGGATATAGCTGCAATCATCCCAAAAGGAGTGCGGCCTCAGGATAGCCTGCAACTTTTAAAACAATACATTTATCAATGGATTAAAAACCAGCTTTTACTAAAAAAAGCTGAATTAAACCTGACAGGGGAGGAAAAAGAAGTATCACGAGAGATTGAAGATTACAGAACATCATTATTAATCTATAAATACAAAGACAAACTTATAAAACAAAAACTCGATACAACCTTATCTGAAACTGAAATCATAGCATATTATTCTAAAAATAAAAATAACTTTAAATTACAAAATACCATTGTCAAAGCTGTATATGCTAAAATACCACTTGTATATACAGGACTTGAAAAACTCAAGTATTGGTGTGATACAAATCATCAAAAAACAAAAAAGCTGAATTCATATTGTCAAAAATATGCAACAGAGTTTAATCCAAAAAAAGATCAATGGATAGAAATTGGTGAATTGAAAAAATTTTTTACAGGTGAGCGGGATGTGTTAAATAATGTAAACAAGGGACAGGTAATTGAATCAAAAGATGAATCATTTTATTATTTGATATACATCATTGACAAAAGAGATGAAAATGAAATTGCACCATTAGAATATGTCACGGGAAGAATAAAAAATATCCTCATCAATAAAAACAAAAACTTATTTTTGAGGAGTCTGGAAGAACAAATATATAACAATGCAATTAATAAAGGCAACATTAAATTTTATAAATAAATAATGCAAAAATCAAAAAAGCATCTAATCAGGATTCTACATATTATTCTTGTAATATTTTCTCTACTACCTGTTATTCATGGCCAAACTGACAAACAAATACTGGACCAGGTAGTAGCAGTTATTGGTGATAACATGATCACAGAATCAGAAGTATATGAACGGTATATTCAAATTAAGCAAAGCGGGCAAAATTTGAGAATGAGTGAAAAAGCTGCTAAGTGCAGGCTCCTCGAAGAATTATTGCTTCAAAATTTATTATTAGACCAGGCAAAAATTGATAGTATCACGATAGAAATGTCACAGGTAGAGCTCCAGTTACAACAACGGCTCGACTTTTTTATCGAGCGCATCGGGTCTGTTGAAAAACTTGAAAATTACTTTGATCAGTCGTTGAGCGATATCAAAGAAGATCTTAGAAAATCGTTAAGAGACCAGATGCTTACTGAAAGAATGAGACAGGAGATCATTAAAAATGTTAAGCCAACACCCTCGGAAATAAAAGAATATTATCAATCACTCTCGAAAGACAGTATCCCGTATGTTGAAGCTAAAATTATTATGGCTCAAATCGTAAAATACCCTGAATACTCGGGAAAAGCAATTTTAGAAGTCAAACAAAAACTTCTTGATTTGCGAAAGAGAATCATGGAAGGCGAAGAATTTTCAACATTAGCAGTGCTGTATTCCGAAGGAGAAAAGGCAACCAGGGGAGGAGAGTTAGGATATAAAGGAAAAGGCGAACTGCCACCAAAATATGCCGAAGCAGCTTTCAGGCTAAAAAAAGGGGGCATTTCAAAAATTTTTGAAACAGAACAGGGTTTCCATATTATTAAACTAATAGACCAAAAGGATAATAAAGTCAAAACCCAACAAATTCTTATCCGTCCAGATTATGTTCCCAATACCATTGAGCAAACCAAAAAATATCTTGACAGCATTGCAACATTAATTCGCACGAGCGATGATTTAAGCTTTGAGAAAGCAGCCATAAAGTATTCAGAAGACCAGGCCACCCAAAAAAGTGGGGGCATTATACTCAATTCCAACACGGGAACATCCGAATTTGAAATGGATGAATTGCAACCCAATGATTTTTATATCGTGAAAAACCTTAACGAGGGACAAATCTCCGAACCTTATGAATCAATTGATGAAAACGGGCGGACATTATACAAGATTATCATGATCAAATCAAAAGTAAAACCCCATAAAGCAAACCTTGAAGAAGATTATAATCTTATCAAAAACATGCTAAAGGCCAAAAAACAACAAGAAGTATTTGTAGAATGGATTCAGAAAAAACAAAAAACAACATTCATCCGTATCGACGAAAACTACCAGGCATGTGATTTTAATTTTAAAGGATGGAGCAACGATGAATAATAGAAAATGGGAATCGTGTTAATTTCTTTGCGTTAAAATGTTCAGCATTTATCTTGGACGATGAACCGGGACGTGACAAATTTTTAAGATGTACGCACATAATTATAAAAGGGAAAGAAAGGTATAAAGGATATAGAGGTATAGGGGATATCTCCATACTCGAATTCCAATCTCTTACCACCCTTATTGCACCTATAAATAATTATGAAGTAGATAATATTTTGCCTTAAATGATTAAAAATATAAACAGATGAAGCACGTTTTTTTCTTTTTATTAATCTTTGTTAATCTTCACAACGGGTTATCACAAAAACAATATAAGATAACAATACAATCGGATTATATAGAAATGGACAAAAGCCTCGGCTCAGATGCCAAACGGTTAATCGGGAATGTAGTATGTAAACATAAAGGAGCAATTTTGTATTGTGATACCGCCCTTTACTACAGCAAACAAAATATTCTGCATTCATACAGCAATGCTCATGTAAACCAGGGCGATACCATTCATTTGTATGCCGATACCATAGTGTATAACGGAACTACAGAAATGGCAAAGTCAAGAAATAATGTTAAATTAATTGATAAAGAAACTACGCTTTTAACCGAGTATCTTGATTTTGACCGAAAACGCAGTTTTGGTTATTATGTAAACGGGGCAACAATCTACAGTGGTGATAATACACTTACAAGTACGAAAGGATATTATTATTCAAAACAAGACCTGTTTGAATTTAAAGACTCGGTAAAACTTGTCAATCCCGATTATACTATCTATTGCGATACAATGAAGTACAATACACGAACAAAAACCACTTTTTTCCTTGGCCCTACAGATATTATTAGCAATACCAATAAAATTTATTGTGAAAAAGGATGGTATAACACGGAAACAGATGTGTCACGATTCAGTCAAAACCCTTATTTAATAAGTGATGGCCAAAAATTAAAAGGCGACAGTTTATTTTATGACCGGCAAATTGGTTATGGAGAAGCATTCAATAATATTACACTGTTTGATTCGGTTAAAAATATAATATTACAGGGAAATTATGGCTATTTATATGAAGAGACAGAAGAGTCATTAATGACTGACAACGCCTTATTTATTAGTGTTACTGAAGAAAATGATTCACTTTACATACACGGGGATACATTAATGTCTGACCCGGATACAACCACCCCGGGAGAAACAGACACGACAAAAAAAGATAAAATCATTAAAGCATTTCATAACGTGAAAATATATAAACAGGATTTGCAGGGGATATGCGATTCTTTGGTGTATTCAACAGTAGACTCCATTATCAGGTTCTATACAAACCCGGTACTATGGTCTCAGGGGTACCAGTTATCAGCCGAATATATTGAGGTGTATACATCCAACAATTCGGCAGACTCGGTAAAGATGTATACCAATTCCATTATTATCCGGCAAGAGGACACGATCAGTTCAAAATACAACCAGGCACAGGGAAGAAATATAACCGGGTACATTAAAAATGGAGAACTGTATAAATTAACTGTAAACGGGAATGCTAAATCCATTTTTTACCCCGAGAATAAAGATGGATATATTGGAGTAAATCAGTCAGTATCATCTTCGATGACACTTTATTTTAAAAATCAGGAAGTAGAAAAGGTGTATTTTGTTACCAAACCGGATGCTACATTTCATCCGCTTGAAAAAGTTGATCAAACGACATTACGCTTGGAACATTTTAAATGGGTGGATGATTCGCGCCCTAAATCTAAAAAAGACCTATTGGAGTAGGTCCTTTAGCTTTTTGACGCCAAGTTAAAGATGATATTAATATTCATCTTCATTAAACAGAAAATCTTCTTTTCTTGGATAATCCGGCCAAATGTCTTCTATACTCTCGTATGCTTCTCCTTCCTCTTCCAATTCCTGGAGGTTTTCAATAACTTCCATAGGGGCCCCCGATCGAATAGCGAAGTCTATCAACTCTTCCTTTGTTGCCGGCCAAGGTGCATCTTCTAGTTTTGAGGCTAATTCCAATGTCCAATACATAAGAATTGTTTTGTTTATTTATATTATGTTTATTGCGGCTGCGAATATATAAAAATAAGGAAACTAATCAAACTTTTTTGCTATTTCAAATAAAAAATACATGAAATAAAATTACGAGTTTTTATTAATTGGTTGCAAATCAGTAGATTAATATTTGACAATATTCTTGTCCACGTTTCATTTTGAACAAAACGCATATCTTTTTTGATTATTATTTTTGATTATTTAAAATCTTTAAAAAACAGGATTTAACTTTTTATTAACAAGTAATATATTCTCATTGACCTGTGAATTGTTTAAAATTAAAGGGATTTTTAGCTTCCTGTTGCTTTTTGTTGCATCTGTCATCATGCATTGTTGAAAAAACAAATACCATCCCTTACTCTCTTTTCATTATTTTTGTATTTTCTTTTTAAAATATAAGATTATGACAGCAAACTATTCAGAAGATACCATTAAAACCTTAGAATGGAAAGAACATATTCGCCGTCGCCCGGGAATGTATATTGGTAAGTTAGGAGACGGTTCTTCTCACGACGATGGTATTTATGTCATGCTTAAGGAAACCATAGATAATTCCATTGACGAATTTATGATGGGATTTGGTAAAAAGATAGATGTCAACATTACTGAGCATAAGGTAGAAGTCCGGGATTATGGAAGAGGCATCCCATTTGGTAAACTCAAGGAAGTGGTAAGCAAAATGAACACGGGCGCCAAATATGATTCTAAAGTGTTTAAAAAATCAGTGGGATTGAATGGTGTTGGTATTAAAGCGGTTAACGCTCTTTCAGCAGATTTTTCAATTACCTCGTTTCGCGATAATAAATCAAAAACCGTGAGCTTCCAAAAAGGCAACCTCTTAAATGAAGAAGAAATTCCTTCAAATGACAACACTACAGGCACCTTAGTGTCATTTGAGCCCGATCCCGAGTTATTTCTCAACTACCACTACATGGAGGAATACGTGGAAAATATGCTCAAAAATTATGTATACCTGAATTCAGGATTGAATATTCATTTCAATGGAAAAACATATTATTCCAAACATGGGTTATATGATTTACTCGAGGAAAACATGAGTTCCGAAGGGCTCTACCAAATTATTCATTTTTCTGATGATGACATTGAAGTCGCCTTAACACATGGCAGGCAATACGGGGAAGAATATTACAGCTTTGTAAACGGGCAGCATACCACGCAGGGGGGCACCCACCTGGCAGCCTTTAAAGAAGCAGTAGTCAAAACTATCCGTGATTTCTATAAAAAAAACTTTGATGCTTCAGATATTAAAACATCCATCATTGCAGCTATTAGCATTAAAGTTGAAGAACCGGTATTTGAATCCCAGACAAAAACCAAATTGGGGTCTAAAACCATTGAGCCCAATGGCACCTCTATCCGGAATTTTATTCTTGATTCTATCGGTAAACACCTTGATAATTATCTGCATAAAAATCCTGAAATTGCCGGGGTCCTTCACCATAAAATACTGGAATCTGAAAAAGAACGGAAAGCCATTTCCCAGGTAAAAAAGGTGGCAAAAGAACGGGCTAAAAAGGCCAGTATGCACAATAAAAAATTAAGAGATTGTCGGGCTCATTATAATACCAAGGATGAAAAACGCTTATTGTCAACAATATTTATTACAGAGGGCGACTCGGCCAGTGGCTCCATCACCAAGGCAAGAGATGTAAATACACAGGCTGTTTTCAGCCTGAAAGGAAAACCATTGAATACTTACGGGTTAACAAAAAAAATAGTGTATGAAAATGAAGAGTTTAACTTGTTACAGGCAGCACTGAATATTGAAGAAGGTATAGACCAGTTGAGATATAATAACGTAGTCATTGCTACAGATGCTGATGTTGACGGAATGCATATCCGGCTCTTGCTCATCACGTTTTTTCTGCAGTTTTTTCCCGACCTTGTTAAAAACGGGCATCTTTATGTGCTGCAAACCCCTTTGTTCAGGGTCAGGAACAAACAAAAAACATTGTATTGCTACGATGAGAAAGAGAAAGATAAAGCTATGGTTAAACTGGGGAAAAATTCACAAATCACCCGGTTTAAAGGCCTTGGTGAAATTTCACCTGATGAATTCAAGCATTTCATCAGCAAAGATATCCGGCTCGAACCCGTTCAATTAAGAAAAGCAGACGCTGTAGCCGAATTATTGTCATTCTATATGGGTAAAAATAGCCCTGAACGTCAAGAGTTTATCATCAACAACCTTAAATACGAAGAAGTATTGGATTAACTTTGTATTACAAAAGAGTTATCTGTTGAGAATATTTAAAAGAACAAAACAACATGGACGAAGAAAAAAAAAATCAACATAATGAGGAAGAGCATGGTGAAAACGGCCAGGAAAAGGACGATGCATTAAACACGGGTGGAGATAATGGTGAAGAACGCCATGAAGAGAACGAACCTTTTAAAATGATCCATTTATCAGGAATGTACAAAAACTGGTTTTTGGATTATGCATCATACGTGATTTTAGAACGGGCAGTCCCTCATATTAATGACGGGTTAAAACCTGTACAAAGAAGGATACTCCATGCCATGAAACGGATTGATGACGGGCGTTACAATAAAGTAGCCAACATCATTGGATATACAATGCAATACCACCCTCATGGCGATGCCTCGATACAGGAAGCATTGGTACAACTCGGGCAAAAAAACCTGTTGATAGACACACAGGGAAACTGGGGCAATGTTTTTACAGGTGACAGTGCTGCTGCCCCACGATACATTGAAGCAAGACTTACCGGGTTTGCTCAGGAAGTTGTCTTCTTTCCTAAAATTACTGAATGGAAAGTCTCGTATGACGGGAGAAATGATGAACCTGTTACATTACCACTGAAATTCCCGCTCCTGCTGGCTCAGGGAGTCGAGGGGATAGCTGTTGGATTGGCATCCAAAATATTACCACATAATTTTAATGAAATCATTGATGCTGCCATCGCTTATTTGAAAGGTCAGCAATTTGAGCTGTACCCTGACTTTGCAACTGCCGGTATGGCAGACTTTTCAAGATATAACGATGGGTTACGCGGGGGAAGTATCCGCATTCGGGCACGGATTTCAAAAGTGGATAAAAACATCCTTGCCATCACGGAAATCCCTTTTGGCAAAACCACCAACAGCCTGATAGAGACTATTATTAAAGCCAATGATAAAGGAAAGATAAAAGTAAAACGTATAGATGATAACACGGCAGAATTTGTAGAAATCCTGGTACACCTGGCCAATGGCGTGTCTATCGATAAAACCATAGATGCACTATATGCATTTACAGATTGCGAGATATCCATTTCTCCCAATGCGTGTGTCATAGAAAATGAAAAACCGCGTTTCCTGGGTGTAAGCGAGATTCTGGAAACCTCGGTAGACCACACGCTAAATCTTTTAACAAAAGAATTGGAAATTAAACGGGGGGAATTGGAAGAAGATTGGCACATGTCATCCCTTGAGAAAATATTTATTGAAAACAAAATTTATAATGATATTGAAGATTGCGAGACATGGGAAGCCATCCTGGAAACCATTGACAACGGTTTGGAGCCATTTAAAAAACAACTCGTGCGGGAAGTCATGCGAGACGATATCGTGAAACTCACGGAATTAAAGATCAAAAAAATATCAAAATACGATATTAAAAAAGCTGATGAATACATTAAGAACATTGAAGAACAGATCGAAGATATCAACCATAAGCTGGCAAACATCGTGCCTTACACCGTTGAATGGTATAAAAACCTGAAAAAGAAATATGGAAAAGGCAGGGAACGCAAAACAGAAATCAGAAATTTTCATAATATTGAAGCCACGAAAGTGGTAGAATCCAATAAGAAATTATTTGTAAACAGGAAAGAAGGATTCATTGGAACAGGCCTGCGCAAAGATGAATACGTGTGCGACTGCTCCGATATAGATGATATCATTGTATTTCTTAAAGACGGCAGATATTATATTACTAAAGTAGATGAAAAATTGTTTGTTGGCAAAAACATTATCCATATCAGGGTATTCAAGAAAAATGACCAGCGGACAATTTATAATATCATCTACCGGGATGGATTTAAAGGAAATATCAGGGTAAAACGAGTGGCCATATTAGGTGCTATGAGGGATAAAGAATATGATCTCACCAAGGGAACAGAAGGCTCCCAGGTGCTTTATATGACAGCCAATCCCAATGGTGAAGCCGAAACAGTTTCCGTGTACCACGTGCCCAGGCCACGACTTAAAAACCGGGTATTTGATTTTGACTTTGGTGAAATGGAGATCAAAGGGAAAAACTCCATGGGCAATATTTTAACCAAATATCCCATCCATAAAATTGTATTGAAAGAAAAAGGCCAGTCGACACTGGGCGGAAGACACCGATGGTTTGATTTTGAAGTGCTCCGGCTGAACAGTGATGAGAATGGTCAATATCTTGGGGAATTTTTTGAAGGAGACAAAGTTTTTGTTGTTACCAACAAGGGAACTTACAACCTCACGTCTTATGACATCACCAATCATTATGAAGACAATATCATTAAAATAGAAAAATATAATCCTGAAAAAGTTTTTTCAGTTGTTTATTATGATGGGGAACAGGATTATTATTATGCGAAACGCTTTAAACCCGAACCAACAGATAATGAATTTTCATTCATTGGAGAACATCCCAAATCAAAACTTACTTTGTTCAGTGAAAATCAATACCCCGTCATCAAAATACACTACGGCGGCAGTGTAAAAAAGAAAGAAGACATTGTGAATATTGATGAATTCATTGCTGTAAAAGGAGTGAAGGCTCATGGCAAACGACTGACTACAAATAAAGTAAAAAAAATCAACGAATTGGAAGCCCTGAAAAAGAAGGAACAACCTGTTAAAACAGAAATGCCCCCTGAAAAAAAGGCACCACCACTAAAAAAACAAAAAGAACAACCACCAGTAAGTGAACAAAAAGAAAACAAAAAAAATCAAAATCCTGCTGATGGCAACTCGCAAATGTTTTTTGACTGGTAACAACAGCAGAGTGGCTTTATGAACTGTTAATGAGTAATTTTTTGGGCAAACGGAACAAAAAAGTCGGGGTTTAGAGACGGACACGAATTAGAAGGAAAAAGGAGACCAAAAATCAATTATTTAAAAAATAAGTGCTATAACATATTCTGTGGAGGCGTTTAATTGTGCGCCTTTACAGAATATATCTTTGCATAAAAAAAACAGAGATGTATCAAACACATAAAACGTACATAAAAG
>CAYFQI010000037.1:0-15149 GCA_964345135.1 uncultured Bacteroidales bacterium
CTACATTGAAACGATGCAGATTTGGTAAATCACCTGAAAAATTTGTATTCGTATAATCTATTCTTGAGTATATTTTTTTTAATGCAATATGTCCATGATGAAAAGCTGTTGATGTGTGTTGTAATTCGTTTATGAAATTTGAAAGTGTATCCTGAGCTTTATTTTTATTATTAAATATCCAAAATACTAGGGAGATACAAAAAAGGTGTTTTAAACGCATATTATTAATACAAAATAATTCTTTAAATACAAAATTAATACAAAAATACGTGTTATTTTTTTATTAATAAATTATTATTTTTAAATTGCTAATTACATCATTAAATTTATTAAAATCAGGCTCGGATTATTTGGATGATTCACGGGAAATTTGATGGTCTTGTTTTCTGGATTAAAAAAAAGCAGAAACCATTTTTTAAAAACAATTTCTGCTTTTCCCGTGTAGAATTTATTCATAAATAATTTTAATCGTTTTATCCGACCCGTTGAATTGATAGTGTAAATAATAAATCCCCGGGGGATATTGTGTAAGATTGATCCGGGCATTATAATTCATCAGGTGTTTAATTTTTTTGTCAAGTATTTTGATCCCTAATATATTGTATAATTCATATGTCAAGCATCCTGTTTCTTCTGAAATTAATTCAAAAGCAAATTTTCCATTATTGGGATTCGGATATAATTTGATATCAAGATCATTGGAATTGATTGATAGAGAAACCGGGGAATCTTTTTTTACAAAGATGGTATCTGTACCCTGGCAACCGTTCGAATCGGTTACTATCACGTGATAGAGTCCCGTACTGTTAACATGTAGCGTGGAATCAGTACTATTGTCATTCCACAGGTAATCCATTCCTTCCCCTGCATCTAAATATACAGGTAAAGCAGTGGTTAAGGTGTCCGGGCCTAAGTTAACACTAAATGCATAGCTTTCTACCCAGGCATATATTTGATTGTTTGATGTATCATTATCATGTTTATAGTCCAGTCCCATTGTGAAATTATACACTTTATGCATGCTCAGGTCAGCAAGAGAGTCAAATGAATATAAAACGCCTTCGTTTGGATCCAGCGTGGTATCTTCTGTATAAAATTCCCACACTTTATCTGAATTCTCCAGGGTATAATATAATAAAATCGTGTCATTTGGAAATACAGGTGCATTTCCTATATTTATAAAATAAACATTTGCCGTGTCACTTCCGGTGAAAGAACAATCTCTCAGGAAGGAAGAGTCGGCCGGAAAACCAATTGTGAGGTCTGCAAAACATTGCCCATCGCTGATGCCGGGGGAAGCATAAACGGAATCTCCGTTGGCAATAGTATCCACATACGTATTTGATGCATACCAATTCGAAGGATCGTTGTTATCTGTAAACGGGTTGCATAATACCAGTGAAGGCCCCGTACCATTGGCACCTGGCCAGTCAATAGTATTGTCATAACTGACAGAATCAATTAATTGTCCGGAATTATTAAATAATTTGATGGTTTCTCCTCCATTATTTAATACACCGGACCATTCAAATGCAGAAACCCCAAAAAAACGCCTGAATATAGCCGAGTCCTTTGCCACGATGAAATGTTGGCCAGGATGAATAATTGTGTCAGGAAACGTAACATCAATTGCTTCGGATAAATAATAATCCATAATATTGATACCGGAACTACTGCTGTTTAGTATCTCAACAAATTCAAGCGTATCTGTTCCTGATGTAGGATCATCGTACATGATTTCAGTAATTATTAAATCCTGTGATAGTGCATTCATAGGGAAATATAATATTATAAATAATCCAAAAATAAAATGTAAATGCTTCATAATAAATAATTTTTGTAGTTTGTAAATAAAATAATTTTTAACGAAACAAAAATAACAAATAATTTTACTTAATAAAACATAACATAAAATATAACATAAAATTAATATTTATTATGTAATAATATTAAAATATTATATACAGTTCTTGGGGGAGTATTTTGCAACGATGAATGAATAAAAAGGCGCAAAAAGAAATAATTTCTGCTTAATTTCAAAAACATTAAATGATTAGCTAGACGGTTATGAGTTACTTGCTATGTCATCAAATCAGGACAATTTCTTTGGACATGGTTAAAAATAATACGAGGCAATTAGTAAGAATTAAAATACTAAAAATTCATTCTGTGATTAATTGATACACTTGACGTATAATAAAAATCCAGGGGGGTAAATGTTCATCTTACCAGCACAATGGAAAAAAACGTTATAATTTACTTACCAAAGCAACCTCAAACCGCTTTGCTTATTTTCTTGGTTTTTTCTTTGAGCAGAGCAATATCCAGTGCTTCAAGCATGTCATCTACATAATGAAATGTCAGGCCTTCAAGGTAAATGGGTTTGATTTCTTCTATATCTTTTTTATTGGCTTTTGGAAGAATTATTTCTTTGATATATGCACGTTTTGCTGCTAGTATTTTTTCTTTGATTCCGCCTACCGGCAATACTTTTCCACGCAATGTGATCTCACCGGTCATGCCGATGTTCTTTTTTACTTTTCGTTTGGTGAATGATGATGCCAAAGAAGTTACCATTGTAATCCCTGCCGAAGGGCCGTCTTTTGGAATGGCACCTTCGGGGATGTGCATATGTACATCCCATTTGGTGAATTCCTCCGGTGAAATGTTCAATCCTTCATAATTAGATTTTAGATATGCCAGAGCAATGGCAGCCGATTCTTTCATCACATCACCCAGGTTTCCTGTAAGTGACAGTTCACCTTTTCCTTTATGCAGGCTGGTTTCAATAAATAAAATATCGCCGCCTACTGAAGTCCACGCCAGACCTGTCACCACTCCCGAATAATCATTTCCTTCATATTTTTCCTTCATATATTTTGGAGCGCCCATGATTTTTTTTATTTGTTCAAGGGTCAGTTCTTTTTCAACGTTTTCATCCATTGCTGTGCGTTTGGCAATGTTTCTGACAATTTTGGCAATGGTTTTATCCAGTTCTCTTACACCGGCTTCACGGGTATAGTTTTCAATAATATATTCAAATACGTCTTTGGAAATACTGACATATTCTTTTTTTAGCCCATGCAGTTTCAATTGTTTAGGTAACAGGTGGCGGACAGCGATTTCTATTTTTTCTTCCACAATATACCCGTTTACATTGATCAGCTCCATGCGGTCAAGCAATGGAACACTCACCGTGTTGGTGGTGTTGGCTGTTGCAATGAACAGGGTTTTGGATAAATCGTATTCCAATTCCAAAAAGTTATCGTAAAACTCACTGTTTTGTTCCGGGTCTAATACTTCCAAAAGGGCAGAGGAGGGGTCGCCATGAAAACTTTTCCCTAACTTGTCTATTTCATCCAATACAAATACAGGGTTGGATGACTTGGATTTTTTTATGTTTTGGATAATTCGGCCGGGCATGGCACCGATATATGTTTTTCTGTGGCCGCGGATTTCACTTTCGTCGTGCATACCTCCCAA
Source organism: uncultured Bacteroidales bacterium (assembly GCA_964345135.1). Taxonomy (GTDB): domain Bacteria; phylum Bacteroidota; class Bacteroidia; order Bacteroidales; family JBBRXJ01; genus CAYMKE01. The sequence goes on from CAYFQI010000037.1 coordinate 3,484, forward strand.
TGACATGCGCACGTATTTCCTGTTCAGGGACTTTGCGATGGATTTTCCCAGCGATGTTTTTCCTACTCCTGGTGGCCCGTAAAGACAAAGGATCGGAGATTTGAGGTCATTTTTTAATTTAAGAACTGCCAGGTGTTCTAAAATCCGTTCTTTGACTTTTTCAAGTCCAAAGTGGTCTTTATCTAAAATGTCCTGTGCATGTTGAAGATCAAAATTGTCTTTTGTGGTTTCGTTCCAGGGCAGTTCGAGTAAGGTCTGAAGATAATTCAGTTGCACAGAATGATCGGGCGCCGAGGGATTAGTACGTTGTAATTTTTTGATCTCTTTATCAAATTTAGCCTTTACTTCTTTGCTCCATTTTTTCTTTTTTGCCTGTTCCTGCAATTCTTTGATCTCTTGCTCTACCGGGTTGCCACCGAGCTCTTGTTGAATATGCTTCATTTGTTGTTGAAGCATGTAGTCTCGCTGTTGTTTGTCTATATCTTTTTTTACTTTTGACTGGATGTCATTTTTTAATTCCAGCTTTTGTATCTGCTGGGTAAGGTATTCCAATAATTTTTTGCCTCTTTTTTCAATATCTTCCAGTTCAAGTAAAAATTGTTTGTCTTTAACGTTGATGTCACTGTTTGAAGAAATAAAATTCATTAAAAATTTTATATTAGCAATATTTTTGATGGCAAAAGATGCTTCGTTCGGGATATTTTCAGAAAGATTGATGATTTTGATGGAAAGATCCTTCAGGGAAGAAACGATTGCATTGAATTCTTCGCTTTCTTTTGCGGGTGGGATAGTTGGCAAGCCTTCTACGCAGGCTTTGTAAAAAGGTTCTTTGGTTTCAAGACTTTTTAAACGTATCCTTCGTCTGCCCTGGATCACTACAGAATTACTTCCGTCAGGCATTTCAAGGATTTTTACGATTTGTCCCAAGGTACCGATTTTATACATTTCATCAAAATCTGGTTCTTCTTTATTTGGGTCTTTTTGAGCTACAGTACCAAACAATTTGTTTCCTTCATTGATGTGATTGATTAGTTGAACCGATTTTTCTCTGCCTATGACGATGGGGAGGATTACTCCAGGAAAAAGGACGGTGTTTTTTAACGGAAGCACCGGAAGGATTTCCGGGATATCAATATTTTGTATTGAATCATCGTCATCATCTGTAATTAGAGGAATGAATTCTGTTTTACCTTCCTGATCATCTAAAAACAGTTTATTAAATTTTAATTTCTCCACGGATGCCGTTTTTTCTTTAATTTTTACAATATGTCACTTTGTCAGTGTTCAATTATGTTTATATTTCAGGATGAAAGAACTTTTTTGTTAAGTTACTCATATAATAGTAATTTGAGACAAAGTACTTTATTTTTTATGCAATTCTTATGCCAATGTTTAGAGAAGGAATTTTAGTGTAATTGTTTAATCATCCACCCGGGATAACTGAAGGAGTTATTTATTTGGAGTTCAATAGGTCCCTTTGATAACGCATGATTTACGACATTTTTTAACATGTTTTTCTGGTTTATTTCATGCCCTGTTAGTTCAAATGCCATGCTCCACCATGTATCCCGGACATCTTCAATCCAAAGCCTGCTAAGTTCCCATTCACATTTTCCGACTAATGCATTCTTATTGTCAGTTTTTATAATATCTCCTTTACTTGTATAAAACAAAGTCTTCAGCATTCGTTGTTTGTGAATGGAAATCCACCAATCGGCATGATTATCTTCGATAGGGCCAAATTCATTTCCCCGGGTATTAAAACTCCATTTGATCCATTCGTCAGCATTCCCTGATGTATTTTTTTGAAATTGTATTGCCCCGTGATGACGTGTGCAATGTTTGATCTCAATATTTTCTGTTCCTCTTTTTTTAATGCCAATATCAGGATTGTTTAACGATAAGTATTGGTCTTTTCGGGCCGAAGATGCCCTGATTTCTTTGCGTGAAATACCATAAATACCAAGTATTTGTTCCGGGATATCGCCTTGTTGAAACCATCTTACTTCAGTTGTCTGATACATGGATCGGGTTAATCATTTTTGTATTGTTTACTTTCTTCAAACACTGCCTGGAAAATTTGTTCTTCAGCGTCATTTAGCTGTTGGCCTCTCCTGTTCATAACCTGTTCTGCTACTTCAAGGGCTTTGTTAAGCTGATATGTTTTAAACCCGTTTGCTCCGCCCCATGAAAAAGAAGGAATAAAGGTCCGGGGAAACCCGTCGCCAAAAATATTTGCACTTACTCCCACTACTGTTCCGGTATTAAACATGGTATTGATGCCGCATTTGGAATGATCTCCCATGAGTAGCCCGCAGAACTGCAGTCCCGTGTTAATGAAGCGTTGTTTCGTGTAATTCCATACTTTTACTTCTTGATAATTATTTTTTAAATTAGAACTGTTGCTGTCTGCACCGAGATTACACCATTCGCCAATCACTGCATTTCCGATGAATCCGTCATGAGCCTTGTTGGAATAACCGAAGAATACAACATTGTTCAATTCTCCTCCTGCCTTTACATAGGGGCCGAGTGTTGTAGGGCCGTATATTTTGGCTGCCAGTTTTACCACGGCATGGTCACACATGGCAAAGGGGCCGCGGATAACAGATCCTTCCATGATTTCAGCATTGTTTCCAATGTACACCGGGCCATTTTTCGTGTTGATGGTTACATATTCCAACCTGGCACTTTTTTCAACAAAGCATTCATGACTGCCAAATATTTGATTGGTATTGCTGATGTTTGCTGATTCGCGTCCCCGTGTAAGCTGTTCAAAATCATGGGTCAGGGCCACTCCATTATATGAAAAGATATTCCAGGGATACCTTATGCCCAGGGGGACTTTATTGTTTTGTTTCACGTTATACAGGGAGTAATTGTCCGGTTCAAACGAAGTAACAGATTCTTTTTTCAGTTTAACAGCAACCAATGTATCGTCCGATACAAGTGCTTCATGATGTTGGAGTTTGTTGATGCTGTGCAACAAATGTTCATCCGGGAGAATCCGTCCATTGATAAGAAGGTTTTCTTCTTCCAGGTGCAATGGAAATTTTTTAGAGAGATAGTCCCTTGTGAAATGAGAACACGATGTGTTCATGATTGCTTCCCATTTTTCCCTGATGGTCAGTATGCCAATGCGGATTTCACACGCTGGCCGGGTAAAAGTAAAGGGAAGCAGGTCAGAATAATACTGGTCATCAAAAAGAATAATATTGGTAGTACGTGTTGGCATGGCCGGGATTAATAATTTATAAGTTTTTCAAGCATTAAAAATAATAAAATAATATGTGATCATCCAGTCCTGAAAACAAAAAAAGCTCCGAAACGAATCGCGGAGCTTTTTTTATTGAAATTTTTATTAAACTATTTTTTTTGTTGCTTTTTGGCATGTTGTTGATACCGTTTGTTAAACCGATCAACACGGCCAGTGGTATCCAACAGGTTCATCTTACCGGTGTAAAAAGGATGAGAGGTGTTGGAGATTTCCAATTTATATAATGGATATTCTTTCCCGTCTTCCATTTTAATGGTGTCTTTGGTTTGAACTGTTGAATTGGTGATGAATGTCTTTTCATTTGACATGTCTTTGAACACCACTTTCCTGTATGTATCCGGATGTATCTCTTTTTTCATTATATTAATTTTGTATTTACACAAATTATTTTGGGATGCAAAAATAGTAAAATCTTATTAAAAAATCAAATGATTATATTTTTACTTTTTTGGTTCATCCTTTGTCTTACCTTCTGCTTTTTTTTTCCTTGATTTATATCCCTCTTCATTCGTGAAACGCTGGAACGGGATATTTTTATCAAAAATATAGCGATAGGTAAGATGTGTAGAAGCCAGTTCAGCGCCTACATGTTCGTAAATAGCCAGTACCGGTTCATTGTAATCTCCGGTCCATGCTAATTCCATGCTTTTTTGGCCTTTTTTCTGCATGGTGTCGCTGAGTTGTAAGAAAAGGGTTGCAATAACTCCTTTTTGTTGATATTTTGGAATGACCCCTGATGCAATGGTTCGTGTACCAGGGATGTTTTTGGATATTTTAAAGTGATAAAATAATTTTAATTTATTAATAAGGTTTAGTTTTCCATTTCCCAATTTTCGTAATATATGGTTTATGTCAGGCAGTCCGAGAACCATGCCAATGGGTTTATTGTCTGTATATGCAAACCAGATTAGCTCTTCATCAATAATATCTTTCAGGTCTTCAAATATTTCATATAACTCATCTGTTTTAATGGGCGTATAATCTTCATGAAAATCAGACCATACTTCGTTATATATATTACAGAGGTCATTGATATACTTGTCTTTTTCCGAAAATTTAAAATGTTCAAACGTGTACTCAGGCCTGCTTGCCAGGAAACGGGCGAATTTTAATTGTCGTTCAGGCCAGGGTTTAGAAAGGTCTTTTTTATAACTCAATTGTTTGAAATATTCTTTAAATCCGTAGTTTTCAAACAGGTCTTTGTAATATGGAAAGTTGTAATTCATGCCAATGCTTTGAGGGATGAAGCCATCCACCAGCACGCCCCAGTGGAATAAATTCTCACCAAAATTGGCACTGCCATCCATGGCTTTAAACCCTTTGTTTTCAATCCATTCTTTTGCTTTATCAAACATCATGTTGGCAGCTTCCTGGTTGTTAATGCATTCAAAAAAGCCAACGAATCCGTTCGGGATAGATGATTTTTCTGCTTTTCGTTTGTCATAGAATGCTGCAATGCGGCCAATGAGCCGGTTGTTATCATCTTTCAAAATCCAGCGAATGGCTTCTCCATGTTTGAAACATGGATTTTTTTCAGGGTTGAAAATGTTTTCTATTTCAACATCAAGAGGGCATGTCCAATTTTTATCATTTTTATAAAGCAATTTTGGGACATTCAAAAATTCTTCGCAGCCCCTTGTGTCATTTACTTTTGTTAAGTACATAAAATTTGACTTTTTATATAAACTTTGTTTAATCTCTCCCTCCTATAATCGAGAGAAGACGTAAGAATTCAATATATAACCACACCAACGTGACAATCAAACCAAATGCTGCAAACCATTCCATATATTTGGGCACTTGGGATGAAGCATTTTTTTCGATAAAATCAAAGTCAAGTACCAGGTTTAATGCAGCAACGACAATCACTACCAACGAGATAATAATGCCTAGTGGCCCGTTGCTGTGCATGAACCCAATATTGAGCCCGAACATGTTGAGCAGGAATGAGATCATGTAAGCGAAGAAAATACCACCTGTAGCGGCAATTACCCCCATTCTGAATTTTTTTGTTACTTTGATGATGCCAGATTTATAGGCAAATAACATGGCAAACAATGTTCCGAATGTGAGTGAAACAGCCTGCATGACGATCCCCGGGAAACGGGCTTCAAAAATTGCAGAAATACTACCCAGAAACAGGCCTTCTAACACGGAATATATAGGAACAGTGATGGGAGACCAGGTTTTTTTGAAAATCGTGACCAATGCCGCAATCAATCCCCCGATTGCACCAATACCAATCCATGGTGTTACAGCATTGGCTCCTGTGGCAATATCCGTTGCATTAAAAACAATTCGCCATGTATAAACGGCTCCTAATAAGACCAACAGCAACATGATCAATACTTTATTCACAGTTCCTCCAACAGTCATTGATTCAGCATGGCTCTGTCCTTCTGCTCGTGTTACATTCCTAAATGTTGCAGCAGAAAGAGTCGGATTTGTAGTGTGTTTTAAATTCATTTTTATACTATTTATAAAATTAGTAAATGATTTTTTGATTTAGATTAAAACTGGTGAACGTTATAGCTTATTGTATCAAAATATTATAATAAAAAATGCTAAAAAGTAAAATGTACCCAAAATTAAAAATTTATTGCTTCGTGAGTTGTATTTGGGTTGTTTTTTTATCTACCAGCTTTTAATAGAAAAACCGGGAATTTTTTTAATCCTGTTTCTTCTGTTTCTTTTTCTATTGTAAAGCTTGTCTTGTATTTAATTTCTCTGAATCCGGTATGATACAATATTTTTTTCAATTCTTCAGGATTAAACCCATGATGTCCTTTAAAGTCTTTATCATGAAACGTTCCGTCTTCTTCAAACAGGTCGGCAATAAATAAATATCCTCCAGAGCGTATTATCTGGAAAAATTTGGTGATGATGCGTTTATAATTGGTAGTATGATGAAGTGTTAACATTGTATATACCAGGTCAAATGAATGGGTTGACAGAGATGTTTTTGTTTTTTCGAGATCAAGGTAAACGGGTGTCATGTTTGTGGTGTTATGCTGTTCTATTTTTTGCTTTACTATATTTAACATGCCTGTTGAATTATCAGCCAGTGTGATATGATGGAGATGAGGTTGGAGAAAAAAACTTAGACTACCTGTTCCGCAGCCATATTCAAATGCATTGAAATGACCGGTTTCATGAGGAATTGAATTTAAAATACCGCAACTTATTGTTTTGGCCCATTGAAGCCGTTGCGGTTTGTCATCCCAGGTTAATGCTTTATTATCAAATTGTGACATTGTAATCTGAATTTTTAGACGGATACCATTTAGATGCAAAATTATAATTTCATGTTGTAATGGATCAAAGAATCACAAAATAATACATTAACTTTGCCTGTTCATTAAAGAAAAAGGTTTATATTATGCCATCCAGTAATTTTATTGATTATGTCAAAATTTATTTCCGTTCGGGCAAGGGAGGGGCTGGTTCAGCCCATTTTCACAGGGAAAAGTTTGTTCCTAAGGGAGGACCTGACGGAGGAGATGGTGGTAAAGGAGGCGATATAGTTTTAAAGGGCAATAAGCATTTATGGACATTGCTACATTTAAAATATAAGAAACATATTTTTGCAGAAAACGGACAAAACGGAAGGGCTAGTATGCAATCCGGGGCCGATGGGAAAAGCCAGGTGGTAGAGGTACCTCCGGGAACCATTGCACGGGATGAGGATGGCAATGTTGTGGCAGAAGTAACGAACCATAATGAGACAAAAATTTTGTTAGAAGGAGGAATGGGTGGAAGAGGGAATGTGCACTTTAAGTCTGCTGTTAACCAGGCGCCAAAGTATGCACAATCTGGTATGTCCGGTGCTGAATCGGTTTTAATCCTTGAACTGAAAGTACTTGCAGATGTTGGCCTGGTAGGGTTTCCGAATGCAGGGAAATCAACTTTTCTGTCTGTTGTTTCGGCTGCAAAGCCCAGGATTGCCGATTATGCTTTCACCACTCTTACACCCCAGTTGGGAATTGTCCGGTACCGCAGACACCGTTCGTTTGTTGTTGCTGATATTCCCGGTATCATTGAAGGGGCACATGAAGGGAAAGGTCTGGGGTTACGGTTTTTACGACACATCGAACGCAATGCTGTCTTATTATTCATGATCCCTGCTGATAGTGATGACATAGCCCATGAATACCAGATATTATTGAATGAGTTGAAACAACACAATGCAGAATTATTGGATAAGCACAGGGTATTGGCTGTTACAAAATCTGACCTGCTTGACGAGGAATTAATGGAAGAGATCAGGCCTGAATTGCCTGATATTCCATATGTTTTTATATCTTCGGTAATGCAGATGGGAGTCAGTCAATTAAAAGATATACTATGGGAAGCTTTCAGCCGGGATGCAGGCATTCCTTAGATACATATATTTAAACGTAAAAATAATTAAATATGTTGGAAACCCTTTTAACATGGGATGAACAATTGTTCCTTTTTTTCAATAAAATATATTCTCCTTTCTGGGATGAGGTGATGTTGTTCGCCAGTGCCAAATATACCTGGGCACCGTTTTATTTGGTGATCATCGCTTTTATTGTTAAAAAGTTTAAATGGGAAGCCATTGGTATCATTGTCTTTTTAGTAATTACCATCGTGATGACCGATCAGATATCTGTAAATATTGTGAAAGAATTTTTTGAACGTCCGAGGCCATGTAAAAACCCCGATTTGGAAGGCCTGATCCATTTGGTAAAAGGGTGTTCCGGTAGTTTCTCTTTTGTATCGGCACATGCAACCAATGTATTTGGTGGAGCATGGTTTGTCAGCCGTGTATACCGGCACCGGTTCATGTGGGTTATCATGATTTTATGGGCATGCCTCGTGGCATACAGCCGGGTATACCTGGGTGTTCATTATCCTGCCGACGTGTTTTTTGGCGCTTTACTGGGAATAGCGCTTGCTACAGTTTCGCTGTACGGATATACTTTAACAAAGCAATATATTTACCCTGCTTTGGGATTACAAAAATAAATTATAATCAGTGTATAGCATCCGCCTGACATCATCAAATCCAGCATTGAATTTAGCAACAGAAGAATATTTGTTAAAACATGATGATAATGATTTTTTCATCCTTTGGGTGAATAAGCCTTCAGTTATTGTGGGAAAACATCAAAATATATATGCTGAAATTGATTATCATTATGCCAGGGGAAAAAAACTTTCCCTGTTCAGAAGGATTTCCGGGGGCGGGGCTGTATTTCATGATACGGGGAATGTTAATTTTTCATTTATCATCAACAAACCGGGCCGGCAGGTGCTAAATTACCGGGATATGCTTTCACCAATTATAAATGCGTTAGGTGAGGCAGGAATTAAAGCTGAATTTGACGGGCGAAACGGGTTAATGATTGATGGGTATAAAATTTCGGGATGTGCACAGCATATTTCCAAAAATCGCTTACTTCATCACGGGACCTTATTATTTGATTCCAACCTGAACATGCTTAACAGGGTATTGAAAACACGCTGTGAATATTCCCATAAATCCATTCATTCTGTGCCCGGCAAGGTAACCAACATATCAAATTACCTTCAGGGTGAAATGAATATGAATGATTTTATGAAATTGTTAACTTTACATGTACAGAATGAATATGGCATTATGGACAATTCTTTTGAAATAATGGAAAACAGTACTATCCATCAATTGATGAAAGAGAAATATCATCTGTGGGAATGGAATGTTGGCAGGTCACCTGACTATACATTCAAGACGGTGATACCTTATAATGGCGATGATATACCCGTATCTTTTACAGTGCATAAAGGATACATCCAGACAATGCATATTGACGATAAACAATTTCCGGGCCTGTCCAATATTGCCCGAGCATTGGTGAATGTGAGACATGAAGAGAAGGCCATTCACACCATTTGTAACCAAACAGGGCTTGATCCGGGGATAGGCAATTTGCTTATTAAACATATTTTATAGATTGGAATATGATACATTTTATTGATCGAAAACATATTGATACAAGAAAATGGGATGAATGTATTTCCGCCTATCCGTTGGATATTGTATATGGGCATAGTTGGTATCTGGATATCGTGAGCCCAGGATGGGGTGGTTTAATAAAAGGGGATTATGATTATGTGATGCCTGTTACAGGAAAATCGAAATTTGGAGTTCATTATATTGCTCAACCATTTTTTACCCAGCAATTAGGCGTTTTTTCCAAAAAAAATGAATATATGATAGATGCCAAACCATTTATTGATGCTCTGGTGAAAAAATTTAAATACATTGACATTCAGTTAAATGAGCGGAATGATGTGTCTGTTTTCAACGAAAAAGTCAACTATAAAAAAACATATAAATTGGATTTATCAAAAGATTATGAGGCATTAAAAAAAGCATACTCTCAAAATCATAAACGGAATATTAAAAAAGCGAAAAAACAGGGAATTACTGTCATAAATAATATAGATCCTTCATTTGTAATACAATTCAAGAAGCAAAATAATGTAAATCAGTTAAAAAAAAATCAGTTTAATATTTTAAAACAACTAATTATATACTTGAAAAAAGAGGGTATAGGAAAAATGTATGGAGCCGTGAATCGGTCTGGTGGAATGTTATCAGAAGTTGTTTTTTTATTTAATAACAGAAGAGTGTTTTATATTTTAGCTTCTTCAAACCAAGAGGGAAAAAGTAGTGGAGCAGCTTTTTTTTTATTAGACCGGTTTATTAAAGATCATGCAGGCCAATCCTTAGTGTTGGATTTTGAAGGGTCCGAAATTCCGGGAATTGCCAGGTTTTTTAATGGTTTTGGGGGGATGCCTGAGAAATATTCAAGGCTAAATATTAATAATCTGCCAACACTCGTCAAACGTATAAAAACATAATTTACTGTATGTTGTATAATTTATTGACAAATTTAACAGGACAGCGATTGATATTTCCTTTTTATCATACAGTATCTGATATTTCTTTACCTTATGCGAAACATCTTTTTTATATCCGTACCATAAAACAATTCAGAAAAGAACTCGATTTCTTTTTAACGTATTATGATCCTGTAGATTGGAAAACGGTTAAAGAGGTTGTAGAAAACCAGAGACGATTCAAAAAAAATAGCTTCTTATTGACATTTGATGATGGAATGAAAGAAATTTATACAATTATTGCTCCTATTTTGAAAGAAAAAGGAATTCCTTCTGTTTTTTTTATAAATCCCCGTTTTGTTGATAATAAGGATATATTTTATCGTTTCAAAATAAGCTATATATTGACCTATATTCATGAAAATAAAATTACTCAAAACCAAATACAAAAAATAAAATCAATTCTTGGACTTAATAAAAATATTGAAGTTCTTTTGATGCAATTAGGATTTAATGACAAAGATAAAATTGAACAGATAGCCGGTATTTTGGGAATAGATTTTAATGATTTGCTTGATGAATTACAACCATATCTTACAACTCCTCAGATCAAAAGTCTGATAAAACAGGGGTTTAGTATTGGCGCACATAGTTTGGATCATCCTTTATATAGCGAAGTATCTTATGAAGAACAGGTCAAACAGACTTACGAAAGTGTGAAATGGATAGAAAATTGTTTTCATATAGATTATAAATTGTTTTCATTCCCATTTGCTGATCATTTTTTACAAATGCATTTATTTGATAGGATATACAAAGAAACGCATTTGGATATGTCATTTGGTACTTCGGGATTAAAAAATGATAGAATTCCTTTTCATTTTCAGCGGATTGCAGTAGAAGATTCCTTATGGACAGCTCAATGGGTTATTGTGTGTCAGTATTTAAGGTATATGGTAAAAATTTTTATGAATCGTAATACATTGAACCGATGATCAGTATAGTGGACTTCTAATAATTCCTTTCTTTCAAAAATAAATAGAATGAACCGAGCCATAATAAATACGTTGACACGCTCTCCGGATGATTATTTTAGTGCCATTAATGATACATAGTCAATAAATTACAAGATCATGCAAGCTATCTGACCATTGAACCAAGCGAAGCGTTCTCGAACGACGTGAATAAGATTAAAAAATTATATGTTTTTATGCCTAAGGTAAAATTAAAGTCCGGAAAATCAATTGTTTTACCCCAAGCCCTAAAGGGAGCAATTGATTTTCTTCAATCCCTTTAGGGTTCGGGGTAAATGAAGAAAATTAATTGAAATCATCAGGCATAAAACGGATAACCAAAAATTAAAAAAGAAACAGATGAACCGATAAGATGCAAGGCATAAATTTTTCATAATAGCCATCACTATTTTGAAAAATTTTAACGCTGCATATTATTTATTATATTTGTTCCCGAAGGGTTTTCAGAGTTTCTCATATACTGCCTCATTTTTTTGAATTATCCCGGTAGTGCTTCAAAAAAA
>CAYFQI010000038.1:0-15093 GCA_964345135.1 uncultured Bacteroidales bacterium
CGAATTTGAACTTTATAGAGCAAACACTTGACATTATGGACAGGCACTAATTAGTAATGGCATAATATTTGATTTCTTCGAGTTTAATTGTTTAACTTAAAAATAATATATTATGAAATTATCTGGTGATTCAAAAAGAATAGGTTTAAATGTACTGATTTCGTTAATTAGTGCTCTTTTAGTTATTGGCGTGTATGCTGTTTTTATTGATAAGGATGATGCTGATACATACCAGGTTCAACCACAACAGACATCAATGGGGAATGACGTTCTTTATCAACGGGTTCATTTTTCAACAGCGTCAGATTCGGGTACTGAACAAAACAGTTTTGTAATTGCTGCCGAAAAAACGATAGATGCGATAGTACACATTAGAACGACACAGGAAGTGGAAGCACCGTCCAATCCTTTATATTATTTTTTCTACGGACAAACGACCCCGCCCAAAAGGATATTAAGGGGAATTGGTTCTGGAGTTATTATTTCAAATGACGGATATGTTGTGACAAACAATCACGTGATTGAAAATACAGACCAAATAGAGGTCACGTTAAACAATAATCAGAAATATGATGCTGAGCTGATCGGGGCAGACCGAGCAACAGATTTGGCTGTTTTAAAAATTAAAGGAGATAATTTTCCAAAGATTGAATATGGCAACTCGGATGACACGAGAGTAGGAGAGTGGGTGCTCGCAATAGGCAACCCTTTTAATCTTACTTCTACTGTAACAGCCGGAATTATCAGTGCAAAGTCAAGAAACCTGGGGATCAGTGATGAACGATACAGCATTGAATCTTTTATCCAAACAGATGCAGCATTAAACAAGGGAAGTAGTGGAGGCGCATTGATTGATCTGAATGCAAAACTCATAGGGATCAATACGGCTATTTTATCACCAACCGGGGCCTATGCAGGTGAGAGTTTTGCCATCCCTGTAAATATTGTAAAAAAGGTTGTTGATGACCTTATCGAGTATGGACAAGTGCAACGTGCGATGCTTGGAGTACAAATAGCTACAGTGAATGCAGATTTAGCCGAAGAAAAAGATATCGAGTTAATAAATGGTGTTTATGTGGCTGAAGTAACAGAAAACGGTGCAGCCGAGGAAGCCGGGATTGAAGTGGGCGATGTAATCTTAAAAGTGAATGGAGAAGAGGTGAATACTGCATCTCATATACAAGAGATTATTTTTAGGCATGAACCAGGTGATAAGATTGATGTAATTATTTCACGAGATGGTAAAAGGAAAAAAATTGTTGTTGAATTAAAAAATATTTATGGCGATACAGCAATTGTTAAGTCCAGGAAAGAAATAAGCCTGTTGGGTGCACAGTTTAAAAACGCTGAAAAATCTATTCTGGATAAACTCAACATGGAAGGTGGGGTTCAGATAGAAAATATCAATTCCGGGAAAATAAAACAGGCAGGAATTAAGGAAGGATTTATCATAACAAAGATTAATGGGGCAGTGGTTTTAGATGTAAATGACCTTCAGCGAATAATCAACCAGATTAAAGGAGGTGTTTATGTTGAAGGCGTTTATCCTAATGGAGTCGTGGCATATTATGCGTTTGGAATTTAATGAGTACTGGCCCATAGTGTCTAATTTTAAAATGTTTGCCCCAAAATTGCTCATTTATACTGGTAAAACGGGCATTTTGGGGCTTCTTGAATACCGGGGTTATAGGTCAGGTTAAGGAAATCACGTGTCGGTTAAATAATATTTGAAGCTATATCAAAATAATCATAGATACTAAATGGATAACATGAAAATAAAACACGACGTTTAAGGAAAACTTCATGCACGAGATACCCTAAACCGAATAGTATATTTTGATGTTATTAACTTTGACAGGTGCGAATCAAATAAAAAACATTTAAAGGTGTCTAATGTTTAAACAAAATGCACCTTTATAAATAAAATTTATCATTATTGGTGTTTTATATCACTTTTTGTAATTATATCAATAACTTTCATTAAATTTGTAATAAACATCAAATTGTTTTACCTTTTGTTTGTTTTTTAATTTTTTTAATTTCATTACTAATTTTTTTATTATAAATTTGTAATATTAAGAAAGATAAAGAAGTCAATCAAAACTAATTTTTATGAGACAATTAAAGATTACCAAGTCCATTACGAAACGGGAGAGTACTTCTATTGATAAATATTTGCAGGAGATAAGTAAAGAAGAACTGATTACAGCAGATGAAGAAGCAAAGCTTTCGAACAGGATAAAAAAAGGTGATAAAGAAGCATTGGAACGATTGATAAAAGCCAATCTTCGCTTTGTTGTTTCCGTGGCCAAACAATATCAGAACCAGGGCTTAAGCCTGTCAGATTTAATAAACGAGGGCAATTTAGGATTGATTAAAGCTGCTGAAAAGTTTGATGAGACAAAAGGATTTAAATTCATTTCATACGCTGTCTGGTGGATCCGACAGTCTATCGTTCAGGCGATTGCTGAACATTCAAGAATTATAAGGTTGCCTCTTAATCAGATTGGAGCATTGAATAAGATCAATAAAGCATTTGAAGAGTTTGAGCAAAAATATCAACGTCCTCCATCTGATAAAGAACTTGCAGAATCTCTTGAGTTGCCGGAAAATAAAATCATCATGACCCTTCAGGCATCCGGGAGGCATAAATCTGTTGATGCCCCTTTTTCAAATGATGAAGAAGGCACGTTACTTGATGTTTTGGAAAGCAGTGAAGCAACACGTGCAGATATGGAATTACTTAAAGAATCGTTACGTAAAGAAATTGAAAGAGCATTGTCCACGTTATCTGATCGAGAAAAAGATGTTATTCGTTATTCCTTTGGAATTAATTGTCAGGAAATATCACTCGAAGAAATTGCAGAAAAATTTAATCTTACACGTGAACGGGTAAGGCAGATTAAAGAAAAATCAATTAGAAGATTAAGGCAGACTTCACGGAGTAACTTGTTGAAAAAATACCTGGGTGCATGATCCTATGTTTTTCGCCCTTTTTTATATCTTGTACTAATCATTTTATTGAAAGATGATTTCAGGTGTCAAGCATTTAGAATAGGCCGTCTTGTAAGCTTCAATTCGTTTGCAGACTTCTTCAGCCCGGGGAATTTACTCACTATAATCATAATTCAAATCTTTAAACCGTTTTAGGCGTTTTTCAGGACAAGGCAATGAGACACTGAATTCTGTTTCCTTTCAAATTACTATTTCTATAAAAATTGCAGTAGTACTAAAAATTTTATATTTTTATGCTCTTTTTGAATATTGTCTGATATGCATTCATAACGGATGATACAGTAAATTTTTTACAATGTTGTTAAAAATTGGAATCCCGGTTCTTGATCTTGTAATAATCATCGCTTACCTGTTGGGTATTCTGATGATTGGTGTTTTGGTTGTACGAAAGTTAAAAATGACCAGCAATGCTTATTTTTTAGCAGGCCGTTCGTTGAATTGGCCATTGATTGGTGCTGCATTGTTTGCCTCCAATATTTCTACCATACATATGGTGGGGCTTGCATCAGCTGGTTTTGAAGATGGTTTGGTACAAGGAAATTTTGAATGGATGGCAGCTTTTTTATTGATCATCCTGGGATTGATATTTGCTCCCTTTTATTTTAATAATAAGATATCTACTCTTCCCGAATTTTTAGAAAAAAGGTATAGTGGCACAGCCCGTTCATTGTTAGCATTTTTGGCTATTATGGGGGCATTGTTTATGCATATTGGCATCAGCTTGTATGCAGGAGCCGTAGTGTTTGAAAATTTTTTCGGAATTAGTGTATGGCTATCCATCATCATTATTTCGGTTATTACCTCTATTTATACCATTTTGGGAGGATTAAAAGCTGTTGTTGTTACAGAGACACTTCAAACCATTATCCTGATTATTGGAGCTACAACCATGGTGGTAATAGCTATATTTGCTTTACCTGATAAAGGGATTACCAGCCTGGCAGAATTAAAAGCGGCTCTTAAACCCGGCCAATTGGATTTATTAAGGTCTTATGAGAGCAATCCTAAGCTACCCTGGTATGCAATTATGTTGGGATACCCTGTTCTTGGCCTTTGGTATTGGTGTGCCGACCAAACCATTGTCCAAAGAGTGCTTGGTGCCCGTTCATTGACAGATGCACAAATAGGCCCTATCTTTGCCGGGTTCATAAAAATATTACCTGTCTTTATCATGGTGGTGCCCGGTATCTTAGCTTATGTATTATTTGGAGATATTATTACTGATCCGAACGATACACTTCCCACTCTTATAACCGAACTACTGCCAACAGGTTTGATCGGGTTGCTTTCTGCAGCATTGCTCTCGGCATTGATGAGCACCATTGCAGCTGCATTAAACAGCTCTGCAACATTGGTTTCGGTAGATATTGTAAAACGTCTTTGGCCCGAGACTAGTGACCGCAGACAAGTCCGCATCGGGCGATGGACAGCCGGTATCGTGATGCTTTTAGCCATTGCATGGTCGCCTATGGTAGCCCGTTTTATTAGTATTTTTGATGCCATCAATGAAATCCTGGCGGTATTATCGCCTCCAATTGCCACGGTATTCTTATTGGGTGTACTATGGAAACGGGGTAACAGGCAGGCTGCTGAAACAACAATCATCACCGGGTTTATCCTTGGAGTCATTGTATTCCTTGTTGATTTTCCTGCGTTCGGTGATATGAAGCTGATTACAGACGGATTACGAACACCTTATATGTTGCAGGCTTTTGGCTTGTTTGTCATTTGTTGTATTGTATATGTTATTGTCAGTTTGCTTACACCTAAACCCGCTCCCGAACAAATAAAAGATTTAACGCTTGAAAGTCCCGGGGCTTTTATCACCAAAGGCAGGATCACGGGAATAACGGATCCGCGTATTTTGGCAGGCCTGTTGTTTATGGTGATGATTGGTTTGTACGTGATTTTTTGATAGTCAAACTGTTTGTTATGTGATTGGGTCAACAATCACAACATTGAAAGCGATAAAACAAACGTGTATGCGGAACGATTACAGCTAATCATCCAGCTATTTAAATCACGTTATAAATTTCATGAAATAAATAAGTATTAGAAGTTCCCTTCTTTTTTGGTTTACACACATATAACACATAAAATGTTATTCTATAGATGCTTTATTATTATTCCCTTACAAGTTTTTATATTCCCCGGCATTATTCAAAAAGAATGCGTCCATCTCTTCTCATTTCTTTCACTTCATTATTTCCTGCTTTAAAAGCCGTGGCAGTGATCCATGTTTTTGCAGTTTCACGAGGGGCCAAGGTATTCAACGTACCATGTTTTGATTCTGCTTCGAGGGTATGAACACCTGATGTGGATGGCATGATGCAGGTGGTATAACAATTGCCGTAATGTGGATTTCCGGTGTCACCGTTTGCATTTATCCATAGCAGGCAATATTTAAACATTTCAGGATCCCAGGCAATGCCAAATCCCGTGTTGATAGCAGGATTTCTCACGGCCATCCAGTTTGACTGTAAATTTGACATCCAGAATAATTCATTGCTTCCTGCATGAGTCGCTGGTACATTACGAATGTCAATATCAGCTTCTTTCCCTTTCAATACAGGCCATTGCCCTTTTGTGCCTTGAGTGACCCGTGCGGTATGAGGTTCAAACAGGCACTCGATATCCGCCCCGTTAAAATCAATCACGCAATCTCCTGAAAGAAAAGGATGGCCTAATAAGGGATGATGTCCCCATTGGTATCCCACAGGCTCGTTGCCCAGGTTTGTTATTGTTTCGTCAAAACGGATTGCAGCAGAGTGAGACTGAAGTGTTAGGATTTTATTGATCTTAAAAGGAGTTTTAAGGGTTTTTGCCTCAAATGAAATCACCAGTTCTTTGGGTTCATCTTTTATCACAGTAAAACGCCAGGGTAAGAATGCAACTTCATCATAAGGCTCAAAAAATATACCTTTATAGTTACATGTCTTTCCAACATTGGGAAATGCTTCAAACCATCCTCCATGATATCCCTGGGTGAAAAAGTTCGAATAAATTTTATGGGTGTTATCCAGGCTCTTCAGCCCGTTATTTGTTCGCCATAGGAATGATATGTCTTTTTCTTTATATGTGAATTCGGCAATGTCACATCCCTTATCTAATAAGATGATAATCCGGATCTTTTCATTTTCTATAATAAGAGCCTGATTACCGGCTAATATTACCTCCATGGCCCGGCATCCATAAGTTCTGTCGCTTAAGTATTGCATCAGGTCTAATTTTTACTCACCATTAAATTCTTTTACTGCATCCGTCATGGCGATGATGTTTTCTGGTGGTACATCGGGTAAAATATTGTGAACTGTATTAAAGACAAAGCCACCGCCTTTAGAGAATATTTCCATTCGTTCCAGCACCTGTTTTCTTACTTCATCCGGAGTCCCGTTATTTAATACTGAACGGGTGTCTATTCCGCCACCCCAAAACGTAATGTCATTGCCATATTCATTTTTCAAATTCACAGGGTCCATTTGGGATGCATTGGTTTGGACAGGATTGATAATATCCAGGCCGGCATCAATTAAATCGGGCAATATGGGGAATATTCCACCGCAGGAATGGAGTAGTGTAGCCATGTTGCTGTTGCTTTTGATATACGAGATCAACTTTTTATGCCGGGGCTTAAATAACTGTTGGTAAATCTCCTGTGGCATGAACGGGCCGCTGTCCATCCCCAGGTCATCGCCCAAACGAATAACATCCACTACATCACCAACAGTAGCGCATACTTTTTTAAGGGTTTCCAGGTGGATTTCCATGAGCGCATCGAGTAGTTTTTCAATGTTTTCCTGGTCAATAAACAGGTCCATGAGGAAGTTGTCCATTCGCCTTAAAAAGGTGCCCCATTCAAACAGGTTACATCCGGCAGTGATCACCAATGCTTTGTCTGTTGTTTCTCTCAGATGTAGTACATTTTTCCTCAGTTGATCCCAAAATCCAGGATTCCCGGCTTTATCCCACGGGCTGTGTGCCATGGCTTGCCATAGAACTTTATTCATAGCATTCGGAAGGTTGTCATAATTATCAGGATATCCCTCTATATACGGGAAATATGTTTGGTCAAAAAATGTAGCACCCTCGGGTTTACGGGCAATCTTTTCATTGTCCTGATCATAATATACCCAGTTTCCATCGTCTTCTTTTTTGGGTTTGAACCAGCTTGGATAATAGGCTTTACTATCATCAGAGAGTGTCATTTCATACCAATCATTCATATTCGTATTGAATGTTCTTCCAATGTCCAATACATCTATTCCTAATTGGTCAATAATCTCTTGTTCAGGTTCCGCAAGTTCTTGTACTACATCATATACCAGTGTTTTGCTTTGATTAAGTCCCAGCTTTTTCGTGAGGTTTCCGTAAGCAATGGCTGATATTCCGGAGCTAGGTGTTGAACCAATGTCCACGGGCACTTTGTCCGGCTCTTTATGGTTAATAGATGCCATTACATTTTCTCGTGATGTCATTTAGTTTGTCAGGTTTTAGTTTATTATTGTTTGAATTTTAGTCTATTACTGCTTTTTTATAATAGATTTTATGCTGTTATGAAAGATTTTTTGTTTTCTTTTATATCGTTCATACATGGGATTGTTGGTTGTATCTGGAGCAGGGTACCGTTTTTTCAGGTTGTTGATGGTATCCATAGCAGCCGATACTTCAGGATTGTCGAGTGAATCCGTAGTATTTATATATGACAGCTTCCATTCGGATGTATGGATGCATCGCCACAGGCTATCATTTCCATCAAGGTAAAAGTCGTTGTATTTGAAAGCATGTTTCCAGTTGAGGTATGTATATAAATAATCTCTTTTTCCATCTTTTCCATTTATTACGGGTTTAAAGCTGATGCCATCAAAATGAATGCTGTCCGGTAATTCAATACCGGCAAGTTCGGTGATCGTGGGAAATACATCAGCAAGTTGAACATAATCCATGCTCTTTTTACCTTCAGTGATCAACGAGGGGCAATGAATGATCATTGGGACTCTGAAACCGTTTTCCGATTCAATATGAGCCTTCCCTTTTCCGGGGCTTCCGTTGTCTGTTGTAAATAAAATGACCGTGTTATCTAAAATCCCTAAGCTATCAATGGTATGTATAATTTTCCCGACCAGGTGGTCCAGGTATTCGATGGCATATTTTTGTCCCACGGGAGTGCGCCTGCCGGTTTTATTCCCGGCTGAATCAAGTTCAGGGACAGGTCCAAATGTTCCCCATCGTGTTTTTTCACTTACAGGTGAATACCACCAGTTGTGTGCCAGGTTCATGGGATAATATACCATGAATGGATCTTTGTGATTTTCTTTTATAAACTGGTTAACGAATGCGGTGAAATAATCAGGTCCATAATCGTCTTCGCCCGTTGGGCCAAGTTTCCCGTTTTTGATGATGGCTGGTTGCCAGAACGGGCCCCTGTCGCCTACACCCCAAAAGGGACCGGAAGCACCTTTTACTTTAGCATAATCTTTATGTTCAGGGGGTAATGTGTCGGGAAGTCCCCATAAACAATATTCATCATACCCATAATCTTTTTTGAATGTTTCCCACTCCGGATAATCTTCTATATGCCACTTCCCGGAAATTGCAGTTTTATATCCTTCTTCTTTGAATAATTCAGAAAAAAACAATTCGTCTTCTCCCAGTTCATACCCCGGTTGTCCTTCAATCCCATATGGAGGGTCTCCTGCCGGTTTAAAACTATTGCCATACCATCCAGTACTTGATGCATATCTGCCAGTCATAATCTGCACTCTGGATGGCATACTTAAAGGAGTAGACCAACAGGTGTGAAATTGAATACCATTTTGAGCGAGCCTGTCAATATTTGGGGTTTGAATGTCTTTATTTCCATAACAACTAAAATCAATAGCAGAAACATCATCTGCCATGATGATCACAAAATTCAGTTTATCATTGGTTTCCTGTTGTTGTTTCCCGCATGATGATAATGAAAGGGCGCTACCTAATAAAGCGCCCTGCCATAGTATCTTGTTTTTAATATTTATGGATAGGTCCATTATAATTCTTCTTTTTCTCTTTCTGAAAATACATGGTCAGTGATAGAAGTCATGGAATTCGATAACATTTCTTCCATCCATAAATTTTTCATTTCAGCTTTTTTATCGGCATATGTAGGGTCCATTGCCAGGTTATGAAGTTCTATAGGATCTTCATTAAGATTGTATAGTTCTTCCCGGTCATTGGTGTAAAAGCAGTATTTCCAACCGTCTTTTTTAACCATTGATGCACGTCCAATCACTGTATATTCGAGGAACCAGCTTGTTCCGTCTTCTTCGATACGTTTTGCCCTGTATTTTTCAAATTCTTCTTTATCATCCATAATAGGGGGGGGAGTTCCGGGAAGCCCTACTTCTGAATAAATAACACTACGGTGTTCATCTGCTTTTTCCCCTTTGATGATGTCTAAGAATGACCTTCCTTTAACACCTGTAACATGGTCAAATCCTAAATACTCCATTACTGTTGGCATCACATCAATATTTTGGATTTGCGCTTCGTATGTTTTACCAGTATTTAAGTCGGGAAAGCTTATCACAAGGGGTACTCTCACAAGTGCTTCATAAAATGCTTTTGTCTTGCCAACCAAGCCGTATCTGCCTCCAAAATTACCATGATCTGATGTGAAAACAATTACAGTGTTTTCTGTTAAATTAAGCTTTTTTAACTTATCCATGAGCATTCCAATGGCTTTATCAACAA
Organism: uncultured Bacteroidales bacterium; assembly: GCA_964345135.1. Taxonomy (GTDB): domain Bacteria; phylum Bacteroidota; class Bacteroidia; order Bacteroidales; family JBBRXJ01; genus CAYMKE01. The sequence continues at coordinate 9,745 of CAYFQI010000038.1, forward strand.
AGGTGATTTGGCCATACATGGTAGCAACAATGCGTTTGCGTTCCTGTTCAGTATATTTGTCGTATCCCTGGGAAACAGATTGGACATAATGTGCAAACGGATGCTCATCCCAATTAATATTTAAACCTTCTAATTCAATACTATCAATATCATACATTGAATAATAAGGGTCGGGTGCAACATTTGGCCAATGCGGATCGGGGAATGAATAATGCAGGAAGAAGGTGGTGTCTTTGTATTTGTCTAAAAACGCCATACCATCTTCAGCGATTCGATACGTCATATTCTCTTTTTCATCAAAAGGCAACGGGCCTTCAATAAGTCCTTCACCTAATACCTCTCCCTGGTCGGGAGTATTGGATTTAAAATCAGGTCTTTTCTCTGTATGTAAATATTCGGCAACTACCTTATCCTGCTCTGTAATGTCTCCATGTATCTTGCCAAAATGGGTGTATTCTTCCCGGTAATCAAACATTGTTTCCATAAACTCATCATTGAAACAATGGTTTTTGCCAGCCAATCCAATGATATACCCGCCATCTTTAAGTGTTTCCAAATACGTCCATTGATCCGGTTTCATATGATTTGGCATGTCAACAAATTTACATCCATGCTGCATGGTGTATTTTCCTGTGAAAAAACTTGCCCTGCTTGGGGTCGAAAGGGGTGAAACCGTGTAATCGTTAACAAATATATTGGAATTTTCAGCTAATTGATCAATATTTGGAGTTTTCACTATGGGATGGTTCATATAACTTAATTGATCCCAACGTAATTCGTCCATTTTGATGACGATCAGATTTTTCTTGTTAAAATCTTCAGGCCTTTTTAATTCTGTTGCTTCTTCTTCTTTTGTGGCACCGGAATTACATGCCGAAAAAATAAGTGGAGAAAGGCATGCTGTTCTCAGTATGTTTTTCGTGTTTGTCGAAATTTGTATCATAATAAATAATTTATGGTTTTGAAAAAAGTCTATCTATACAAAAGTAAAAAAAATATCATTTAATATATTATATGTTTACATTTTAAACGTAAACATTTAATGAATAAATGCCCGTTAACTTCGTCATATTTGATTAAGGGGACTTCTAATCATTCCTTTCTTTCAAAAAAACAAATATAATGAACCGAGCCATGACTAAAATACTACACACACACGAATGATTATTAATATACCTCATAGTAAATTGAATGTCAAAATCATAAAATCGTGGCGAGCTCCATCTGACCGTTGAAAAATTAAAATTCGTATTATTACATCATATTTAAAATTATAAAAAAAGTTAAATATTTAAAACAACCCCATGAGGTATTATTTATTACTTTTTTTGTCGCTTAGAGCAATTTATTAACAATTTATTAACACCATCCGGTTTAGAAATAAAATCCCTGAAAGCATGAAAATGTTTTCGTGTAATCGTTAAATTTGAACACGAAAATACAGGTGAACTACCCGTCTTTCTAAAAACATATAGAATTGTTAATAAGATTGTTACCCCAAAAAAATGCAGTAATCTATGGCAGGAAAAAACAACTCTCAAAATACGCGACGTATTACTTCAGTAGATATTGATTACGGTAAAATGCCTCCCCAGGCAGTTGAGCTTGAAGAAGCAATATTGGGCGCTGTTATGCTTGAAAAAGATGCTATTATTACCGTGATGGACATTCTTAAACCGGATAGTTTTTACAAAGAAGCACACCAGAAAATATATGCCACCATATTAAGTCTTGCATCAGATCATAAACCTGTTGATATTCTTACTGTTACAGAAGAGATGCGCAAGTCCAAAGAACTGGATGAAGTAGGAGGCCCCTTCTATATCACGCAATTAACTAGCAGGGTGGCGTCTGCTGCCAATCTTGAATATCATGCACATATCGTGGCCCAGAAACACATTCAACGCGAACTAATCAGGGCTTCAACAGAAATTCAGACCAGGGCTTATGATGAGAGTATTGATGTTGACGATCTGTTGGATTTTTCGGAACAACAGCTCTTTGCCATTGCAGAAGGCAATATCAATAAAGAAACATCAAAACTGAATGTTCTCATCCAGGAAGCCATTAAACAAATCGAAGAAGCAAGTCAGAAAGAAGGGCATTTAAGTGGTGTGCCGTCAGGCTTTACAAGCCTTGACAGAATTACTTCCGGGTGGCAGAAATCTGACCTGGTGATTTTAGCAGCCAGGCCATCCATGGGAAAAACAGCCTTCATCCTTTCTATGGCGAGAAATATGACTGTTGAACACAAACAGGGAGTTGCCATTTTTTCATTGGAGATGTCCTCAATACAATTAGTAAATCGTTTAATTGTCTCTGAAACAGAGCTTGCTTCTGACCGAATAAGAAATGGTAACCTGAAAAAATATGAATGGGAGCAATTAACATATAAAATTAAAAATTTAGATAATGTTCCGCTGTATATTGATGACACGCCGGCATTATCAATTTTTGAATTCAGGGCCAAATGTAGAAGGCTTAAAGCCAATCATGATATACAGGCCATTTTTGTGGATTACCTTCAGCTAATGACAGGCCCTGGTGATACACGGGGAAACAGGGAACAGGAAGTGAGTGTGATTTCCAGATCACTCAAGGCCATTGCAAAAGAACTGGATGTACCAATTATTGCCCTGTCGCAATTAAACCGTTCTGTAGAAATGCGATCAGGCAACAAACGGCCTCAATTATCTGACCTTCGTGAATCAGGTGCGATCGAACAGGACGCTGACCTGGTTTTATTTATTCACAGGCCTGAAAAATATGGATTCATTGAAGATGAAGAAGGGAATTCATTAAAAGACATAGCCGAAATTATCATTGCAAAACATCGGAATGGCCCATTGGGTGATGTTCAACTTAAATTCAGAGATCAATTTGCTAAATTCACTGAACTGGATACCCCCGACTTTCCAATGACATCCGATGAAAGCGATGGATCAGCAGGCATTACGTTTGGTTCAAAAATGAATGATGAAGCCATCCCCGGCGTTGAAGAAGATAATGATGCTTTTGAAATGGGCAAAGGATTTGATTTCAATAATGAAGATGAAGCTCCGTTTTAACATGTCCGTGTTGTCTGGTTATAATGTCATGTGTTTGAGCCAACGTGTTTGATATTGAGGTTCTTGGATCTCCCCAAGCATGCAGTATTCCGGTGTAAACGTGCAATTTTGAGGCAGGTGACGAAGTTATGCGGGCTTAATAGTCAGACCGCCCGTTAAAGAAACTGTTTTAATTCCTCTAAGCACGAAATCTCATACGTGACCTTTTTTTTATGTGGGATTTTACCAGGGTTAAAATATACCTGGTCAATCTTGCATTTCCTGGCACCTATGATGTCAGCTTCCATGTCGTCACCAATCATCAATGATTCATGTGCTAAGGCATTAGACAGAGCTAAGGCATGTTGAAAAATCCCCCGTGATGGTTTTTTGTATTTTGTGGAATCAGACGTTGTAATGGATTTAAAATACCCTGTCAATCCACAATTTTTGATCTTTTTCATCTGTACCTGTTCAAAACCATTGGTGATGATATGTAATGAATAATGTTCTGAAAGATATTCAAGGATAGCTCGTGCACCTGGCAAAAGAGCCATCTGGCGGACAACCATGTCAATATATATGTCTCCAATTTCCTGTGCCAGGTGCATATTATGAATCCCAATTTCTCTAAATACTAACATGAAACGCTTGACCCTGAGCCGATTTTTCCGTATATTCCCTTTCCTGAATTCCCGCCAGAGCCTTTCATTATGCTTATCGTAAACCTTGATAAAATCAGATAATTCACAATACTCATGTATGTTAAATTGTTCAAATATAGCACGGAAAGTATGATATACATTGGTATTGAAATCCCAAATCGTCTTATCTAAATCAAAGAACAGGTGTTTGTATTTTTTTGGTTCAGCCATCTGTTTGTATTTTAGTTGTTTAAGACAAAATGTTGTCTGGTTTATAGGTTTTATAATAGGGATAGAGGGATAGAAATAGGGGTGTGTTACCCCCCTATATACTTTATGCCTTTTTTTCATATCATGATCATCTGAGCGCATGTTAAATATTTTAGTCATGGCCCGGTTCATGTTTAGAATACAAACATAATAAGTTTATAAGTTTCTCAAGAAAAAATTGCAGAATAATTGTTTTGCATTGAAAAATAACAATGGTAATATAAAATATAAATTCAAAAACATAGAATATTATCCCGGATTTTCTATTTTTGCCAGTCAAATTTAAGGGGACTTCTATTAATTATTTTCTTTCAAAAAACAAATATACATTTATGAATGCATACGTGTTTCCAGGGCAGGGTGCCCAACACCCGGGAATGGGCAAGTCATTATATGACAATTCGGATTTGGCAAAAGAATACTTCGCAAAAGCCAACCAATTATTAGGTTTTTCTATTACTGATACCATGTTTAATGGATCGGATGAGGATTTGAAACAAACCAACATGACCCAGCCGGCTATTTTTATACATTCTGTCATATTAGCCAAAGTAAACGATATTCAACCCGGGATGGTTGCCGGGCATTCACTTGGTGAATTTTCTGCTTTGGCATCCAGTGGGGTTTTATCATATGAAGATGGATTAAATTTGGTTGCCAAACGTGCACAGGCCATGCAAAAAGCATGTGAGGCCAACCCATCCGGAATGGCTGCCATTCTTGGAATGGAAGACAGCGTTGTTGAAGAGGCCTGTCAAAATATTGATGCAAACGTGATCCTGGCAAATTATAACAGCCCCGGGCAAATTGTTATTTCCGGTACACACGAAGGGGTAGATAAAGCTATCGAAATGTTAAAAGAAAAAGGAGCTAAACGTGCATTAAAATTAAAAGTAGGTGGAGGATTTCATTCTTCATTAATGGAACCAGCGAGAAAAGAGTTGGAAGAAGTCATTCATCAAACCACGTTTAACCAACCTGTTTGTCCTGTATATCAAAATGTAAATGCAAAACCATCAACTGAACCTGAAACCATCAGGAAAAACCTGATCATGCAACTTGATCACCCCGTATTATGGACACTGTCCATACAAAATATGATTAGCGATGGTGCTGAATCGTTTATAGAAGTGGGGCCGGGGAATATACTACAAGGATTAATAAAAAAAATCAACAGGCAGGCCAAAGTTGAAAGGATGCAATAATATCTAAAACATGAAAACTGACAACAGGCAACTACATTCAGAAGTAAAAGCCGTTTTATTCATGGCATCTCGCTATAGCTATCCATGGATTGGATGTTTTTAAACTCTAATATAAATAGTGCCTGTCTATAAAGTCAAGTGTTTGCTCTATAAAGTTCAAATTTGAGGCGTGTAAACCGAACG
>CAYFQI010000039.1:0-10553 GCA_964345135.1 uncultured Bacteroidales bacterium
TGTTCAGGGGGATTTTTAACACCACTTTTCAGAGTACAATATTATAATAAAAAAAATAAAAATGCAAATGATTATAAAAAAAAGTCACTTATAAAATTACTGCTATTGGACCTCAGGGAAACAAAAACCGTTAGGATCATAGACATTTGGATGCCTATGGGTTGTTGACAGGATTATTATTACGCCAAAAAGTACAGACTCACTTTTCCAAAGTTAGAAGCTCGTTCCTCACATAAATCAAAACCGGGTTTTAAATGCATTCCCGGTGACAAATAATTGTTTGTTTTTAAGGTTGCTAAGCCAAACTTTCCAAAAGTAATAATGATAGCAGTAGGGCTGGGTTTGTATTTGCTTGTGAAATGTTATTGATTTTTTGTAAAGATTTTAACTTTTGAAAAGTTGAAAAATTTATATATCTTTCATGCTATAATTTATCTTGTTTCATTTAAAACTCGTAGTATCGTGAAAAACAAACGTTTATTTATCGGATTAGGAGCTATCGCTATCGCGTTAGCTATTCTTGCAATCATTATTTTCACTCCCAAAAAAATAAAAAAACCTGATAGCGCGTTCACACCTTACATCTCTGCTTTCACATCAGGGATTATCTCGAACCAGTCCACTATACGCGTGGTATTAATGGAAGACATTCCTGGTGCTGTAGAAAACAAGCCCCTGGAGCAAAAACTCTTTAGTTTTAATCCCGGCATAAAAGGACAAACATATTATGTGAATTCACATACAATTGAATTCAGGCCCGAAGAGCTTCTCACTTCAGGAGAAACATATAATGTTGAGTTTAAACTCGGAAAAATCATGGATGTCCCGGAAAAAATGAAAACATTTGAATTTTCATTTCAAACAATGGAGCAGAGTTATGAATCGGAATATACCAATATCAAAGCATATGATAATAAAAACCTTCAATGGCAGCAAATCACGGGTGTTTTAACCCTTGCTGATTTTGCCCCGGCAGAAAAAGTAGAAGAAATGCTTGAAGCATTACAGAATAATGAGCCTCTTAAGGTAACCTGGGAGCACAAAGCTGATGGAATAGAACATATTTATACCATTGATTCAGTAAAAAGAAAAGAGAGTGCTGATATTATCACGTTAAAGTGGGATGGAAAAGCACTTGGTATAAAAAAAGATTATAAACAAAAGATCGAAATACCTGCATTAGGTGATTTTAAAGTTCTTAAAACCACTGTAGTTCAACAACCCGAACAATATGCATCTATTATTTTTTCCGACCCGTTAAATGAAGATCAGGATTTGACAGGGCTCGTGCATTTCTCTACAGGGACTACCGCAATGCATATCATTGAAGGCAACGAAATAAGAATCATTCCCACGGTAAGGCAGACAGGGAAAAAAGACATTATTATTGAACCATCAGTAGAAAATTCGCTGGGATATAATTTAGGGGAAAAATTCACCTACACCCTCAGCTTTGAAAGCATAAAGCCAAAGGTTGAACTCATTGGAAAAGGTAATATTCTACCCGGTTCCAACGGCCTGATTTTTCCATTTAAAGCTGTTAGCCTCAGTGCTGTGAACGTGCGTATCATCAAGATATATCAAAAAAACATCAAACAATTTTTCCAGGTCAACCAATTTGATGGTGATAAAGAACTAAAACGGGTCGGACGTGTTGTTTACAAAGGCGAAGTGCAACTTACATCAGATAAAGTCATTGATCTCGGGGAATGGAATACATTTTCATTAGACCTGTCTGAATTGATCGAGGTAGACCCCGGTGCCATGTATCGTATCCAGATTAATTTTGATCAAAACCAGTCATTATTCCCGTGCCAGGAAGGTGAAGATGCCGAAAACAATACAAGTGGGATCAGTGAAACAATACAAGAAGAATTCGATCCTGCACTGAATGAAAGTGATGAAGATTATTGGTCATATTATGGATATAACGATTATAGTTACAGCAGCCGCTATAATTGGAGTGAACGGGATGATCCCTGTAAACCATCCTACTACATGCGCTATAACCAGGCCGTGGAAAAAAACATACTGGCTTCGAACCTGGGAATTATCGCCAAACAGGGCAAAACGGGTGAATTGATCTTCATTGTAAACGATTTAATCACTACAGACCCTTTATCAGGAGTTGAATTACATGTATATAATTATCAACAACAACTCGTTCAAAAACTAAAAACTGATGGAAAAGGAATGGCCCGGATCAATATCCGTGAAAAACCTTTTTTCCTGGTAGCACAACATGACGGCCAATATGGTTACCTGCGTTTAGACGATGGTTCTTCGCTGTCATTAAGCATGTTCAATGTAAGCGGCAGGGAAACACAGGAAGGGCTCAAAGGCTTTATTTATGGCGAACGCGGTGTATGGAGGCCCGGCGATACAATTTTCCTGTCCGTGATGATCGAGGACCAATTCAATAAATTACCTGAAAATCACCCGGTAATACTTGATTTATTGAATCCAAAAGGACAAATTGCCAACAGGAAAGTAAAGACTGAAGGTGAAGGAGGATTGTATGTATTCCGTTTAAAAACAGGAGATCAAGCACCAACCGGAAACTGGACTGCCAAAGTAAAAGTTGGTGGAGCCACGTTTAACAAAACATTAAAAATAGAAACGATCAAACCCAACAGGTTAAAAATACAATTAAATTTTAGTGCTGACAGGCTTACAAAGCAAAACATCAAAGAACCTGCCACACTTTCTGTCAAATGGCTACATGGTGCTACTGCCAGAAACCTGCAAGCAGAGGTAGATGCTGTTATTACATCAACCGAAACATCATTTGAAGACTATCCCGGTTATATCTTTGATGATCCTGCTCGTGATTTCAGTTCAAAAGAACAACGAATATTTGACGGACAGGTAAATGAACAGGGAACCGCTACAGTGTATCCTGACTTCAACATTTATCAGGAGTCACCGGGGATGTTAAATATATATTTTAAAACCCGCACATACGAAACAAGCGGTAATTTCAGTACAGCACGCTTTAAAAAACCTTACTCGCCATACCAATCTTATGTAGGTGTTAAAGTACCCAGGGGAAGCGGATGGGGCGGTGCTATTAATTCTACCAAGCCGCATAAAATTTCACTGGTAACAGTAGATGAAGACGGGAACCCTGTCAACCGGAACAACCTTGAGGTAAAAGTATATCGCTTAAGCTGGCGATGGTGGTGGCAACGTCACCGGCACGACAACCTGTCAAGATATGTATCATCTTCTTCCAGGTATTTGATTGATGAAGGCACGGCTTCTACTAAAAATGGAAAAGGAACGTATAGCATTAATATTGATGAAAAATACTGGGGACGTGCTTTGATTCGAATTATTGACAATGAAAGCGGCCATGCGACCGGGAAAATTGTATACATGACATGGCCCGGGTGGCGTGATGAGTCCAATCAACTAGGTGGCGCCTCTATGCTTCGTTTTTCAACAAACAAAGAAACATATAATGTTGGCGAAGAAGTGATCGTGAAAATGCCTGAAAGCAATGAGGGACGTGCATTTGTTACACTGGAATCAGGATCTGAAATAGTGGACGGTTTTTGGGTTGAAACGAATGAAGAATCCACGGAATTCAAATTCGAGGCCACCAATGAAATGGCCCCCAACGTGTATGTCTACATCTCTCTTTTACAGCCTCACAATCAAACAAAAAATGACCTTCCCATAAGATTGTATGGCGTACAACCTATAAAAGTAGAAGACCCGGAGACACACCTGAATCCTAACATTGATATGCCTAAGGTATTAAGGCCAAATGAAAAAGCTACTATAAAGATATCTGAGAACGATGGCAAAGAAATGAATTATACCGTGGCAGTTGTTGATGAAGGCTTATTGGATTTGACAGGATTTACCACACCAGATCCCTGGAACCACTTCTATGCCAGGGATGCATTAGGGGTTAAAACATGGGACATGTATGATTATGTAATTGGCGCCTTTTCAGGTGAATTTGCAGGCCTATTAGAGATCGGTGGCGGCATGGGATTAAAAAAACAAGACGACAAAAAAGCCAATCGCTTTGAACCTGTTGTTAAATTCTTTGGCCCATTTCACTTGAAATCAGGCCGCACCAATGAACATACATTCACCATGCCGAATTACATTGGTTCTGTGAAAACAATGGTCGTGGCTTGTGAAAATGCAAAGTATGGTTCTGCCGAGAAAGTAACCCCGGTTAAAAAACCTTTAATGGTATTGGCAACACTTCCCAGGGTTATCGGTCCAAAAGAAAAAATTCAGATTCCTGTTACCGTGTTTGCAATGGAAAAAAACATAAGAAATGTAAACGTATCCGTGAAGACAAATAATATGCTTATTCCACGGGGTTCGACAACACGAAAAATCACTTTTCCCGAGACCGGGGATCAAACAATAAATTTTGAATCTGATGTCGCACCAAAGTTAGGGAAAGCAACAATTCAAATCATCGCAAAATCCGGATATGAAGAGGCCGTGTACGAAACAGAGATACAAGTAAGAGCACCAAATCCCCAGGTTACGAAAACAATAGATGGTTTTATTGAAAAAGGCCAGACATGGAGCGCAGCATACAATCCCGTTGGGATAAAAGGTACAAATGAAGCTGTTTTGGAGGTATCCGGTTTCATGCCCATGAACCTTGAAAAACGCCTGGATTTTCTTATTCGTTACCCTTACGGCTGTATTGAACAAACAACATCATCCGTGTTTCCACAGTTATTCCTTGATCAATTGGTGAAATTATCGGAGTCGGATAAACAAAGTACACAAAAGAACATAAAATCAGGCATCAACCGGTTGATGCAATTCCAAAATTCTGAAGGTGGTTTTAGTTATTGGCCCGGGAAAAGTCATGCTTCGGAATGGGGCACCAATTATGCAGGCCATTTCCTTATAGAAGCAAAAAACAAAGGATATGATATTCCTTCGGGGATGCTAAAACAATGGCTACGCTTTCAGAAAAAAGCAGCACGCAAGTGGAGTACAAATTTTCCACGGCGTCATTATGATGACCTTACACAAGTATACAGGTTGTATACATTAGCCCTTGCAGGCGAACCAGAAATGGGTGCTATGAACAGGATGAGACAGGAAGATGGTTTAAGATTACAGAGTAAATGGAGACTGGCAGCGGCTTATCATCTGGCCGGTAAAACACGTGTTGCAAAAGATATCATTAAAAACCTGTCTATAGATGTAAAAGATTACCGGGAATTGGGATATACCTATGGTTCAAGTACCAGGGATTTGGCGATGATCCTGGAAACACTTTCATTGATGGAAGAAAAAATAACCGGGAAAAAAGTAGCAGACAGGATCGCTGAAAAAATGGGTTCTGGAAGATGGTATAGCACGCAAACCACGGCTTACTCGCTTCTGGCTCTTTCTAAATTTATCGGGCGACAGAGTGATGAACCGGTTAAATTCAGCTACTCCATTGATGGAAAATCCAGTAAAAACGCCATAACAGATATGCCCGTAACACGAATAAAATTAAACGGGGAAACCAAAGGAACCGTTAAACTACAAAACAATGGTTCATCTTCTTTGTTTGTAAAGGTAATACAACAAGGCATTCCAACAACAGACGACCGGGAATCATCACAGGAAAACCTGCAAATGTCTGTCCGGTATCTGAATATGCAGAATAATGAAATCCAGCCCACGGAAATCACGCAGGGAACTGATTTTTATGCTGAAGTAACGGTTAAACATCCCGGGATTTTAGACACGTATGAAAATATGGCTTTAAAACAAATCTTTCCATCAGGATGGGAAATCCATAATGCCCGCATGGATGAATATAACGCTTCTTACACGGTTGACAAGCCAGATTATCAAGACATACGGGACGACAGGGTGTATTCTCATTTTGACCTTTACAGGAATCAGCGCAAAGTATTCAGGATTAAACTTAATGCTGCATATTTGGGAACGTATTACTTGCCTTCTGTTTATTGTGAAGCCATGTATGATAATGATATTCATGCAAGGAAAGCAGGGCAATGGGTAAACGTTATTCTACCCGAAAAGCAGTAAACAATATATAACACGTGGTGCAGATAAACACGTTTTTCTCACCCGCATCCTTAAAAAACAATAAATTATTTGGTTTCTTAGCGCTTGACTGTCAGACAACATGTCTTTAAAAAACAAAATAATATACGGAATCATCATTTGTCTTGTTGCCTGGTTTGTATTTTGTCTGCCAGACCCTCTTTTTAATGACCCTGCATGTACGGTCATCGAAGATCGGCATGGCGATTTATTAAGTGCAACCATAGCAGACGACGGGCAATGGCGTTTCCCTTATAATAAAAGCATTCCCGAAAAATTTAAACAATTGCTATTGGTTTTTGAAGACCAATACTTTTATTATCACCCGGGGGTGAACCCGGGCTCTATATTCCGTGCACTCGGGCAAAATATCAGGGCCGGCAAGGTGGTAAGTGGTGGCAGCACCATCACTATGCAGGTCATTCGGATGTCCCGAAAAGGAAAACCCAGGAATGTATGTCAAAAACTGATTGAATGCATCCTTGCTGTAAGAGCTGAAATACGCTACAGCAAGAAAGAAATACTGGCCTTGTATGCTTCGAACGCACCGTTTGGTGGAAACGTGGTGGGACTTGATGCGGCAGCCTGGCGATATTACAACCGCCCGCCCGAAAATTTATCATGGGCCGAAACAGCAGCACTGTCAGTGCTGCCCAATGCTCCATCCATGATATACCCGGGAAAAAACAAAAAGATATTTAAAGCAAAACGAAATCGTTTATTAGAAAAGCTTTATAAAAACGAGATTATTGACAAAACAACCTTCCTTCTGGCTCTTGAAGAACCCTTACCAGGAACACCCGAACCATTACCCCAGTCATCATTACATTTATTGAACAGGGTGAAAAATGACGGGTACAAGGAACAAAGAGTGAAAACGACCATACAAAAAAATTTACAAAACAAGGTCACGGGGATTGTTGAAAAACATCATCAGATACTCAAGGGCAATGAAATACATAATGCTGCCGCCATTGTTGCTGAAGTGAAAACAGGCAATGTATTGGCTTACGTGGGCAACACCCGTGATTTGCAATACAGGCATTCAAACAAAGTAGATATCATTGGTTCCGAACGTAGTTCAGGCAGTATACTTAAACCTTTACTCTACGCAGCCATGTTATCTGATGGCGAATTGCTTCCCAAAACACTTGTTCCTGATATACCGACTCAAATATCCGGTTACACCCCAAAAAACTTCGACAGGACAAATGACGGTGCAGTTCCTGCTGATGAAGCGCTTTACCGTTCTTTGAACATTCCGGCAGTAAGGTTATTGCAAGATTACGGACTAGAGAAATTTTATCATAAACTTAAAAAACTAAATATTTCTACACTTACCCGGCCGGCGAATCACTATGGCCTGTCTATTATACTTGGTGGTTCGGAAGTCAAACTATGGGAAATTACCGGAATCTATGCCAGCATGGCCAGAAGCTTAAATCATTTCAGGGAATTCAGCTCAACATATCATCCTGATGATTATCATCCGCTTAATTATCAAATCCCATCTGCATATCCTGTTCCGTCAAAAGGGAGCCATGAGCATAGTATATTCGATGCTGCTTCAATTTATTACACTTTTGAAGCGCTTAAACACGTGAACCGTCCGCGCCAGGAAACAGGATGGGAATATTTTCAATCATCAGAGCAGGTTGCATGGAAAACCGGCACCAGCTTTGGTTTCAGGGATGCATGGGCCATCGGGGTCACACCACAATACGTGGTGGGTGTTTGGGCTGGCAATGCAGATGGAGAAGGACGTCCGGGGTTAACCGGAATTGCTGCTGCTGCTCCCATTCTTTTTGATATCATAAACGTGCTTTCAATTAGTGGCTGGTTTGATATTCCTTATGACGAGATGATTCAAATCCCGGTTTGTCCCAAAAGCGGTTACCCGGCAGGCCCATTTTGCGAGGATACAGACTCTGTATTTATACCAGTAAAAGGATCAAGAATGCAAACCTGTCCTTATCACGAACTGGTACATTTAGACAGACATAAGCAATACAGGGTCACCTCTTCATGTGAAGATGTATACAAAATACACCACGAGAAATGGTTTGTTTTACCCCCTGTAATGGAATGGTACTATAAAAAAAATCACCCTGAATACCGTCCCCTGCCCCCATTCGCTGAAGGATGTCACCCGGGGGAACAATCCAGTGCCATGGATATTATTTTTCCGGAACAATTTGCAATAGTATATATCCCCGTACAACTTGATGGAACAAAAGGGAAAGTAGTGATTAAAGCAGCACACGGGAACCCGTTATCAACCATTTACTGGCACCTGGACCAAACATACATCGGTAAAACAGTTGAAATTCACGAGAAAGAACTAAACCCCGAACCCGGGAAACATGTAATTACCTTAGTAGATGAGCATGGTGAAGTGTTCAGGCATTATTTTGAAGTACTTGAAGAATAGCATGGTTGTTCATTATATCCCCTAAAACATGTATAAATCAAACCGGGTTCTATAGATTGAAAAAGAAAATATATTTTTCTTGTCAAACATTCGAAATGTAAGCATATTCAATACAAAACATTAACTTTGTCCCTTTCAAAATCAAAACTAAAAATGAATACCGGCGAAAATACAAAAGGGATCATGTTTGCCGTACTCACGGGTCTTTGTTGGAGTGTAGTGACCATTGCATTGAAGATTGTATTGATAGAAATGGACCCGTTCACTATTGTGTGGTTTCGATTTGCATTGGCATTTAGTATACTTTTCCTCTATTTTTTGTTAATAAGTCCGTCAAAGCTCTCTATATTTAAAAAGCCACCCTTGTTGCTTATTATTGCAGCATTGGGATTAGCATTCAATTATTATGGCATTATTAAAGGTGTAGATTACACGACCCCTACCACTACCCAGCTGGTAATACAGTTTGGCCCGATATTGCTGGGGATTTCCGGTTTTATAATTTACAAAGAAAAGCTCACGGGAAAACACGTGGCCGGGTTCCTGGTGGCTGTCACGGGGCTACTCCTCTTTTATTACAAACAAACGGACGAGATTGTATTGCAAATTTCATCGTTTAATAAAGGAATTTCCTGGATATTGTTTGCAGGGTTCACCTGGGCCGTGTATTCTGTTTTTCAAAAACACCTGGTACGTACCTACCCGGTATTGCAATTAAATTTGATCATTTACGGCCTTCCTGTCTTATTGTATCTTCCGGTAACGGATTTTCAATCACTGGGTTCAATAACTCCTGTAACCTGGGCTGTTTTGATCTTTCTCGGCCTCAACACGCTAATTGCTTACATTTTCATGGCATTATCATTAAAGCATCTTGAAGCCAATAAAGTGAGTATTATACTTGTTATGAATCCTGTCATCACGTTTTTTATCATGATGTTTCTCGAGCATATTCATTTCACCCGGGTCGAAGCAGAAAGATTCACCGCAATAAGCCTTATCGGTGCCGGGATGGTTGTAGCCGGCGCGGCCATTGTAGTTGGTTTCAGGACCAAAAAAAGAAGGAATGACTGACCTGTTTGCCGTTGTCCGTAGCTTCCACGCTACGGACTTCAAAAATTAACTACACAACACAAAAAAAAGTTGGATGATAAAAACAGATTGCTATATTAAATATATTAATCCATTATTATGAAAACACGTATTTATTTTATTATTGCATTATGTTGCAATACATTCTTAGGATTTTCGCAGGAGAGTACCCTGGAAACATTCCCCAAAGCACTTAAAGACATCCCTTATGTATTTAAAGGAGAAATGACAGGGGTAGAGTATTATTTTGGCGACAGCCTCGGCAACCGCCTGCCCAAGGGAGTTTTTCACTTAAAAAACGGGGAGATTGGTATAGCTTATTCATCGGCAACAATAAAGGTGTGCCAGGTATTTAAAGGTGGCGATAAACTAAAACCCGGTACAATTGAACTCGTTACTTCGGCACCGAAACATTTTCGAAGTTCTGTAAATATAAATGAAGAAGGAGATACCAATGTAAGCTTTTTTTATATTCCACATGCACATAATAATTATATTTCTCCTATAATCATGGAACAGGATATGTACAATGGCATATTTTTTTGCAAAAAAGCCCGGTATCCCGGCGATTCAGGATTTGAATTCGACAATCCGTTTGGGGTTTATGTTTCAGAAATTAACAGGATAGGTTACAGCAAATGGACAGAAACAGAGCCGGGCAAAAGAAGGCAGGGAAAGCACATGGCAGCCTGGTATGACCGGAAAGCAGACACCTTTCACGTGTTTTATACCGAACACCAGGTTATGCAGTTTTTAGATAAGTATACAGGGCTTGATACCACTGCCGTGAACCATTGTGCGCACCCTAAAAAAGAACCGGAAAAAAAGGTGTATGCCCCGCCGCCTTACCCGTATGAAAAAAGCCTGGAAAACCACAATAAATGGATGGAACGAATGCGGAAACAAATAGACAGCATAAAAAAAAGAAGGAATGACTGACCTGTTTGCCGTTGTCCGTAGCTTCCACGCTACG
>CAYFQI010000039.1:10653-15026 GCA_964345135.1 uncultured Bacteroidales bacterium
ATGAAAAAAGCCTGGAAAACCACAATAAATGGATGGAACGAATGCGGAAACAAATGGACAGCATAAAAAAAAAGAAGGAATGACTGACCTGTTCCTTGAAATTGAAAACGAAAGGCTGGTAGGAGATGCAGAAGACAATGCCTCGCTGGTATTTGACATCATATATTTTCGTCTTACACGGTAAATCCCGGCGACACCATCCCCAATGTTCATAGTTTTGATACCACCTGTTACAGGGGCAGCATTACCGGGAAAACCTGCGTGCCAGAAATTACCGGGTTTACCAATAATGTACCTGCCGGGCTGGGCAAAACCATTACCGTGGGAGGGGAAATACTGGACCCTTTTATGACAATACAAGGCAATTATTTTGGCAGCCAGCAGCATACCGGCACCCTGTTTTTTAAAAATGCCAACCAGGTAGATGCTTATCCTGTTGATGAAGATTTTAACCCAATAAGCATAGACAATTATGATATTGATTCATGGAATGATGATGAAATAATTCTAAAGCTGCCTTCCATCATAAATGCTTTTGCAAACGATGGACAACGGCCTGTTCCGGGGAGTGGAGAGTTTAAGGTAATGAATTTTGCAGGTTATGAACACGAGGCAAGCGGGCTCACGATTCCTTATGCACTTTACCAGTATATTGATAAAGACACAATCAACAACAGCTTGTTGCAAAAGGCCAACGTGTACCTGTCAAACCAAAACGATTCGGGAGGGTATACCATAAGTTTTGACCAAAGCGTGGAAGACTTTTCACCCCTGGCAAAACAAGCAGCAACGCGTGCAATCCACGACTGGAAGTGCGCCACGCTTGTAAACTGGGAAATAGGCGAAGACAACCTGTCCAATTCCACGGGAGATGGCATTTGCACGATTTCTGCCAGTGCCATGGGAGGTGGCAGCATATTGCAAGTAACCTCGCCGGAAATCATAAAATGTTATTCAACTTATCCCCACACCTTTTTTCTTAAAGAATTTAACATAGAGATAAACACGGATATCAACTGGCAGATAGATACCACCGTGGAAGACAATTTAAGGATTAACAAATTTGATTTTTATTCTACTATAGCCCATGAATTGGGCCACGGGCACATGCTCGAGCATGTAAAGGAAGGCAGTAATATTATGTATCATAAAGGAGACAGGGGGTATATACCGGCAGAAGCCCGCCGGACGGTATGGGATTCGCCTGATGCAATTGAAGGCGGCAATACAGCTTTAACAGGCTATGGAACAAGATTACACAATTGCACACAACCCCATGCAGTGAATTATGCAGACCCAAAATTCTGTATCGGGTATTCGGGGTATTTTAGTGAAGTAAAACAAAATGAATTTAATATAACCTGTTATCCAAATCCTGTTAAAGATAAACCATTAATACTTGAATTTTTTACAAATAAAAGTGTATGGGTTCAATACACATTATATGACTTAATGGGAAGTGTTATTAAAAAATCGGATACTCAAAAGAAAAACGGGCTAATACACTATATCATTCCTATGCAAAGGTTAAAACCCGGGTTATACGTGCTAAAGGTTATTATAAACAACAAATATTATCATACTAAAATCATTAAACTTTAAATTAGGATAACCTTACCGGGCAAGTTTTGCCAAAAAAAGCAAAAATCTGAGCGGTAAGATACTAAAGGCCTGGCAGGATTATATACCCACCAGGCCTTAAAACCAACGTACACTGTATAAAAATATAATGTATACAACAAGGCATCAGCATCAGCATCAGCATCAACAACCTAAAAACCTTACAACCCGGCAGTTTCATGAATTTTTTGTTTTTCGGACATATTTAAATACGTAGGCATATCTGGCTTTATATCTTTTTTCTTGTCGTATTCCTGTATTGATTTTACCAATACATCGTATCCTTTGTCTAATTGTTCTTTTGTTAATTCAGCTGTTAAAGACAACCGGATACGAGTTTGTTTTCGAGAAACTGCTGGATATGGAATTCCATTAGCTAGTACTCCGTTTATTCCCATTCTATTTGTTACTTTTAAAACTTTGTTATGATCGCCAAGTATTACAGGAAAAATTGCTGTTTGTGCATTACCAATATTAAATTTACCTTTTTCCAATTTTTGTCTGAAATATCTGATGTTATCCCAAAGTTTATTCTTTCTGTTAATATCCTCTTTAATGATTTGAATAGATTTATGTGCTGCAGCATTAGCTGCTACAAAAGGCGCTGTCGTAAAAAAATATGGCCTGCTTGCCAATACCAAATAATTAATCATTTCTTCATTTCCAGCTACAAAGCCACCCTGGCTTCCAATTGCTTTGCTTAATGTTCCGGTAAGTATATCAATGCTGCCGGACGGCATATCGAAATAATCCAATATACCAAGCCCTTTGCTTCCAATTACTCCAAAAGCATGCGCTTCATCCACCATTACGAGCGCACCATATTTTTTTGCCAAATCTGATATTTCAGGCAAATTGGCAATATCGCCATCCATGGAATACACGCCATCTACTACAATGATCTTTCCTGTATATTGCCGGTTTACACGTCGTAAAACAGCTTCCAGGGAGCGCATATCATTGTGTTTAAATAACATCTTGTTCCGGGCAGTTACTCCATCCATAATGCTTGCATGAGCAAGCATATCTACAATTGCAACATCATTTTTTCGCAACAATGCATTTAAAACACCCGTATTGGTCATAAAGCCTGTTGGATATACCAATGATTTCTCTTTTCCAAAAGTCCTGGCTATTTCGTTTTCTAATTTCATTTTCACATCCGTAAGTCCTGAAGCATTGCAGGCAGCACCTGCACCAGTACCATATTTTATTATTGTATTAACAGCAGCATCAATTACCTCGGGATGCTGTGACATGTTTAAATAATCGTTAGATCCAAAATTCAACATTTTAAATACTTTATGCGATGAAGGATCAAAAACTGCACGTTTGTTTTTGCATCCTTCTGTTGAATAGCGTAAATTATTTGAAGCTTTATTAAGTCTTAAATCTTCCTGCCAACTACTTAAAATAGTAAACCGATCTCTAAAATTCAGTTCGTCAAGTTCAGGATTCATCATTACATCATAAAGAGTATATCGATTCGAATTTATTTCATGAAAATTTGAATATCTAAAAGATACTTTATTATTTCCAGATACATTATAAAAATTTTTTTCCATATTTATTTTTTTTGTAATTAGAAAAATATACTTAATATATAAGATATATATATATGCTAATAATTAATGCATATATCTTTTATCAAAAATAAGGTATAAACTTGATAAATAACAATCAATACTTAGATTTATATACATTTTTTATTAACACAAGGATGTGTAAAAAAACACAACTTTCTGATGAATATACAATTATTACATAAACATATAACAAATATGACAAAATAATAATATTGGATTCATTACTAATTTATCGCAACCACTTACAAGCGTAAACCTACAACAAGTATATCATCTGTTTGTTGTTTCTCCCCTTTCCAATCGTGATTCATTTTCAATAAATGTTCTTCCTGTATTGGCAATGGCATGGCCTGTATTTTTAATAATTCATTTCTGAACGTACGCATTCCGATTTTTTTCTTTCCATTGTAATCCAACTGGTCAGGAAAACCATCCGTGAATAAATAAAACGTATCGCCTGAATAAAATTCAAGCTCGTATTTCCTGAACGCAAGTTTCTCAAAATCAAACCCAATGGTATTTTTCGTGGCTTTAAATGTATAAAGACAATGCTTATCATCAGATTGAAATGCGTTGAAAGGTGTATGTATCTCCAGTTTTTTCTTCCTGACCAGGTATAAATCCCTGTTTGCTCCGGCAAATTGCAATGAATAGTCCGGGTAATTAAAAATACAAACGGCCATGTCAATGCCTTCAATATGATTCCCGGGTTCATTATTATATAAATGTGCAATCAGCTTTTTACGTAGTTTTTCAAGCAGGGCAGCAGCATTGTTTACAATGCCCTCCTGATTTATGATTTCTTTTAATAATGAAATGCCAAGGATACTTAAAAAGGCAGCCGGCACACCATGACCCGTGCAATCGGCCACGACCACGATCCCGTAGTGTTCTTTTTCATGAACCCAGAAAAAGTCACCACTCACAATGTCTTTGGGATTAAATAATACAAAATAATCTATGAATAAGTTTTTTAAATCATCTTCATCAGATATAATATTCCGCTGCACCATGGACGCATAATCAAGGCTTGAATAAATCTGACGATTTTGTTCTTCAATAATTTCTCTTTGGAAATTCACTTTATCACGTTCATCTTCATATGATCTTTTAATATACTTGGATACAAAAAAAGTACATAATAAAACCAAATTAAAAACAAATATC
>CAYFQI010000040.1:0-14999 GCA_964345135.1 uncultured Bacteroidales bacterium
AAACTCATGGCGAGCTCCATTTGACCTTTGAAAAATAAAATATAAACAGATGAAAATGTTGGCTATTTGCTCATAGAAAACACCCAGGTACAACAAAAAAGCCTGCAATTAGAACCTGTGGCATATGCTGATTCTACATCAGGTATTCAACAGGATTCTGTTATAGCCAATACATTTACAGAGAGCATTATGATGTATCCCAATCCCAATAACGGGCAGTTTAAAATTGAATTTCTTAACGACTTTTGGAAAGGGGGAACAGCAAGAATTTGTAATGCAGATGGTTCTGTTATCACCACGTTTAAAATACATACCAGCCGGTATGAATATACCATTCCCAATGCAGCACCAGGCCATTATGTAGTTCAGTTTTATCGTGGCAAAATGCAGTATTCTAGAATTATTACCGTGGAATAGAAAATGAGGATAAGCAGGAACTCACGATTCTTAAGCCTTCAGGATTTAAAAGAATTTAACCGGATTGTACCTTATCCACTTATTGTCCCGAAAGATTAATGTTCACCGGCCCGGCACCTGTCCCTTCTCCTTTTATGATTTGATCGTCCTGAATAAGTGATACTTTGATGACGTGTGGAGTTAATGAGATATCTCCTTTGTCTTCAATCTTTTCAATCACCACTTCATCATCTTTTTTTTCTGCTTTGAATGTAGCTAAAGCGTATTCTCCTTTTTGAAAGGCATACCCGTCGCCTGCATCATGATAAATTTCACCATAAGCAACGCCCTTTTCATCTAAAGATACGTATAGGGTTAATGTATCGAGAGTATATTCAGTAGTGTTTTGAATGATATTGCCCAGGGGCAGTATCGCCCCTTCCCGTATTTTTATATCGGGCTGGTATGGGTCGTTTTTGCTGTCTTCGCCCACAAGCGATATGGTTCGCCAGTTTCCTTTTGGCATCCGGGGTTCTTCTGCCCATTTGGGGATGATGTATAAATCCGCCCCAAGCAAAAAGGCTTCTTCTTCCCTTCTCAGCCTGTTATCCTTAATATCCGCAAAAAATGCGGGACGCATGATAGGCAAACCAGTCACAGAAGATTCATAAAACAAGGTATATAAATATGGGAGCAACCTGTAGCGCCGTTGCATTGCAATTCGGGAAACGTTTTCTATTTCTTCCCCAAAAGCCCAGGGCTCCTGGTTTTTAGTTCCTTTCATGGTATGCGCACGTACAAAAGGATAGAATGCACTGAGTGCTATCCAATGCCCAAAAAGTTCCGGTGTGGCATTGCCTCCAAAGCCCCCGACATCAGGGCCGTTGAATGGCTGGCCGGACAATCCCAGGTTAATACTCATGGGCACTGACATTTTCAGGTGTTTCCACGTAGCCGCATTGTCACCGGTCCATGTAGCCGCATACCGGTGGCCACCCAAAAAATTGGAGCGTGTCAACAAAAAAGGGCGTTTGTCGGGATTCGCCTTTTTGATCCCTTCTCTCGAGGCTTTTACCATCAACATGCCATATACATTATGGTATCGAAGATGAATGTCTTTCGGGATGGTAGCATCCCCCAAATGGACATTATCATTGGGCATTGTGCCATCGGGCCCGTTAAACACGGAGGGTTCGTTCATATCATTCCATACCCCGTCAACTCCTTGTGCCATATAGTCTTTGTACAATGATGCCCACCATGTATTCGCTTTAGGCTGTGTGAAGTCGGGGAAGACACATTCACCCGGCCATACATTGCCAACATAAGGCTCACCCTTATTGTTTTGTACCCATATATCCTGTTGTTCCCCCGAATCATACACGAAATATCCTTTTTCTTTTTTTACCCCCGGATCGATCATCCAGGCCGTTTTAAATCCTTTATTGTGCAGGTATCCATTGGTTTCTTTGGGATTGGGGAATAATTCGGGTGAAAATGTAAACACTTTGTATTGATCCATATAATGGATATCCATCCATATCACATCGCAGGGTATTTTTTTTATGCGGAAGGTGTCAGCAATCTCTTTTACCCTCGAATCAGGGTAATAAGACCACCTGCTTTGTTGAAACCCGAGGCTCCATAAAGGGGGCAGCGGCATGTTGCCGGTCAGCCATGCAAGCGCCTGCATGACATCCGCCGGTGTCTCTTTTTCAATGACGATGACCCTAAAAGGAGGCGTTGCGGACGCAAACATTATCCCATCGCCCATTGATACTTCATGTTTCCAGGTATTGTCCGACAACACCCCGAATGATGAACCGTCTTCACGGACCCCCAAAACCCAGGGGTGCGACTGGTATAGCCTCAACCCATTATCCCTATGATAATACACCACATTATCGGTGTTCCAGAATTTTCGGAGGGTCCCGTTCCTGATCAATGAACCAGTGACTTCACCCGTCCCATATAAGTCTGTGTTATCATCCACATCAATGTATGCTATGCTTTTGCCAAACGCCGTGTCAAACTGCACATGAGTTCTCCATGAAGAAGGCACAGCACCTTTTTCTGCAGGTTCCTGCACCAATGCAAAAGAAGGCAAATGAGATGCTGGATCAAAATGATCAGGATAAAAAACGGCTATGCCGTCCCCTATTAGTGCACAGCGTCCGTTTGACTGCCCATTCATGAAGTGTGATGTAGAAATTATACACGTGAAAACTAAAAAAGTAAAAAGTCTCATTTGTTTAAAATTTATTATTTATAGGTTATATTTCAATCATCAATCACCTTTTCTTTTTCACTTTTGCAATAATTTCATCAGCTTTTTCCGGATTTGGATATGGTTCGTCAAACGGGTTCACATTCAACAACAATCCTTTAGGTGACAGTTCTTTGAGCAGGTCGTCGATTTCGTGTGCGGCAATATTCAGGACAAGGCATTTGCCGGCATCCTGTATTTTTTTCAGCGTGGGAAGGTGCCGCACATTTTCACAATTTGTTTCGGGGTTCCATTGTATCCCGCCCAGTTCAGGGATATCCAACAAAAAATCAAGGTGGCGGATAATTTCATCGGGCCCGTCAAAATGAAACATCACATTGTCCAGTTCCTTGCACATGAATTTGATATCTGGCAGGATAAATTCTTCATACATTTCAGCAGAGATCATGGTCATAAAATCAGACTGGATACAAAATGTTTTATCCGGCCCCCATAGGTTGAGCCATGTTGTTCCATTGCCTGCGACATGATTGGTTTGGATTTTCAACAATTCGTTGACCCAGTATTTCCAATAACCAATGATTTTATTGCAGGCTTCTTTGATTTTATCGGGGTACATGAACAGATCCATGGCCAGTTTTTCACTTCCCCTGAGCAACATGAGCGTATCTATCCCATTGAAAATATCGACCGGTATTTCGGATAATATGCCATGCTTTTTAGCTGCTTGTGCTGCATATTCAACCAATAGTTTCTGTATGTTCCACCAGGCATTGCGTTCATCAAAATCCAGATTGGTATGGTCCCAGTCTTCCAGGTTTTCATGGAACCAGGTAGGTTCATCCACAGTGGTTAAGTCGACTACAGCTCCCAGGAAGGCACTGCCAATTCCGGGGCCGATAGCCGTGGTGATGATGGGCAATGTTTCTGCAGGGAAATACATATGTTTGTACTTGTTGATCTGATGGTCAATCATGATGGACGGGTCGGCCTTGAAACTAAAAGGATCGCGGTATCGCTTATCTGCTTCCAGTGATTTAATATACTCATGAAAACCCTGTTTATCCTGGTATGCCTTTATAGATACCAGGGGTGTTTCATTTTCTTTGTTCCAGTATTTAATAAAGGCTTGTTTTTTTTCTTCTAAATTTTGTATGATCATTTGATTAATATTTTTTCCAGTTCTTCAAGTGATTTTTTCTTTGTTTCGGGGATGGTGGATATGATAAAGATCACTGAAGCCAGCCCCAGTCCTGCATAAATAAAGAAAGTAGCAGCTGCTCCTAATTGCTCCAGCTCAACAGGAAATACTAGCATGACAAGAAAGCTTATGGTACCTCCGAATGCGCCGACTACTGAAATTGCCAGTCCGCGTAACCTGTTGGGGAATATTTCAGAGAATAACACCCACATGACCGGCCCCATTGAAAAGGCAAAGCAGGCAATGAATACGAGGATGGAAATGAGTACCAGCATTGAATTCATAGAAATGGTATTGCGTAAGACAGGTTGTTTCAACAAATCATAATTATCAGATCCTATTTGTTGTTCCACATGATCAAAAAATGTTACTTCACTGGTATATGTCTTTCCTTGTAATGTGGTCAATCCTTGCATAATTTGCGCTGAATTGTTTTTGACAGCAGGCATTTCATGTATTTCGGTCTGGATGTTTTCAAGCGATTTGTTGTTTATTGTATATGTGGCATTGTTGAATGCAATGCCGGCTAAAAACAATGAAATGGTGATGCCTGTAGCGCCGATCACCAGCAGGGGTTTTCGTCCAAACCGGTCAATATATCCCATGGCCAGCAATGTAAATATAAGGTTGATGACACCCAGGTAAACGGCATGGCTAATGGACGCACTGGTAACACCGCCGGTTAAATTAAAAATCATGGGAGCATAAAACAAAACGGCATTGATTCCGGTTATTTGCTGAAAAAAAGCAAGTCCAAACCCAATAAACAACACCAGTTTCATGGATTTGGAAAAGACTTCTCCGAAGGTTGCTTTTTTTTGCTTTTTGGATTCTTCTATCGAGAGGATGATTTTTTTGTATTCATCGTCTACATTATCTTCTCCAATGGTTTTCTTTAAAATGTCTTTGGATTTTTCATGATCATCCTGTAGTGTGAGCCAGCGTGGACTTTCCGGGATGAAAAAAACAAGGATAAAATACAGGATTGAAGGGAAAAAAGCAACGCCAAGCATCCATCGCCATACAATATCAGGATCATCCATCAGCCCTATGATAATTTTGTTTGAAAAGAATGCAAGGAAAATGCCGGTGACAATTAAAAATTGATTAAAGGAAACGAGGAATCCCCGTTTTTCAGAAGGCGCTATTTCTGCTATATACATTGGAATAATCAAAATGCTGATTCCTATTGCAATGCCTCCGATGATCCTGGCAATGATAAACATTACAATGTCTTGAGCCATAGCAGCGCCTAATGCACATAATGCATACAATATGGCTGCGAATATCAGGCTTTTTTTTCTTCCAAATTTATCGGCAACAGGCCCGGCCATAAGATTTCCGACAATTGCCCCAAGTCCTATTATACTTACAGACAGACCTACAAGGAAAGAGCCGACAGGTAAGTTAAAATCAGTTTTATAAAAGGGCAGAGCACCTGAAATTGCTGCGCTCTGAAATCCTTGTAAAAAACCGCCTAATGCCGCAATAAATGCTATAAAAGCAACAATACGAGCTTGTTTTTTATTGGTTTTCATTTTTTAATGGTTTAGTTTATTTGTTATTAGTCATTATTCCAGCTTGTATACACGCTCCATCAGCTGCCATTTGCTGCCCTCGGGAGCCCCGGGCACCGATTTTTGAAATTTCCAGACAAATTTTTCCCATTCAGCTTGTCGTTCCAATGTTCCCAACCTGGCCATGTCTTTTTCAAAATCAAAGTCAAGGGTCGTCTCCATGATCATGAACATCCGGGTATCATATAAATAAATCTCCATGTTGACAATGCCAACTTTTTTGATCCCTTCGGGGATTTCCGGCCATATATTTTTATTTTCATGCCAGTATTTATATTCTTTAATGAGTTCCGGATCATCTTTCAGGTCAAGGGTCATGCAATACCTTTTCGTTTTTTTGTTCTTTTCTGGTACAATATATCCTGATTTTATTCCCATATAATTGGTTTTTAAGGTTTTATACGAATTCAACAAGTCTGTTGATTCATTATTTAATTTTTTTTTTTGTAAAAAACTATTTTTGCATTCCTGCTATCTAAAACAAATGCTTTATCTAAGGTATTTCCGTCAATATCAATATATTCAAATTGATCGTTCAGTTCAATATGTTTTTGATTATCGCTTTCATTGATGAAGATTTTTGACAAGGGGTATTTGGGATTATGTTTGTTTGGATTGAAAAAGGTGGAATGTTGACTGTAAGGAGTCAATTGTTGCCATCCTTCCAGGGTTAGATCTTGTATAAGCTTCCGATGGTTTTCTACTTTTATAAAGTGAATGTGGAATTTTTCAGTTAAACTGATGTGCTGGTTTTGATCAATGATTCCCGGATCAATTACCGTATCCCTGTGGTTCCCGACCGACAGGGTATATTGATAAGCTGAGAGCGTAACAAAAACATTATTGATTGATTTATTTTTATAATTGTTGTGTGGCTTCTTCCATTCTGAAAAGCCCATTGCAGATTTGTTATCATAGCATATATTATGCTGTATTGTATTTCTGAATGTTTGGTCGTTTAACAAAATGGCAGTATTTGTGTTTATAATAATGTTTTTTTCGATCATAATATCCCTGGCACGGGCATCAAGATAAATTCCCTGGTTAATCAGATGGTTGCCGGGAGTGCTCTCATCAGCATTTCCTACAGCATTGATGATAATGTTTCTGCGGATGACATTGTTGTATGTGTATGTTGTATCAAATCCCCAGCAATAGAATATTCCACCATCATTTAGTGTAAGCAATCCGTTTTTAATGATATTGTTTTCACAAATACTATGATGGCCATCCATTCGGATAGCACTGTATCCGGTACTGTCGATATAATTGTTTTGTATAAAATTAGCATGTGATAGTTTTTTGATATCCTTATATGACTTTTCTTCATTGACAATTGAAATTCCAATGGCCCCGTTTACCCCATCAATTCCATAACCAGGAATGGTTCCTATTTGTTTTATTGAATTATCATTGATTTTTGATTGATAAGCCTCTAAAAATTTTATGCCGTTCCCTAAAATATGATCAATCTCACAATTTTTTATTTCAACATTATAACATTGTTTCATATAAATACCATATTTACCTATTTTGGATAATTTACAATTTACCACCCTGATATTTTTGTTGTTTCCTTTGCCTATAATACCATTATCGTATTGTCCGGAAATGCACAAGTTATTGAGCCCGATATTGGAAACATCTTCAGCCAGCACAATACCATTTTGTATATGACTGGCTTCGAATTTATCATCCGGAGAGATCGATTTTTTAGTATAAATGTAGACTTTATTTTCAGCAGGAGAAAAATACCACTCCCCTTCATTATCGAGAAAAGCTTTTGAGTTATCAAGATAATATCCCCATCCTTTTCTGCATGTATTTTGTTTATCCGGCCTGTTCCAAAGAATGGAGTCAAACCATAACGTGTGATCTTCCAATTTTGTGATACCCCTGTATTCATATTGCCAGTTGTTTATTCTCATACGGGCAGTGGCACCTTTTACCTGTTGATTGGTTAATGGGAAGTCAAAATCATTTAAAAAGTTTTTTCCTCCGCCGTCCATCTTTAGATAATCAGCATTCGGATATCGTGCTGTAATACATATTGCACCGTTTTTGTAGAGATGGTGTATTGGGTTTGTGCTTTTTGTGGCAAGAATATGTTCATTTACTTTTTCAAAACGGCCTAAAATTGTTGAACCGCTTAATACTGGTTTTGCACCAGATCCATAGGAAGTGATAACAATAGGTTTTTCTTTGCTTCCGGAGCGTGTTAGCATTAGAGTGCCGGTGAAATAATCCCCGGCGTTTAGAAATATAGTATCTCCCGGCTTAAAACGGATGTTATTTAGCCTTGTAATGGACTGAAAACTAGAAGAAGGAGATTTTCCGTTTGCATCATCATCCCCATTATTGGAAATATAATAGTTTTTAGCATAAAGGTTAAAGGTGAATAGACCAGTTAACAGACAAAAGAACGATAAAAAACGAAGGTTTTTCATTTGAAAATTATTTTTTTAAAGTTTATAAATAAAAAAGTAAAACTAATCAATTTTAATGATTAATTTATTGAATTTGTGTGTTGGGCTTGAGAATGAGAGTATATAGACCCCCTGTTTTTGTTGTTTTCCGAAGGCGCCAACACCATTCCATGTGGTATTATAAGTTCCACGATGGTGAAATTTGTTGACAAGGGTTTTGATTTTTTTTCCCGTGATGTCAAAAATGGAAAGTTCTGCATGTTGATCTTTCTGTATGTTGTATGATATGAATGATTTATGAGAAAATGGATTGGGATATATCTTGTTGATGGAAATTTGTTTATTGATTGGCTGCACATTGTTTGTTGTATCTACAACCCGGAGGGTATCTTTTTGTCCGTAAACTTCTATTTCATACAAAGAATAAGGAATCCAGCTCGTGTGTTTTTGTAACGTTTTCAAACGAATTTTGTTTGTACTAATGTCACCAAATTCGGTGTAAGTTGAATGACCGCTATAGGCCTTGTTAATTTGTTTTGCAGTATACCAGTTGTCGAGTGTGTCTTTAAATTCAAATTTTAATTTCTCCGGATAAGCGATAGGACACCATTGAACTTTGATTGAATCGATAAAGTAAAACTCCAATAAATTGATTGAAAGGATTTGAATATCTTTGTTTCTGTCCTCTACCCCCCAGCGGGTTGATCGTTTACCATCCACTGCCATGGCACCCGTGGTAATGCTATCTTGATAATCTGATACCCAGGTGGATTTATTCAATGCGATGTTGGGTTTAACCGGTTCTTTTTTTAATACTGCCGAATCAAAGACTGTAAAATTTCTTGTTTTGAAGTTGTTTCCTTCATCACATTCATGAATTATATTAGAAGGATCAAGTATTGCAGTAATATGATAACTGCTGTCGGATAATGGCAAAAAGCTGCTGTCTGCACTGATTATTGTCATTTCGCCGGCTTTTAATGAAGATGTATTATTTGTTGAAAGCGCTACATGCTTATTGCTGATTTTGAATTCTATCTGATGAATTGTGTCGGGGGAGGGGCCTGTGCCGTAATTCACAACAGAAGCAAGGAATAGTACCGGTTGGCCTTTTACAGGGTAGCGGGGGTAGGTAAATAGTTTGGTAATCCTAAGGTCAGGCTTTGGTGCCGATGGGGTGATGTTGATTGATGTTTCCAATGGTAGATTGCCTGAAGAACCTCCAGCCTTAACTACATAAGGCCCGGTTTTAACTTCATATTGATTGGTAGTAGCATTGAATGTATAGAATTCGTTAGGTGTAAGTTTAAAACAAACTGATTTTTTTTCTCCTGGAAGCAAACTGATTTTTTTGAACCCTTTTAATTGCTTTACAGGGTTTAATTTGTTTGAAGTGTCCGGGAATAAATAGAGCTGTGCAGCTTCTTCTCCTGCAATGCTTCCTGTGTTTTCTACATCAAACGTGATGTTTACTGAATCACCGGCTAAAATTGTTGTATCGTGAATGCTGATGTTGGAATAATGAAATGTGGTATAGCTAAGTCCATATCCAAAAGGAAATTCCGGGGTCAGATTTTGCCGGTCGAACCATCGGTAACCTCCGCCAAAATTATCATTATAATTTAAATTTTGCTCTGGCAACTGGTTGTCTGAAACAGGCATGGTGACTGGTAATTTTCCAGACGGATTATAATCTCCGAATATTACATCGGCAATGGCGTTTCCTGCTTCTTGCCCGGGATAAAATGCATACAATACCCCTTTTATATTGTCAAGGCTTTTGTTTAGGGCGCATATGCCCCCACTTACAATAACAGTTATGAGGTTGGGGTTTGTTTTAGCAAGTTCATTGATCAGATTAGATTGCACTCCTGGCAACTCAACAGATCCGCTCACCCGGTCTCTCCCTTCTCCTTCCTGCGTGTCATCAAGTCCACCAACAAAAACAACGTAATCTGCCTGGGAAGCAACAGAACGTGCAGCTGAAAAATTACTTGTATCTGAACTATTTATATCACATCCTTTTTCGTAAAGTATATATTCTGTATCCATTGCCTGTTCAAATCCTTCTTTTACCGTGACAGAGTAATAAGGGGTTACAGAGCTGCTCCCTTTGCCGTCCAGTAATGGCTGATTGGCATTGGGACCGATCAATGCAATTTTTATGTTACTTGTTTTTGAAAGAGGCAAGATATTGGTTTCATTTTTTAACAATACGATGCTTTTTTTTCCGGCTTCACGACATAATTCACGATGTTCCGGGAGGTTTACAAGCCCTAAATGACCTTTGGGATAATATCCTATAAATCCGCTTAACATCTTAGCTCGTATCACTCCTTTTACCATCTTGTTTAATTGCGACTCCTCTACAATATTTAAATCAATGGCTTGGGGTAAAGCGTCACGGTATAAATAAGATCCCATACATATGTTGGTGCCGGCATTTAATGCTCCTGCAGCTTCCCAAACCGCACCCCAGTCGGATACTACATAATGGGGGAAGCCCCATTGTTGACGGAGTATGGTGTCTAATAAATACTCATTTTCTGCACAATTCACCCCATTGATAAGGTTGAAGGCGTTCATGACGGAAAAGACATTAGCTTTTTGTATTGCACAGCGAAAATTATATCCGTAATGATCCATTAACATACGTTTGGATATTTGTACATCATTATGAAACCGGTTGTGTTGCATAGCAACACAATTAAAATGCTTGGCCGTGGCAATGACGGGATACGATTGTATGCCTTTTATCAATGAGGAAGTAATTTCTGCACATAAAAATGGGTCTTCGCCCCCTGATTCCGGACTTCGTCCGTTTAATGGGTTCCAACAAAGATCCAATGTTGGCCCCAGTGCCTGATGGATCCCTTTGGCCCAATATTCTTTTCCCATTACGTTGCCAACTCTTCTGATTAAACTGGTGTCCCAACTTGTTGCCATGGCTATGCCAACAGGAAAACTGGTTGAACGTCCTTGTTTGATCCCATGTGGACCGTCAGACATGAAGAGACCCGGAATGTTTAGCCTTTCATTGTCCAGTGTATTAAACGAACCATATTGGGATATTTGGAATATTTTTTCCTGTTCGGTCATTAAACCAATAAGGCTGTCTATTTTATCATCCAGTGTTTGAGATCTTGCCATGAGTAACAGACAAAAGATGCCCAAAATTGTAGAAGTAATTTTTTTCATTCTGTAATTGGTACCTGTAATACTGCTATGTAGAAGTTTATTTGTTTACTTTGTTCAGATAATATTTTTGGAGTACATAAAAAGCTTGCTTTTTATCTCCAGTTTCTGAGATCAGCCCTTTCCTGTTCCACCCATCCTGTATATTGGGAAGGAATCTTTTGGGAGACCGAAAATCAGCAAGAATCCAGGGAGACATTCCCCTGAGTTGTGGGATTCTTTCAAACATCTTGAGGTTTTCACGATAGGCATATTCCTGGAATTCTTCTGTCCAACGTGTCAGGCTGTCTCCGTGATAACCATGCAATGCGCCCGCTCCGAACTCGGAGATGAACACGGGTTTATTTTGTTTGATATCCCAATTGATGCGTGAACACTTATCAGGTAGCCCGTCATACCAGCCTACATAGAGGTTAAAACTGATGATATCCATCAATTCGGCCATGGGGTCATCAACTGTGAACGTGTTTTCTTTTCCTTCAACCGTTGAGAAAAACAACGCAGCGCTGATCAATCTTGTATTATCCATTTTACGGGCCTTATTTACCAGGGTTGTTAAAAATTCGTTTCGTTGAGGGCTCAATGGTGTTTCATTGGCCATAGACCAAATAATTACTGCAGCCCGGTTCTTATCGCGTGTGATCAACTCCGTCAGCATATTTTCCGCTGTATTATAGGTTTCCGGGTTATCAAAAAGAATGTTCCAGTATACAGGATCTTCTGCCCATACCATCAGTCCCATCTTATCAGCCAAACGGACTATGTACTCGTTATGCGGGTAATGTGCCAGACGTACGAAATTACAGCCGAGTTCTTTTGCCCAGGTAAGCATCATGATAGCATCTTCCCGGCAAAAATTCCGGTTGCCGCGGATAGGATTTTCCTCGTGCATGCTAATGCCCCTGAGAAAGACAGGTTTTCCGTTTAAAAGGATATTTTGGCCTTCAACAGCCAATGTCCTGAAACCAATCCGGTCAGTAATTTCTTCTACACCGTTCTCCACAATAATATCATATAATTTTGGATTTTCAGGAGACCAGTATGAAATGTCTTTTGCTTCTATTTCAAATTCTGCTTTCCCATTTTTATCTGTAGTGAATGATTTATTAAGGTTTAGTTCCGGGATGGATAACCCTATCTTTACGTCTGATTTCTTGTCGCCGTTTAATTGTATATAACCTTTGATAATATTGGGTTTATCTTTTTTAAGTTGGACAAAATAATCTTCGATAAATACCGGAGGTGTTTCAATGATGTCAATATCCCGTGTAATGCCTCCATAATTCCACCAGTCTGCGTTCAATGCCGGGATATTTTCTTTTTTACGTTCATTTTTTACCCGTACAACGATAAAATTGTCTTTGGGTTTTAAAAGATGAGTGAATTCAAAAGAAAAGGGTGTAAATCCTCCTTCGTGTTTGCCTACTTTTTTTGTATTGATATATACATCGGTTCTGTAGTTTGCTGCACCAAAGTTGATGAATACCCTGTTATCCGGGTCTGATTTTTTATAATCAAATGCTTTTTTATACCACAACGACCCTTCAAAATAAAACAATTTTTCCGCTTGTGTATTCCAATCGCCGGGGACAGTAATACTGGGAGACAAGTCGAAATTATACTCCACCCGCTTGGTTTTATCCGTGGGAACATAATTAAGAAAAAAGGCATCGGGTTTTGGTGGGTTTTCCAGTTCTTCCTTGGGAATCCCTTTGTAACTCATGTAACCGGTTTCATACAGGTCAATCAAATAATGCCATTTCCCGTTCAGAGAAGTGGTGTTCCTTCCAAAACGGTTTTGAATAAGGGATTGAGCATGTGCAGACATCGTAATGATTAATCCTAAAAAGATAAATTTTAGTGCAGTTCTCATAGTATTAGATTTTTAATTTAGTTAAAAAAAAGATAGATATATTAGTGTCAAGTCATGTAAAAAATGACGCATATCAAATTGACTCCGCTCACCCTTTAATTCTTTAAAGGGATCAATCCACACGAGATCGCATTCCCTTTTAGTGGTTAGGGGCAAAAATACGATTGCGTCATTTTTTACTTGACTTACCATTAGTTTATTATTTTGCGATTGATTGGTAATATCTTTTTAAAATGTAAAATGCTTTTTTCTTTTCTCCTCTGTCAGAGATCAAACCTTTTCGGTTATAAAAATCCTGGATATAGGGAAATAGGCGCCTGGGCGAGCGAAAGTCCACCAATAACCAGGGTGAGACCCCTTTTAGCTGGGGAATTCTTGAAAACATTTTCACGGATTCTTCATATACATACGCCTGGTATTCTTCTGACCAGCGGGTCAATGAATCTCCATGGTACCCTTGTAGAGCACCCCCACCAATTTCACTGAACATAAAAGGCTTATCAAAACGGATATCCCAGTTGATTTGATCTATGAGGTCAGGCAACCCCTGATACCATCCATAGTAAGCATTTACAGAAATGATGTCTGCCAGTTTGCCCAGCTCATCATCAACCACTTTTGTTGTTTTGTCAGATTCTTTATGATTAATTAACAAAGCAGCGCTGATTAGCCTTGTATTGTCCATCGAATGGGTGGTGTTGATCAGGTTTTTCAGGAATTTATTCCGGGGTGGTTCATTTCCCGTTTCATTGGCCATGGACCAGATAATGATAGAAGCACGGTTTTTATCGCGTGTGATCATCTCTTTTAATTGTTGTTCTGCAATATTATATGCAGCAGTATCTTCCCAGTCAATGCCCCAATAAATTGGCAGTTCTTCCCAAACCAGAATCCCCATTTTGTCGGCCATCTTCACCATGTGTTCATTATGCGGATAGTGAGCCAGCCTGACATAATTACAGTTCAACTCCTTAGCCCATTTCAATAATATCTCCGCATCTTCTTCTGACCATGCCCGGCCTTCTCTTATAGGGCTTTCCTCATGAATGCATATCCCTCGCAGGAAAACCGGTTTTCCGTTTAATAATATCTCTGTTCCTTTTGTTTCAATGGTTCTAAAGCCAATGTGTTCTTCTGTTTTTGAGTTTTCAGCTTCAATAACAATATTGTATAGTTTAGGGTTTTTGGGAGACCATAATACAATATTGTTTGCAGGGATTTCAAATCCGGCATATCCGTTTTGATCTGTTTTGACTTCTTTTTGTAAATTAAGTGCGGGAATGTTTAATGTAATATTTTGTTTGAGGTTATTTCCATCTAGCTGAATCCACCCTTTGATTGTATTTTTATCTCCTTTTTTTAATTGTACATGATAATCACGAATAAACGTTTTATTTGTTTCAACAATATAAACGTCTCGTGTCAACCCACCATAATTCCACCAATCCGTAGCCATAGCAGGTATTCTGTCTGGTTTTCTGTAATTTTCAACATTCACCACGATGGAGTTTTCACCATTCTTGATCTTATTGGTGACTTCAATATTAAATGGCGTAAACCCTCCTTCATGTGTTCCAATAAGTTCTCCATTAAGATATACATCTGCCTTGTAATTGGCAGCTCCAAAATATAAAAATATCCGTTTATCTTCTTTTTTTCTGTAATTAATTTTTTTACGGTAAAACACATTTCCTTCATACAAAAACAGGATTTTTCGCTGACTGTTCCAGTCGCCTGGCACATAAAGCCAGTCTGCTGTCGGAAAATTATATTCATGGATGTCCCAACGTTTTTCAGGAACATTGTCTTTGTAAGAATCCATTTGGTCGAATGCATCAATGTGATATCGCCATTTGCCATTGAGACTTATTTTTGAACGGTTGTCAATATTCGTGATCAATTCGGATTGGCTATTTATACAAAGAGAACTAAGGAAAAGAAGTAAAAAGAGTATATGTTTTAAATGATTCATTTTTGATTCATTTTTGTAGGTTTATAATCATTTGTTGCATAAAAATAAATATTTTATGTCAGATTATAAATATTTTTCGGATAATATTATTTTTGATGATGATGTTCAGTATGTTTAATTAGTGTTTGTCTA
>CAYFQI010000041.1:0-14932 GCA_964345135.1 uncultured Bacteroidales bacterium
TAGTATTTGAGGATTTAAATTTTGAGCAACAACGAAGAAGTTGGACTTTATAGACAAGTACTAATTACTAATTGCTTTTTTAATTTGTTCAGTCAGTTGTCTTTTAATAATATCTTTACTCAGGATCAACATGTTTTGTATGGCAAGTTCATTAGATATTCCATGTCCGATGATTACATTTTTGTTAATTCCCAGGATGGGGGTTCCGCCATAGTTTTCAAAATTGAACCGTTCAAAGTACTCGTCATTGATACCTCTTGATTTAACGAGTTCATAGAATGCTTCTGCTTCTTTTAAAACAATATTTCCAACAAAACCATCACATACAATTACATTCGCCTCACCTTCTTTAAAAAGTTCATTGCTTTCTATGTTGCCAACAAATTCAAACCCGTCGCCTTCATTCATTAATTGAAAAGTACTTTTGGTGATAAGGTTTCCTTTTTCTTCTTCGCTTCCAATATTCAATAATGCTACTTTGGGATTGTTTACATTGTATATATGTTTTAAATACAATGAACCCAAGATACCATATTGATAAAGTACATCCGGTTTACAATCGGGGTTTAGCCCTATGTCAAGCAGTAACCTTACATTTCCGTTTTGGACGGGAATGAGTGTTGTAATACAAGGACGAATTACCCCGGGTATGAATTTTACGGTACCCATTGCAGCGAATAACATTGCACCTGTATTGCCGGCACTTGCAAAAGAATCAATCTCTCCTTTAGCAAGTAATTTATATCCTACTGAAATGGATGAATATGGTTTTTGAGATATTGCTTTTTTGGGATTTTCTCCCATTTCAATGCATTCAGGGGTATGAACAATATCAAATGAATCGGGATTTGCTTTGTATTTATCAAGTAAAGTGTTGATTTGGTTTTTGTCACCAATAAGCACAATCCTCTCATTTTCAATCATTTCTTTACTGGCCATGATAGCACCCAGAACTGTGACATCAGGTGCTAAGTCTCCTCCCATTACATCTATACCTATTTTCATCTGTTTATATTTTATTTTTCAAAGGTCAGATGGAGCTCGCCATGAATTTATATTTTTGACATTCATGTTGCTCTGAGGTTATCAATAATCATCCCCGTGTGTGTCAAAGAATTTGTCATGGCTCGGTTCATATAATATTAATTCAAGGTATAAACCATGTTTTATGCAGAGATTTCTTTCTCTATCACTAAGTTTCCTTTGTAATGTCCACATTCTGAGCAAACTCTATGATATTGAACTGTAGCTCCACAATTCTGACATGACATTAATGTTGCTTTTTCTGCATTGTCATGGGTTCTGCGTTTTCTTTTTCGCTGCTTTGATGTTTTTCTTTTTGGTACTGCCATGATTTATTTAATTATGAGTGTTATAAATATTTTTCAAACTTGCCAACCTGGGATCAATTGCTTGATCCTTTGATGGTTCGAGTTTTTGAATGACTTCCTGGTTGCATTCTGAGATGTCTCCATGCATTCGTTTATATGGTAAAGAAAGTATAATATATTCATATATATAATGTGATAGATCAAAGTCACCTGTTTCTTCCTGAATTATTATTGAATTATCAGTTTCCTCTTCGTGCTCGTCTCCAAATTTGACATATAATAAGGTATCGTTGTCAATATTCAGATCAAAGTGATCAAGGCACCTGTCGCACATAATGTTTATGGTTCCTTTAATTATAAATCTGAAAACAAGCATTTGGAAATGTTTAGTTAAATATACATCTACATTGATGTTCCCTTTATTAATTTCAGCATAATCAAATTCCTGGAAAAAATCCTGTTTTATCTCGTATTGGAATTTATGCTCACCCTCGCTCAATCCACTATATTGTATTGTATATTGATTCATACAAATAGATACCTGTTTTAAAAAAGACAAAATTACAATAAAAAAATAAACCACCAATTAAATTTCACAGGTTTTACAGAAAGTCATTTAAAAATATTTAAGTTTTTTTTTAACTCCGGTCATTAACTTCTGCAAGAATCATAAAAAAATATTATATTTGCCCCCTATTATTTTTTCAATAAATAAATCTAAAATACATTAAAAATGCAGAATAGAGGAGTTATAAGATTTTTAGCTATTTTATTGGCTTTAATTTGTGTATATCAGTTAAGTTTTACATTTTTTTCATATAGGGTAAAACAAGATGCTAAAGCTTATGCAACCGTGAATGATACCATTGACCGGGATAGGTATAATTATTATTTAGACTCGCTTTCAGGTGAAGAGGTGTATAATTTTTTGGGGCTGAAAAAGTTCACATTCAGAGAAGTACAACAACGAGAATTGAACCTGGGCCTGGATTTAAAGGGAGGGATGAGTGTTATTCTTGAAGTTTCCGTAGAAGATATAATAAGGTCTTTAGCCAATAATACTAAAGATAGCACATTTGTAAAAACAATCAGGCGGGCAAAAGAGATGCAAAAAGACAGCCAGGAAGATTTTGTTGATCTTTTTGGTCAAGCATTTAATGAAATAGAACCAAATGGTAAATTGGCACAGTTTTTTTATGCGAGTCCAACATTACAGGACAGGATAGGGTTCGGGTCAAGCAATGAAGAAGTATTGGATGTATTGCACACTGAAACAAAGTCAGCTATAGATAATGCATTTAATGTATTAAGAAATCGTATTGACCGCTTTGGTGTGGCTCAACCTGATATTAAAAGACTTGAAACAAGCGGAAGGATCATGATTGAGCTTCCCGGGGTTAAAAATCCCGAGCGTGTAAAAGACCTGCTCCAGACAACTGCAAATCTTGAGTTTTGGGAAACTTATGATAATCAGGAGGTTTATAAATATTTAATGGAAGCCAATAAACGGCTGAAACAAATGAGAGAAGTAGAAAAAGATACGACACGAGCCCGGGCATCAACAGATACAACAATTGCAGATACAGAGGATGAAAAGGAAGAAGACATTATTACGGATTTATTAAGTGATACAGCCACGACTGACACGACTGTATCTGAAGAAACTTCATTGATGGAGGAAATTGAACAGGCAGATACCGGGGCCTTAGATACAGCTGCACAAAGAGAAGGAATGATGAAGGAACATCCTTTATTCGAGTTGTTACAACCACGTATGTCAAGAGAAGGTGAATTTTATCCCGGTTCAGCGATCGGGATAGCTCACAAGCGTAACATGGATAAAATAGATCGGTTGCTTCAAAAAGAAAAAATCAGGAGTGCTTTCCCCAGAGATATGCGGTTTTATTGGAGTGCTTATCCTCCCAGGTGGGACGAATCCGAATCTTATTATGAGCTTCATGCCATCAAGGTAACCACGCGCACGGGAGAACCTCCTCTTGATGGTGATGTGATAGTGAATGCAAGGGTTGATTTCGGCCAAACAGGATCAACACCACAGGTTATTATGAATATGAATAACAAAGGCTCTCAAATCTGGGCAAGACTTACCCAACAAAATGTCAAGGAATACATTGCCATCGTCCTGGATAACCGTGTATATTCAGCACCTCAGGTACAACAGGAAATTACCGGGGGAACATCTAACATAACAGGTGATTTTGACCTTGAAGAAGCAAAAGACCTTGCTAATGTATTAAAATCAGGGAAATTACCGGCCCCTGCAAATATTATCCAGGAAGCTATTGTTGGTCCATCTCTTGGTCAACAAGCGATTAATTCTGGATTCAATTCATTCCTTGTAGCCATTATTATAGTATTGCTCTACATGGTGTTTTATTACAGTCACAGGGCAGGCCTGGTTGCGGATATTGCATTGTTGGCCAACATGTTTTTTCTCATCGGGGTACTGGCTTCTTTGGGTGCTGTGCTCACGTTACCGGGAATTGCAGGTATTGTCCTCACGATAGGTATATCTGTTGATGCCAACGTGCTTATATACGAAAGGATCAGGGAAGAGATACTGGCAGGAAAAGGAATAAAACTGGCCATCAAAGACGGGTATAATAATGCTTATTCTGCTATCGTGGATGCGAATGTTACAACACTTTTAACGGCTGCAGTTCTGTATATTTTTGGTAAAGGCCCAATCAAGGGGTTTGCCACTACATTGGGAATAGGTGTATTAACTTCCTTGTTCTCGGCGATATTTATTACAAGGCTGATCTTTTTAAGGATGCTTGATAAAAATAATAAAATCACCTTTGCCACTAAAATCACCAAGGGAGCATTTCAAAATACAAATGTTAAATTTATTGATTTGCGGAAGATCTCATATGTAGCCTCTGGTATCATTGTTTTTATAGGACTTTTTTCGTTATTTACCAGGGGACTTAATCAAGGAGTAGATTTTACCGGGGGTAGAACGTATGTAGTGAAATTTGAGAATCCTGTCAACACGAATGATGTAGAGCAAATGCTCAAAGATGAATTTGAACATACACCTGAGGTGATCACATTTGGAAACGATAAACAAGTTCGCATTACCACGAAATATAGAATTGAAGAAAGAGGGAAAGAAGTGGATAAGGAAGTCGATCGAACGCTATTTAGCGGGTTAAAGCCATTGCTCCCCAAAGATATTACATTTGAAAAATTCATGGATGAATACAGGCAACGTTCACAAAAGGTAGGCCCCACCATTGCAGATGATATTAAAAAACAAGCTGTATGGGCAATATTCTTTGCTTTGCTCTTCATATTTATCTATATTTTATTACGATTTAAAAAATGGCAGTATGGATTGGGCGCTTTAGGAGCACTTGTCCATGATACATTAATATTATTAGGGCTATTTTCATTACTTCATGGATATATGCCTTTCTCATTGGAAATTGACCAGGCATTTATTGCTGCTATATTAACCGTCATGGGATATTCAATAAATGACACGGTGGTTGTATTTGACAGGATCAGGGAGTTTTTCAAACTTCATCCTAAGCGCGACCGTAAAGAAATATACAATGGCTCACTAAATAGTACACTTAGCCGTACATTCAGTACATCTCTGAGTACATTTGTTGTATTATTGATAATATTCCTTCTTGGTGGCGATGTGATCAGAGGATTTGTTTTTGCATTGATGATCGGTGTTGTCGTTGGTACTTATTCGTCACTTTTTATTGCGACCCCGATTGCTTACAACACGATCCGTGTAAAACAACAAATACAAACTCCCGGGAAAAAGAAGAAGAAATAAATTATAATAATATAGTGAATACAATCATCACGAAGGTGTGATGAAGGATATGAAGTCAAAACAACCTAAACCCCGGCTGCCGTTTATTATAAATCCGGCAGCCGGTAGAGTTAAAAAGGTAAATATTGAAGAGGTTGTTCAGCAAAGTTTTTTACCGGATATTTATGATATTTCGTTTATTTATACTAAAGGCCCTGGAGATGCAACAGTTATTGCAAAAA
The DNA here is from genome assembly GCA_964345135.1 of uncultured Bacteroidales bacterium. Classification (GTDB taxonomy): domain Bacteria; phylum Bacteroidota; class Bacteroidia; order Bacteroidales; family JBBRXJ01; genus CAYMKE01. The sequence goes on from CAYFQI010000041.1 coordinate 5,370, forward strand.
AATGGTCTAAACGTGATGCCCGAAAAATTGTAGTATTCGGGGGTGATGGAACCGTTAATGAAGTAGCTTGCGCTTTGATTCATTCTAAATCATCAATGGGAATAATTCCCGGAGGTTCCGGGAACGGGTTGTCCAATCATTTAAAAATACCTTTGAATATAAAACAAGCCCTTTCAGTGATTGCACAATCAAGAATCTTGTCAATAGACCACGGCCTGTTAAACGATATCCCTTTTTTTTGTACTTGTGGCGTTGGATTTGATGCACTCATCGGGCACCGTTTTGCCGAGGCAGGCACACGAGGATTTAAAACGTATGTTAAAAGCACAATTCATGAATATTTTAAGTATAAACCTCAAAAATACAGGCTTAAAGTTAAGGGGAAAAGAAAGCTGTGCAGGAAAGCATTCCTGGTCTCGTTTGCAAATGCATCACAATACGGTAATAATGCATTCATTGCACCCGATGCAGATATTCAGGATGGTTTGATAGATGTATGCATATTGAAACCATTTCCCAGTTACCGGGTATTTGATATCGGGATTAGATTATTTACCAAAAAACTTGATTCAAGTAAATACCTTGAAACATTCAAAGCCAAAAAGGTTACTTTGAAATTTAAAAAACCATGTGAAGCACATTACGACGGTGAACCTTGTTTAATTGATAACAAAGTTAAAATTGAGGTTGTACCAAATGCTTTAAATGTTCTGGTGCCCTTTTAATTCAAACTGTTTTTAAAAAATAATCAATAACCTTAACATGCATGATGAGTAATGTATAATTATTGATTAATTTTATGTCAATCAAAATTATTTTTTCTACATGACATCAGAGCATACATTATTAGGCAGAAAAGGAGAAAAAGAAGCATTGGATTTTTTAAAGAGGTCTGGTTATCAGATATTAGCAGCCAACTGGAGGTATCAGTCAAAAGAAATAGATATTATTGCCAGAACAGAACAACAACTGGTTGTTATTGAAGTTAAAACAAGAAGAAATGATTATTTCCAGAAACCTGAGGAGGCAGTAACAGAAAGGAAACAGAAATTCCTTGTAGATGCTTCTGAAGCATTTATAGATGAACATAACCTGGATATGGATGTAAGATTTGATATAATTTCCATTATTCTGAATGATACAAAAAAGAGAATTTATCATATTGAAGACGCTTTTTATCCTCGAATTGATTGAATATTTTTTTAACCCATTTCAAAAAAAACTATCTAACGAAAACAAATGAAAAAACTTAGTCGATTTTTTTTGCAGGGGATCTTATATATTGCCCCGGTCACGATCACCGTGTATGCAATTTATCTTATTTTCAGGTTTACAGATGGTATTCTAAACCCGTATATTAATAAATACTTGAATTTTGACATTCCCGGGCTTGGGGTGTTATTGGTCATTGTTTTATTAACATTCCTGGGTTTCCTGGGGCAAACTTTTATTGCCAGGCCCTTCAGGAGAATATTTAACAGGATTTTAGGAAAAACACCCTTGATTAAACTTATATACAGTTCTTTAAAAGATTTATTTTCTGCATTTGTTGGAAAAGAGAAGCGGTTCAATCAACCGGTACTGGTAAAAGTTAATCATATTTCCAATTTAGAGAAAATTGGATTCATCACCAGGAAAGATCTACAGTTTTTAGGAATAAAAGACAAAGCCTCTGTGTATTTTCCACATTCTTATAATTTTTCGGGAGAGCTGTTTATTGTTCCTGTTGAGGATATTCGTACGATTGATATAAGCCCTGCCGAAGCTATGAAATTTATTGTTTCAGGAGGTATTACAAATTTATAGCGAACTTCTAATAATTCTTTCGCATCAAAATTTTCAGGTTTTTTTATAGACAATAAATTTTTTTGAAGCACTATCGGGATAATGCAAGAAAAAATGAAGCAGTAAATGAAAAACTCTATTATTCATTTTATTTGTTTTTTGAATGAAAGGAATTATTAGCTTTCTCTTATAGCAGTATGCCGAATTTGTTTTAATGATGTATTTTTATAACATCAACATGTTACATCCCCTGGTATCGCTTTGGTCAAACCTGCCCAATACCTCAAAGGTGCCGTCCGGATGCATTTTTCCCAGGTCTCGTGTAGCTATAAATGGACACGAATAAATATTGGCAAGGTCAATAATATTTATTCCGCCTGTTTTTCCATGATGTAAATAAGAAAACGGATCATATGGATCCCTGATAAGTATTTTCATCCAGGGTGGGGTTTTGAACCTTCCGTGACCTTTTGAATAGGCTTGTGATAATAATTCAGTCATGCCATATTCTGAATGGACTTTTTGAATACCAAGTTGTTTAGATAGCAATTGATGAAGTTCCTCCCGCGTGATCTCTTCCCGGCGGCCTTTCATGCCTCCTGTTTCCATTACAATGGTGTGTTCGAGATTCATCGGGTTTTTTTCTGCGAATTCTGTCAATGCAAAACTTACCCCGATTAGCAGTGTTTTTTGTTGGTCTTTTTCAAGGTTTAAGAGCACGTTTTTTAATTTTTTATAGTCTTTATTGTAAAAGCCACTGCATGGATGAATACTTCGTGATATCAGTCCTTTCATCATTGTGATCAGGGAAGAACCCGAGCGTTCTGAATAGGAGGGGAGCATTGCAAGGATACAATAGTCCCCGGGGTTTCCATAAAAGTATTGAAACCCGGTTAAATAGCTCTTTTTGTATATTGAAATATCATGAATGTAATGTTTGCTCGTGGTAGTTCCGGTGGTTCCACTGCTTTCAAATACTTTATCAACAGAGCCATTGTTCGTGATGATCTGATGTGTTTTAAACAATTCAACAGGTAAAAAAATGATGTCTTCGAGCTTGTTTACCTGATCTGTAGTTTTTTCCAGGTGATTAGTATATGCTGAATATACAGGATTACTCAAACGATGATAGTGAACGAGTTTTTCTGAATGCTTGAGAAAGTCATCTAATGTATTTTTGAAATCAAATATATTGGAAGGGCTTATATTCATGGTATATGTATTTCTCCTTTAAAATTTTTGATTGAACAAAAATATGTTTTTTAAAAGAGATTATAATTTTATTTGTAAAGAAGTTAAAGTATAAAGCCAATTTATTCGCTAACATCATCATTACGCTTGCCCCCAAATTGCATAAGTACACCAAACATCTACATTATTTATGCATTTGAAGGTTCATCTCTTTAATTACAGACTCAATCCGATTAAGGCCTTCATGTATTTCATTGATATCCAGCGCATAGCTTAGCCTGATCCGGTCGGGTGCTCCAAACCATTCCCCGAGATAAGTAATCACGTTGTGTTTTTTATACAAGTTCCATACAAATTCCCTGGGTCTTTCTACTTTGGGAAATACATAAAATGCACCTTCCGGTTTCCATAAGTCAAATCCCAGGTCTGTTAAGGCCTGGTAAATAATGTTCCGTCGGCTTAACCAGGTTTTTTGTTGTTCAAAAATATAACTATCTGGTACAGACATGGCCTGCAAAGCCATATCTTGTCCGATCAAATTGGTGTTCATTGATGTGTGAGTTTTGATCTCGATGGCTTTATCCACGATATCCTGGTTAGCACTCCAGAGATATCCAACGCGGACACCACACATGGCATATGTCTTTGAAAATGAATTAATGGTGATTACATTATCCCCTTCGATATGATAATTCTCACGTTCGTATATCAAATCTTTATACACCTCATCAGAGACAATGTATATATTTTTTTCTCTTGTAATTTTTTCAATTTCCTTGAGGGTTTCGATTTCTTCAATACAGCCCGTAGGATTGGATGGTGAATTGATTAATACAGCTGAGCAATCTTCAATTTTTTTATTGAAATCATTCAAATCAATTTTTCCATCAATCAGATCAGTATATACAGGTTCCATGCCTGCAAATTTCACGATCGATGGATACGAGTAATAATACGGACGAGGTAGCAACACTTTTCCCGGTTCCATAGCACGGAAAATCAGATCAAGCGCTTCGGATGCCCCATTTGTAATGATGAAGTTATCTGCTGTTGATGCAGGGTATTCTTGAGATAATGCATTTCTTAAATCCGCCTCACCCTGAATAAGTCCGTATCGCAGATCATTACGAATGTTGATGCCTTCAATAACTTGGGAAGGTGGGGGCAAGTCCGGCTGGCCCGAACCAAAGCTGATCACTCCATTGCCTTGCATGCCAATGAAGATAGAAGGGCTTGTTAATTTTTGTGAATCTTCCATGATGGTATTTGTTTTTAGGTCATTTATAATACAAAGGTATTTAATCTATTTCTTTAACCCAATTAATAATGAAAAAAACACTATACAAAAAACAAATTATTATTTGTGGTTTAATTTAACTTCAAGTATCCTGTTTGTTTTGTTTGTAATTTTAAACCTATTGTCTATCCGGTGGCCAATGATCCAAACAATCTCGTTCCCGGAACAAAGCAGATAGGTGTTTTCTTTGTCTGCTAAAGAAAATTTGCTGTCTGTCATATAATCACTTAATTTCTTATGGTGCTGCATTCCTAATGGCATAAAATAATCTCCATGCTTCCATTTGCGGATAATCAAAGGATAAACGATTTTGTTTTGGTCTATCCACGCAATTTTTTCATTGTGAGGAATTTCATGATTAACAGCATAAGAAAATGATTTGAATGAAAGCGGTAGAGGTTCATCAATTGAATGTGTCCCTTCATTTATATAAGTATAATTATGATTGTTTTCTTTACAGGGGGTGATTATCAATTTATTTCTGTCTTTTACAAGCCTGTGAGTAGTTGAAAATAACTGCTTACCCGGTTGATGGTTTAATATTTCCAAAAGGATATTTATGTGTTCCCGGGTGAATCCAAAATCTTTTAATAATTCAAAAGCATATATTCGAATCGGTGATAATTGTTTGAGAAGAGGGATGGAAATGGTGGCTCTGCCGTGTTGAAAATTAAGCAAATTTTTTTTTGTGTTATTGACAGAAGATATGAATACCTCTTGAACATCAGCAAAATGTTTGATGTTTTCATCCATAGTGGATTTAAACTTAGGATTCAACTCTTCAAAGAGAGGAATAATTTGATGTCGTATTTTGTTACGGGTATAGTGAACAGATGAATTGCTGGAATCTTCCCGGTATTGAATGTTATTTTTTATACAATGATTTAATATTTGTTCTCTTGAAGCAAAAAGAACAGGACGGATGATATGTCTTTTAACAGGTTTGAATCCGCTGATCCCCCGGATGCCTGTGCCCCGCATGATATTAATAAAAAAGGTTTCTGCCACGTCATCGCTGTTGTGCCCAATGGCTATATAATCATATTTTTTTTTATTTCTGATGTTTTCAAACCAATCGTATCTTAGCTCTCTTGCTGCCATTTGGATGGAGATATGATGTTCCTGAGCATACGTATGTGTGTCAAATGAAATGTTATAAAAAGGAAATCCATAGTGTGCAGCCAGTTGTTGAACAAATAATTCATCCTGATCCGATTCTTCACCCCTCAATTGAAAATTACAATGTGCTATTCCGCAGGATAAATTTGAATGATAAAACAGGTCGGCCATGACGACAGAATCCACTCCGGCGCTGACAGCCAGTAAAATATTTTCAGTTTTGTTTATTTTTAATGTATTATTGAGATAATGGTTAAATTCTTCAATCATAATTTGTGATTTAATGTCCGTCTATAAAGTCGAGTGTATCTGTCATTGCTTTTGCTTTCAGCATGCACTCTTTGTATTCGTTTTCGGGAATTGAATTAGCTGTAATGGCACCACCAACATGAAAAGATAAATATTTATTTGCTTCATTGTATAAAAAACTTCTGATGACTACATTAAAGTCAAAGTCTTTTGAAGGAGTAACATACCCAACTGCTCCTGAATAAAGCCCTCTTTTGGATGTTTCATACTGTTCAATTAATTCCATAGCTTTTACCTTAGGCGCTCCTGTCATAGAACCCATGGGAAATGCATTTTTTATAATGTCAACCGGGTGGTATTGAGGATCGTGGATCGAAGCAACAGTTGATATCATTTGATGTACTTGTTTAAAGGTGTAAATCCCAAATAGTTCTTCAATTTTCACAGATCCTTTCAGTGCTGTTTTAGCTAAATCATTCCGCACAAGGTCAACGATCATCACATTTTCTGCCCGTTCTTTCGGATCATTCAACAATTGTTGTTTTAATCGTTCATCTTCTTTTGGGGTTGCCCCCCTTTGTATAGTTCCTTTTATGGGTTGGGTAATAATGGTTGTTCCTGTCTTTTTTAAAAAGCGTTCTGGACTTGCAGAAATAAGATGTTGTTGATTTAATTTATAATAACACGAAAAAGGAGTAGGGGAGATGTTTTTTAATTTTAAATACAATACAAGGGGGTTAATGATCGCAGGTGTTGAATAGAATTCCTGGCAGAAATTCATTTCAAAAATGTCTCCCCTGTGGATGTGTTTTAAGATTTGGTTTACTGTATCCAGGTATGCTTTTTGAGTTAGTTTAGGTGTTATAGGTATGCTGGGAGTAAGGCCGGGATTGGTTTTTTTTTCATCCCGGATGGTCGTGTATAATGCTTCAACGCATTGTTCTGCATCATGCCCCGGGTGGTATTGGAGTGTTAACATACCTTCCCGGATGAAGATAAGATACCGGGGACAAAAAAAATGCATCAATGGCATGTTAATATGATCCGGGTTATTAGATGTTAAAAGTTCTGTCTCGTTTTTAGCATCATATGATATAAATCCCAATACCCAATCACCTGTCTTGTTTAAATAGGATTTTAAAGAATCAAAATTGGTGTCTTTTAATGTTGTTATTGGGTCAGCGCCTACCAGACATTCAAACGTGTTGTAAGCAGATTTATATTGGTTATTATCAAGGTATACTGAGATATCAAATGATGAAGCCCAATGAAGAACTCTTTCTTTGATGGTGTTAACCTTTTGTTGAATTGGAAATTGAAGTGTCTTTCGCATGCTCATATCATTATACTGTACAAAGTTATTGATAATGATTGAACATCTCATCAAAAAGATAAAAAAATAAATTTATATCAGTGCATGATTTTTTTTATTTGGTTTACATACCACTGAATAATGATTGTATTAAAACTGGGAAAACTCATTTTGACTTTTTTCCCCTGGTGTATTAAATCTTTTTTGAATTCATGTGTTATATTATAATAAAAATTCCAATCATGTTTAATTAAGATTTTTTTAATAATTACCCCGGGCATCAACTTTTTGAATAAATTTTTAACTTTTTGGATTTTAATTGTTAATTGAGAAGGTTGTAATTCATTTTTAAAATTTAATTTGTGTTTTTCAAAAAAATAATTCGTTAATAATTCATCATAAAAAGTCTTATCTTTTTTTATTTTATAAGGGACATGCGCAAAAAAATCAAGTACATTACGATCATAAAATGGAAGCCTGTATTGGTAACCAAAAAAATTAAAGACTCTGCAAGAATTTATAATAAATTTAGCTAATTTTTCTTTATAATCCCAATTCTCATATATACTATAGGGTAAAGCACCTTGTTTGTATTCTAATGAGATGTCTTTTTTTATGTTTGAAAGGGTTAAATGTTTGAAATCTTTTTTTTGCGTGTTATAAATGAATTTATCATGATATATTTTATGAGTCAATTGATTTAAAGAATAATAAGGTTTTACAAAATTTTTATTCAATTGACTGCCTCCCAATGCATCACCTGAATGTCCGGGAATAAATATTGAATTAGGTGGTATTAAATGATGTTTGGTCAAATATTTTATGGCGAAAAACTCCTGCATAAAAAACATAGAAGCACCTTCAGCAGCATAAGAGTAATAATCTTTGAATGATTCGTCTTCTAAAAAATGGCTGATTAATTGTTGATTATATGGAATAAAAATCCATTGAAAACCGAGCGTACGTGCAACTTTTTTAGAAATAGCGATTTCATTATTTCCGGGTCTTCCGAAAGTGAAACAAATAACGTTATTGTATCCTGCATTTTTTAGCATTACTGCAATTAATCTGGAATCGTATCCACCACTCAAAGGAATGACAGCAGTTTTATTTTCTAATGTTCTAACAAGCCTGTCAGAACAATTATTTAGAATTTGCCGTGCTTTTGTAAGTAATTGATTATATTCAATATTTACAGGATTTAAAATGCTATAATGATGATACTCTAAAGCAGTCATTTGATTATTAATGAAAGATAATATTTCACCTGCTTTTACCTGATATATGTCTTGGAATAGGGTCTTATTTCCGGTTACAAAACCGGTACATAAAAACTCACTAATACTTTCATTCTTTATTTTTGTATCCGAATCTGAATAAAAATGAGTTAAACGATATACAGAATCAGAAATGATCAAATTATTATTTTTTAATGAATAAAAAAGAGGATAATGTCTGGCATGATCAATGGCGAATATAACCCCCTGAGGAACACGGATAATAAGGCTAAACTGTCCGGTTGTTGAAATAAGAAGTTGATTTAGTTTTTTAATGTGATTAACATTTTTAAAATAATCACATAAATCATTTCCTTTCAATAATTGTTCATTGTTATCAAAAAGAAACCCTTTGGCATAAATATTTTCTTTTTGATACCATGTATCGGCTCTGTTATCTGTTAATACTATTTTTATCACTTAGAGATTCTTTATATATTTTAATGATTTGGTTTGCGACCGACCGTTTATCGTAATGATTTATTGCTTCTTTTCTAATATTCACAGGATTATATTTTTCATAAGAATGATAGACTTTTTCCATTGCATTTTGTAAAGAATCTATATCTTCATTTTCAGCAAGAATTCCATTACTGGAGTGAATAATATACTCAGGTCCTCCTGATTTAGTACCTATTACCGGCAATCCTGTTGATAATGCCTCTATGAATACAACCCCAAATGCTTCAAATCTGCTTGGTAAAACAAATACATTGGATTGATGCATGTGTTTTTTAACTTCATATTTATTTAAACTTCCGGTAAAAAAAACGTTATTTTCTAAATTTTCTTTTTTGACTTGATTCAACAGTGTGTTATACATACTCCCTTTACCCCCGATAATCAAAAATGAGTTTGACTGAACATGATCATTGAATTTTTTAAAAGCTTTGATCAATAGATTCATTCCCTTTACATATTCTAAAACTCCTAAAGAGAAAAAGGTGAATGGATGTTGATTTCGCTCTTTTATTGGTAATGTAAAGAAACAAGTATCAGTCATATTTGGAATGGTTATCATTTTTGAGGCAGAAGGAGGATAAAATGAGGATAAAGAATTTTTTAATGCCGAACTGACAAGGATAATCCGTTGGCTTAATTGAAGTGCTTTTTTTATTTTAGGAGCATAAAATGATTTTAAAAAAATGGATTTAGCTTTAGGATGATTTACAAATCTGCTTCTATGCTCAGTAATTATAAAAGGAACACCGTATTGTTCTCTGATAATTGATGCAGCATACCCTGCCCATATCGTTGAATGCGCATGAATTATATCCGGTTTTCCATATGTGTTTTCATATTTTAAATAATGACGAATAACTTTTTTAACCCA
>CAYFQI010000042.1:0-14681 GCA_964345135.1 uncultured Bacteroidales bacterium
ATATTTTATATATCAAAATTCCTTATCATCCCCCGTGTCTTTCAATAAATCAGGGCGTAGCTTTTTCGTTTTGTTCAGCGACTGTTCGGTTTTCCAGTCGTCTATTACTTTAAAATTACCTGACCTTAATACCTCAGGTACTTTCATCCCTTTATAATCAGCAGGCCTTGTATAAACCGGGGGGGCAAGTAAATGATCCTGAAACGAATCCGTCAGTGCAGATGTCTCATCTGAAATCACCCCGGGAATGAGTCGTATTATACTGTCTGCAATAATTGCAGCCGGTAGTTCTCCCCCGGTAAGTACATAATCACCAATAGATAATTCCATGGTAATGAGATGATCTCTTACTCGCTGGTCAACACCTTTATAATGTCCGCACAGAATAATGATATTCTTCATTGTAGAAAGATGGTTCGCTTTTTGTTGATTGAACACCGGTGCATCAGGAGTTGTAAAAATAATTTCATCATACTCCCGCTCTGCCTTCAATTGTTGAATTGCCCTGTCAATGGGTTCAACAGACATGACCATACCAGCCTCTCCCCCAAACGGGTAATCATCTACTTTTTTGTGCTTATTAGTTGAATAGTTACGCAGGTTGTGTACATGTATTTCCACCACTCCTTTATCAACTCCTCGTTTTATAATAGAATGACCAAACGGGCTTTCAAAAAGCTCAGGCAGAACCGTTAAAATGTCTATGCGCATAGTTTTCTCTAAATAATTTATGTTCCGGTTTATTATAAAGCACCTCTAATATAAAAAAATGAGCAGGCCTGTAAGCCGGATTCTGTCTCCATCAAAGATGGGTTCTATCATTTATCTAAGCGGCCTACCCCCCGGCAACGGACGGGCAGTCCTTACATGCCGGTATACATGGCCTTTCAACCCATGGGCCGGGCAGCACCTGGTGTCGCCATCAGGCCTGGTAGGCTTTTACCCCACCTTCTCACCCTTACTCTGCCAAAGACAGAGCGGTTCTTTTCTTCCCCGGTACCATGCCCTCGCAGACATCTTCCCTTTCAGAAGCATGGCGCCCCGTGTTGTCCGGACTTTCCTACCTTCTTAATAGAAGATCGATAGAACGGCCTGCTCAATATTAGAATTCAAATACATAATTCACATCATTGGCCTTCTGATATTCATATTCCTTTTTAGAAACGTGATGATCTTTGGTAATAGTATCAACATTATTATATGCCGGTATTCAACCATGTTAAGATAAATCATTCTAATTCAAAAAACCAATACAAAATTAGATTAAATTTTTAAGTATAGGTATGTTCGGGTAATTTTATTAACGTACCATACATTTTTTTGATAAAAATTGCCATCTTTGTAGTACTTGTAAACATATTTAAATTTTATCTCCTATGAAAAAATTCATGGACAAGCATTTCATGCTTCAAAATAAGACTGCTCAAATACTATATCACCGCCATGCAGCAGACCTCCCTATTATCGATTATCATTGTCATCTCCCTCCCAATGAAATTGCAGAGGATAAAAATTTTGATAATATCGGGCAGGTATGGCTGAGTGGTGATCATTATAAATGGCGTGCCATGCGTACTAATGGAATAGATGAAAAATACTGTACCGGGGATGCTGGCGATTGGGAAAAATTTGAGCAATTTGCCAAAACAATGCCTTATTTAATGCGAAACCCTTTATACCACTGGTCTCATCTTGAATTAAAGAATCCTTTGGGCATTGAAAAAATCCTTAACCCGGATACTGCCAGAGAAATATACGATGAAGCCACAGAGAAATTAAGAAGCAAAGAATTTTCTGTCCGGAATATCATGCATAAAATGAATGTAGAATCTATATGTACCACGGATGATCCTGCCGACTCCCTCGAGCATCATCACAAAATCAAAGCAGATCAGTTCGAAAAGAAAGTATACCCGGCCTGGAGGCCCGATGCTGCCATGAATGTAGGAGATAAAGGGACATACAATCAATACCTTGACAAATTAGCGAAATTAGCTGACATGGATATCAAAAGCTATCACGACCTTCTTGAGGCCATTCGCATACGCCATGATTTTTTTCATAAACAAGGTAGCCGTTTGTCCGACCATGGACTGGAAACCATGCATTCAGCAAAATATACAGAATCAGAAATAGAAAAAATATTTAAGAAAGTACGCAACAACAAAGATTTAGACCATGCAGAAATCGAAAAATTCAAATCTGCCATGTTGTATGAATTTGCTGTAATGGATCATGAAAAGGGATGGACGCAACAATATCACGTGGGTGCAATGCGGAACAACAATACCCGAATGTTTAGACAAAGCGGATCAGACATTGGTTTTGACTCCATTGGCTCCTACGAAGTAGCGAAACCCATGTCGCACTTTTTTGACCGGCTCGACCAGGAAGGAAAGCTAACCAAAACCATTATTTATAATCTTAATCCTTCGGATAATGCCATCATGGCAACCATGATCGGGAATTTCCAGGATGGAAGTGTACCCGGGAAGATGCAATGGGGCTCCGGATGGTGGTTCCTGGATCAAAAAGAAGGCATTATTGACCAACTGAACACGTTATCACAATTGGGGCTTCTAAGCCGTTTCGTGGGAATGCTCACAGATTCGAGAAGCTTTCTCTCGTTTCCTCGTCATGAATATTTCAGGCGTATTTTATGCAACCTGATTGGACACGATGTTGAAAACGGAGAGTTTCCTGATGACATGGATTTTTTAGGAAAAGTCGTTGAAGATATTTGCTATTTTAATGCAAAAAATTATTTTGATTTTCCGGAATAGATTTTAGGAACTTCTATTAATTATTTGTATAACTTTAATCCCACAAAATATGGCCAACTACCCTACTTTGTTCCGTCCTATACAATAATAAGTAAATCCTTCTTCTTTCATTTCTTCCGGATCATATATGTTCCGGCCATCAAATATCAGTTTGTTTTTCATCAACCGGTTTAATACAGGGAAATTAGGCATTCTGAACTCTTCCCATTCGGTTACTAAAATCAAGGCATCAGCATCAATCAGAACATCATACTGATCATTGCCATAGGTTATTTTGTCATTAAATAATTTTCTGCTCTCATTTATTGCCACAGGATCATATGCTTTAACTTTCGCTCCCTTTTCCAGTAATTCATTGATAATAACAATAGCGGGGGATTCCCTGGTATCATCTGTATGCGGTTTAAAAGACAACCCCCAAATTCCGAATGTTTTGCCACTGATGTCATTATTGAAATGTTCCATAATCTTTTTGATCAGGATTTTTTTCTGTTTATCATTGACCGCATCAACAGCCTGTAATATTTCTAAATCGTATTGATTAATTTTGCCTGTATTAATCAGCGCTTTCACATCTTTTGGAAAACATGATCCGCCATAACCGGTGCCCGGGTATATGAATTTATTCCCTATACGGGGATCAGAACCAATTCCATTTCTGACAAAATTGATATCAGCACCAAGTTTTTCACATAAATTAGCCAGGTCGTTCATGAAACTGATCTTTGTTGCAAGCATAGCATTGGCTGCATATTTGGTCATTTCAGCCGACGGGATATCCATATAAAGAATCGGGTGCTGATTTAACAAGAAGGGTTTATACAACCGCTTCAGGGTATTTTCTGCTTCAGAGCTGTCTGTACCAATGACAATCCTGTCAGGCCGTAAAAAATCTTCTACAGCATCACCTTCTTTTAGAAATTCAGGATTAGATGCAACATCAAATTGAATATCAGAATTGCGTTTTTCAAGTTCATTTTTGATAACAACCCTTACCTTTTCAGAAGTTCCCACAGGAACAGTGCTTTTGGTAACAACAACCATGTATTGATTGATTTCCTGTCCTATTTGCCTGGCCACTTCCAATACATATTTCAGGTCTGCGCTCCCGTCTTCGTCAGATGGTGTCCCAACACAAATGAATACTACTTCAGAATCTTTAATTCCTTCTTTTATTTTGGTTGTAAATTTAAGCCTTCCCTTATCAATATTGTTTTGCAACATTTTAGGCAAACCCGGCTCATAAATCGGGATAATCCCCTGCCTTAATTTTTCAATTTTATCCGGGTCAATATCTACACACATCACATCAACTCCGGTTTCTGAAAAACAAGTTCCGGTAACCAATCCCACATAACCAACTCCTAAAACAGTAATTTTCATCTGTTATAATTTATAGATTTAACAAATTATCAAAAATCAAGGCAAATTTAATATTTCCTATCAATTTTTCACGTTTAAATGCCTCTTTTTGCTTTGCGGAGTTGTTCATTGGTCGTGTAATTATGCTTTGGCGTGTGCCCTTTAAGCGGCATTATTTTTTGGTGGATTGCATCTACAATCCATTCTTTCTCCGGGAAGAAATAATGTTCATGTTCTTTAGCAGGTGTGATCCAGTTTTTTGAACCCACCACAACAGGAGGTGCATCCAATTCATCAAATGCAAGTTCTGTGATGTTTTCCGCCATGTCTTTTAAGAATGAATTGCGTTCGGATGCATCACCGGTAAACACGATTTTCCCGGTTTTTTTCAATGATTCAATCACAGGTTCATAATTAAAAGGCACAATAGACCTGGCATCAATAACCTCGGCTGAAACATTATATTTTTCCTGTAATATATCTGCTGCTTCTAATGCCCGGTATAAAGTAGCACCTACAGTAACTATGGTTACATCATCACCTTTTCGTTTAATATCAGGTTCACCCAATGGTATTTCATAATATTCTTCAGGCACACCTTCTTCATGGAATAATTCACCAATATCATATATACGCTGGCTCTCAAAGAAGATCACCGGGTCGGTTCCTTGTAATGCAGTGTTCATAAGTCCTTTTGCATCATAAGGTGTAACCGGGAATACCACTTTAAGTCCAGGAATATGCGCTACAATAGATGAAAAATCCTGTGAATGTTGTGCTCCATATTTGGAACCAACAGACACCCTGATCACTACCGGCATTTTTATTACATTTCCACTCATAGCTTGCCACTTAGGAAGCTGGTTAAATATTTCATCTCCTGCTCTTCCTATAAAATCGCAATACATGATTTCAGCAATTACCCGGCCTCCTGCCATGGCATATCCCACTGCCGTACCTGCAATAGCACCTTCAGAGATGGGAGAGTTAAAGAGCCTGTGATATGGCATTGCTTCTGTTAAGCCGCGATAAACAGCAAAAGCACCGCCCCAGTCACGATTTTCTTCTCCATATGCCACTAAGGTCGGGTCTTTGTAAAAACGATCAATAATGGCTTCAAAAATACCATCTCTTAACTGGTACGTTTTAACTTTTGAAAAGGGTTTGCCATTTTTATCCAACCCAAACCGCTCTTTCTTTTTAATTTGTTTAACACGTGGGTTTTCTTCATATGGGATAAGGCTATCCGGTTTCCTGTCTTCCATTTTATCCTTTGATTCATTGGAAAACATCATTTCTGCAATAGCTTCTGGATTGTTGTCAAGGTCTAAACGAGGAGAAATATTATCGTCTATAGATAACTTTAATATTTTCGTAATTAGGTTTGTTGTATCTTCTTTGATACGTTTAAGGTCATCTTCCGAAGCGACTCCTGCATCTACTAATTTGGCACCGTATTCTAAGATAGAATCTGCATTTTGCCATGCCTCTATTTCTTCTTTTGTGCGGTACGAAGAAGCATCGGAAGGAGAATGTCCTGATATTCTATACGTCAAAGTATCAAGCAATACAGGGCCTTTACACTCTTCTAAGGTTTGCTTTTTGCGTTTAAATGCATCAATCACAGCCAACGGATCATATCCATATACACGTTCGGAATGCATCATCTCTGCATTGACTCCGGCCCCCAGACGTGCAAGCATATCATATCCCATGGTTTCACCTTCTGTCTGGCCTCCCATGCCATATTGATTATTCATAAAATTAAAGATAATGGGGAGTCCGCCATTATATCCTTCTTCCCATAATGTACGGAATTGCGACATGGTGGCAAATGTAATACCTTCCCAAACGGGGCCGCACCCCAATGATGCATCACCAATGTTACAAACGACTAGGCCTGATTTTTTGTTTACTTGCTTATAGAGGGCTGCTCCAACAGAAATATCACCAGATCCACCTACAATTGCATTGTTTGGATATACACCAAAAGGAGTAAAAAATGCATGCATGGATCCCCCGAGCCCTCTGTTGAACCCATTTTTACGGGCAAATACTTCAGCTAATGTTCCATAGAGTAAGAAATCGACAGCTAATTCTTTCACAGAACCTTTTTGTTCTTTTTCGACGACTTTCACAATATCTCCATCAAAATATTCATTCATGATTTGTGAAAGCGTTTTATCGTCTAATTTTTCAATAGCAGATAATCCCTTTGCAATAATCTCCCCATGGCTCCTGTGTGAACCAAAAATATAATCATCAATAGAAAGATTATAAGCCATTCCCACAGCAGAGGCTTCCTGCCCGATAGAAAGATGCGCAGGGCCGGGATGATTGTATTTAACGCCATTGTATTCATATGTTGTCTTAATCGAATTCAACATGGTTTCAAACTCACGAATGATAACCATATCTCTGTATATCCTGATAAAATCTTCTTTTGAGAAATTATCCTTTTCATCCTGAATACTTTTATTGTATTGGTTAACAGGAATTGCCTTAAAAGTGATCTCAGATTTTTTTCTTGCTTTAGCCGGATCAATAAATTGTGTTTTTGGCATGATTCTTTATTTTTTAGTTAATATTTCTTTGTATTTTTTTAGTCGTTAAATGCAACAACTGTTTCTTTAAAAATTTCTGATACAGTAGGATGTGGGAATATTATTTCACTTACATCCTGTATCCGCATTTGCATTTCAATGGCCATTGCTGCACCATATATGAATTCCGAGCTGGGATTCCCTATCATATGGACACCCAATATTTCTCCATATTTTTTACCGGCAATGACTTTGGTTAAGCCATTGAATCCTTCGTTTTCAGCCATAAACCTTCCAGCATATGTCATGGGAAGCGTACTAACAATATAAGGAATATTTTGTTCCTTGGCTTGTTGTTCCGTTAACCCCACGGTGGCTATTTCTGGATTGGTATATACCACACCGGGGACTGCATTGTATCGCATAATGGACTTTTTTCCTGAGATATTATCCACCACCACTTCACCTTCACGGCTTGCCGTATGGGCTAATAAAGAAATTCCATTTACGTCACCTACTGCATAAACATTGGGGATATTGGTTTGACAATATTGATCAACCTTTATTCCTTTTGCATCATATTCAACCCCAATATTATCAAGCCCATACCCTTTTACTACCGGCTTTCTTCCTACGCTTACCAATACATGTTGTGTGTCAATGGTTTCATTTTTCCCATCTTTTTCTATGATCAGTTTATTGCTTTGCTTTTCTATTACTTTAGCACCTAATTTAAATTCTATGTTTTTCTTTGTTAATTCTTTTCTCAACATTGAACTAAATTCGGAATCTATTCCAGGTAATATTTCATCCAACATTTCGATTACAGTGACCTTGGTTCCCATGCTACCGAAAAAGTTAGCAAATTCAACGCCAATAAATCCTGCTCCAATGATTGTGAGTTCATCGGGTCGTTCTTTGATGTCCAATATTTCGGTATTGGTATAAATCTCATCTCTTTCAAGTCCTTTTATAGGAGGGATAACAGGTTCAGATCCTGTAGCTATCATTAAATTTTTACATGCATAATCTGTATCATTAGCATGAATGATGGTATTTTCTCCTTCTTTCTTTTTTATTTCAGCTTCTGCATTAATTACCTCAACCTTATATTTTTTCATAGCATGGCCAATGCCGGAAACTAATTTTTTAACAACCTTGTTTTTCCGTTTGATGATTTTTGCAAAATCAAAGCTTACGTCTTGTGCTTTAATTCCGTATTTTTCTCCTTCTTTGGCATGTTCATAAATCTTAGCCGTATACAGTAATGTTTTGGTAGGAATGCAACCGACATTGAGGCATACTCCTCCCAGATTATTTTTTTCAAAGAGGATGACATTTAATCCTTTTTGTCCTGCTCTCTCAGCAGCAACATATCCTGCCGGGCCTCCTCCAATAATTCCAAGATCATATGTCATAATATATAGTTTAGGCGTTAATAGAAATTTGTTCGATTTGAGTAGCTATCTCTTTTAAAAATTGTGAAGCAGGTGCTCCGTCAATAGCCCTGTGGTCATATGTAAGGGATATTCCAATCCGTGGTATAAATCCAATCGTTCCATCCCCCAGATTTCCCGGACGGTGAGTTATGGTATTGACACCCAATATTCCTATTTGCGGTATATTTAACACTGGGGTAAACATTTCAATTCCAAACACTCCCAGGTTAGAGATGGTGAATGTTGCGCTTTCACTGGCTAATAATTCCGGATCTATGGATCCTTTTTGGCAGTTGCTTGCCAACATTTTTAATTGAGTCGAAAGACCTGAAAGTGAAAAATGGTTCGCATTTTTTAAAGTTGGTACCATTAATCCACGATCTGTACTGACAGCCATGCCCAAATGCACATTTTTAAACAGTTTCATTTCATTGCCTAAAAAATGAGCATTCATTTCAGGGTATTTCTCAAGTGCGCGAATCACAGCAAAACACACCATATCATTTAATGTGATATTCTCTGAATTTCCTTTTTCAGCTTCTGCTTTAACCTTTTTTCTTAAACTCATGATGTTTCGAGCATCGGCACTTGTATGATGGGTTAATTGAGCAGAATTTTGTAATGATTGATACATTTTTTCAGAAATGATCTTCCGCATATTGGAAATTTTCTTTATCTCAAAATCTCCTGTCATAGCAGTACCTGGTGAGTCTGTAAGATCTTCTTTGCGTATACGGCTTCCGGCACCTGTACCCTGGGTTGGCGCACGCAATCCTGTATCCTGGCTAACAGCTTCAGCTAAGGGTGTGGTAACAGCTCCACCTGATTGTAAATAATGTTCTATATCCCGTTCAACAATCCTTTCTTCGGGACCAGTGCCTTGTAAATTATTAACAGGCACTCCTTTTTGTTGAGCTATTCTTTTGGCTCTGGGAGAAATTTTAATTTTTCCCGTCGTTGCAGGTTGTGCTTGAGCAACTGGCTTTTGAGGGGTGCTCTCAACATTTTGTTCCGTCTCGGGTTTTTCATCTGAAGATTCTTGTTTTTCAGATTCAGAAGTATCTGACTCTCCATTTGGACGAAATTCATCAACAGATTCTCCTTCGTTACCAATTACGGCAACATTCACTAAAACGGGTACTTCATCTCCTTCTTCAAAAAATTGGACAAGAAGGAATCCTTCTTCCGTGGATTCTTCTTCAAAAGATGCTTTATCCGTTTCATAAGAAAACAGGACATCTCCTTTTTTAACCTGATCTCCTACTTGTTTATACCATTCATTGATTACACATGTTTCAACTGATTGTCCCTGTTTAGGCATAATGATGGGTGTAGCCATAGCAATAAGTTTTTAAGCGTTTAATTTTTTCCAAAAATAAATAAAAAAAACGAATTACTTGTATATACAAGCATTTTTTTGTTAAATTTATGTTATCATTTATTCGGATATATCAATATTTTTATTTAATTTGCAATCATTTAATATTAAACTTGTATTTACAAGTTAAGTTAATACAACAAATGGGAAACGACTCTCGTTCAATACCACAATACAGAAAACTATATGAACTTTTAAGGAAGCATATTCTGGAAGGGATATATGCAGAAGACAGCATATTGCCTAGTGAAAACGAACTATGTGCCCTGCATCATCTTACACGACCTACCGTAAGAAAAGCTCTTGATGCATTGGTTAATGAAGGATATATCAAAAAACATCAGGGCAAAGGGAGTGTTGTAAGCAAGATACCCAGTGAGATTGGGATCTTATCAATAACAGGAACAACCTCAGCTATTGGTCAAAATAATCTTAAAACCCATATTATTGTTCAACCTCATTTAAAAAAATGGAATAAAAATTTCTTTTTCCCATTATCCGATCAGGAACGGGAATTTGGCTGTATATATATGGAACGATTACGTTTGTTAAATAATGAACCTGTTTTTTATGATACGAATATTGTTCCGAACATCTATATTCCAAGATTTTGCAGAAGGTCTCTCGAAGATAAGTCATTATTTGAAACATTAAAAATCGAATATGGCATAGAAATTAAGGGGGGCGAACAACGATTCAAAGCCATTCCAGCCGATAAAAAAATTGCTGAACATTTAAAAATAAAACCAGGCCAACCTATCATCCATCTTGAAAGAAAATTAACAACCAACAAGAATCATTTTAATATTTATTCCTCATTGTATTGCAATACGGAGAAATATTCCTTGTATGGAGTGTTTTGAAATAAACAGTCAATTTCCATCAATTTTATGTTTAAAAGGCTTATAAGGTTTTTAAAACAATCTTTAGAGGATTCCCACCGACCCTGTCAGGTCTTATCGACCCTGTCAGGTCTTATCGACCCTGACAGGTCTGGCAGCACGCTAAACCCTGACAGCGTCGCAAGACCTGACAGGGTTTGGAAAGAGAATTGGGCAGTTCGGCAGTTGGGGTTTGATTCTGCTTTACTTAAATTTGCTGTTGTAGGGACTGGAATGTCTATCTTCGTTATGATTGGTATGTAGGCAAGTTGGTGGGAAGAGGGTATTATGTTTTTACCTTTCAGGAAAAAGAGGGGATATTGTAGTTTTTTCTAAGGACGTAGCCCTGCTAAACCTGATGGTCTTTTTGTCGTTAACTCATTGTGATTTTGCTTGAAATTGAGGCAGTAAGAAATTCAGAATTAGCTTTTAATAATGCCCCATGAATACGACCAATACGGTCGCGAAAGCACGACATATCTGCCCTTTACCACCATGCACATGAAACCCAACAATGGCAAATACTTACACGACCTTTGGATGGAACGGGAGTATTTTTATACTACCCAGCGGCCCGGCATCCCGTATTTTGAATACGATAATGAAAAATCACCATATTCCGATTATGCATATGCCAAAACCGGATTTGACAATTCCCCGTTAAACCGGGTGATAGAGCAAGGCATGCCCGGCGAACCCTGGCAGTTTGATGAAGACAACATTGGCAGCAATGGATACACGGACAAACACACTGTGAAAACTCAACATGCTTTTAATGAAGCCAATGAGGTGATCTTATGGCAGATAAACGGACATTTCTGTACAAATGAAGGGTATTACCCTGTAAGGTCATTATACAAAACCATTACCAAAAACGAAAACTGGGAAGATGGCGACAGGCTGGTCAATACCATCGAAGAATTTAAAGACAGATCCGGGAAAGTGGTCTTAAAACGCACTTATACCAATACCGAAACCTTTTCAACATATTATGTATACGATGATATGGAATTGCTAAGGTATGTCATTCCGCCAAAAGCCTCAAAACAAATACAGGAACAAAGCATTACAACATTTTATCCTGCTTCAGATATTGCACGAAAACTATGTTACTACTATAAATACGATGAACGAAAACGGCTGATCGAAAAAGGCATTCCCGGAACGGACGGTTTATTTATTTATGTTTACGATAACCGGGACAGGCTTGTCCTCACACAAGATGCCGGCCAGCGTTTTAATGAGTAGCTGTTTACCAAATACGATGCCCTGGACAGGCCAATCATGACCGGTATTATATATGATAACAGAGATGCAGGGTCACTCAGGGATGAAGTGGCCACCTATCACCAGCTTCCCGGCAAAAAATTATATGAAGAGCGCGGCGCTGCTGTGCATGACTACACCTGCCGGTCTTATCCCTTCACCGCAACAAACCCGGCAGATTATCATACCATCACGTATTATGATGATTACAGCATTTTAAGCCATTGGCCTGCTGAATATCAATATGTATCACCCGGTGGTGATTTTGAATCAAGCCGGTTTGAGAAGGTAAAAGGACTCGTGACTGCCACCAAAACCAAAATCCTGAATACAAATAGTTTTATCTATACGGTTAATTATTATGATGATGAATACAATCTTATTCAAACAGTCAGCGAAAACCACCTCGGTGGATATGACAGGATTAGCATGCAGTATGATTTTCGTGGAAAAGTATTGAATGAAATAACTGAACATCATGTAGACAAAGATGCAGACGGTGGCCTCGAAACCACCACCCTTGCCCAGCGCTATGAATACGACCATGTCGAACGACTGAAAAATACCTGGCACAAAGTGAATAGCGAACCCGAAATATTATTATCTTCGCTGGAGTATAATGAATCAAGACAAATGGCTCAAAAACAACTGCATTCCACAGATGATGGAAGCACATTCCTGCAAACCGTAGATTATGATTACAACATCAGGGGATGGCTTACATCCAGTAACAATCCTGACAATTTGGACAATGATCTTTTTGCCATGCGATTGCATTATAATGATATAACAAAAACGTCCGGTTTGCTTAATGACCCGCAATACAATGGCAACATAGCCGGAATGGAATGGAAAACAGCACGGGGCGGTGCATCTTCAAATGCAGTACACAGAGGGTATGGTTTTGGATACGATGCATTAAACAGGCTGAAAGGTGCTAATTATGGAGAACTTATAACCGGAAATCTCTGGGACCTTGAATTTTCAAGTAAATATGATATTGACATGGACCATGACCTCAATGGAAATATAACTGAAATTAAAAGGCGGGGTGAAGTTTATGCCATGATTGATGATTTGGAAATGACATACGATGGAAACAGGCTGTTGAACGTTTCCGATGCTTCATCGGATGACTTAGGGTTTAAAGACGGAGTAAACCAGGAAACAGAATACACATACGATGCCAATGGCAATATGACCAATGACTACAACAAAGGGCTTGAGCACATCACATACAACCATCTGAATCTGCCTGAACGTTTTATGATTACCGGAGTGGGGTCAACAGTTAATAATGTTTATGATGCCGCAGGCAATAAATTATCGTTTATTAAAACCAATGGTACGGCACAACTAGGCAGGGAATACATTGGCAGTTTTATAGTGTATATAGACATAATCAACTACCAGATGAGTATGCTACATATGAAGACCAAACAAAAACCGTGACTGATGAAGATGGAAATGAGACAGAGGTAAAAGTAGCCCGATTATCGGAAAAAATGAAGAGAATATGAGAGAAACGGAATATTGGGATGAATTTAGGGCGCATAATAATGAAACTGGAGAAACTCTTACTTCAATACAAGGTGGGGCAACAATAATGTTTGGCGAATCATGGGATTTAGCAATTGAATGGAATAATGATCAAGCAAATAAGATGGGGCTAGCAAATGTTGCAGCTAACTCACTACCAGGAAGAACGTTTGATATTAAAAGAAAAACCACATATGCACCCCATGGACCTGCTACTGGAAAAATGTTAAATGGTAAATATGCCACTATTCGTTCTGCGGGTAATTATTTAGCGGGAATGAATGGAGCAACAGGGAAATTTAATGGAAAGTACATTTCAATAGGTTCTTACATGAGAATAGCCGGAACTGTCCACTCAGGGATTAACTTTCAAGGAGCTCCATATTATGGGGAAATACCATATGCAGGAAGAAGAATAGTTGCAGGATTTAATGCTGGTGTAAAAAGAAGAAAATAATAATGACGAAAAAGATTATTATATGGGTAGTTGCTGCTTTAATTATTGGAGCCATAATATACGCTATTACTTTTATAATCATACTTTCTTCTACGCAACGAGAAATAGTTGAAGTAAAGTATCCTCAATTAGAGGAGACTATTTACTTAAAGAATGAGAAAAGAGGCTTAAATTATGAAATAACAGCAATCTCCACTTCTTCAAAAAAAAAGATAGGGAATGACGAAGATAAAAGCTTTATATATAAAAGTGGTGAAATATTTTTTTACAAAGCTGTAAATGATACACTTGTAGTTTACACAATGAATAAATTGAGTTACCCTAAAAAGTTAAACTCAAAAGTGTATGTAAAACAACTAGAAATAACTAATCCTAAGTTTATTGAATTAAAAAATAAATATAAGGAACTTGGTTTGAGTAAATTTCCATAATAAAACAATAAATAAAAACCCGGCATTGACAGAAACTCTTCGTATTCCATTCTTTCCCTGGCAGCTTCGCCTGCAAGTTGTTTAAAATTGCGCCTGAATACCGGCCCCCTCATGGCGCAAGTCTTTTCGACTTGTGTCCTGCATGTTTTTTTTATACCATCAAATTAATTTTAGCGGCTTTAATAAAGTGGTTAACATCGGGAAGAAAAAGAGTCTGATCCCTGGAACGTATGGAGAAATCCGGCATGTTCTACGGGAGAAGCAGAACGGTATGATTATGGGTTCCGCTTTTATGACCCGGCACTGGGGAGGTGGCATGTGATAGACAACAAGGCAGAAAAATATTTTAGTTGGAGTCCATATTCTTATTGTTTAAATAATCCTGTTATTTTCATTGACCCAAAAGGAGAAGATGTTTTTTTATCGAAACTTTATGAAAGAAATGAAAAAGGGGAATTAATAAATAAAAGGCAGGTATTGGCATTTGAACTATTTTCTATTACTAAAGAAGGTAGAACATATCTTAAAAAAAATGCGCAGAAAGGTTTTAAGGGGACTTCTATTAATTATTTTATTTCAAAAAACAAATATAATGAATAATA
>CAYFQI010000043.1:0-6033 GCA_964345135.1 uncultured Bacteroidales bacterium
TAGAATAATTATTAAAAATTAAAGAATTATGAAAAGGTTTTCTAAATTATTCCTTATCTCTATAGTGTTAATTGCATTTATGCCTGCAATTAGTAATGCACAATGTAAAACATTTGCCAAAAACATTTGTAAGCCAGACTTAAACCCATACATCCACGATGGAAATTATAATGCAGCAATTCTGACCGAAGGAGAAGAGGCTGAATTATATAAAACATTTTATTCAGGACAGGTATACAGGATATGTATATGCGGTTCTGATGCATTACCCAATGTAAAATTTCGTGTAATTGACAGTGATGCAAATGTAATCTATGATAATTCAAAAGATGGGGATGCACAAGTATGGGATTTTAAAACAGAATCCAGCCAACAATTAAAAATTCATATCATCATACCATCCAGTGGCAAAGAACAAACAGACATTCAAAGTGGATGTGTTGCGATAATGTTTGGATTTAAAGACGAGGGATTTTAAAAGATAACATAACCTGCGTGGTAATTATCTAAAATATAATATTATTTCACATTTATTATGCTGCGGAATTTAAAAAATTCCGCTTTTTTTTCCAAAAAATATCAAACTGACTAATGCAGGTGTTTAGTTTATTCTCTGCAAAGCTGTTCATGAAATAAGTTTAATACAGATTCGAGGATTTTATAATGAAGTAGATGCCTTAATATAAATGCAAGTCTGAAAATTAAGTTATCAATATGTTAACATTTAAAATTTATATTTCAGAAATTGGCCGGTATAAGAATTTGGAAATTTGGTAATTGCTTCAGGTATTCCTTCTGCAACAATCATCCCTCCTTCTTTACCACCTTCCGGCCCCAAATCAATAATCCAATCCGCAGTCTTTATTATATCCATATTATGTTCAATAATTAAAACAGTATGTCCTAATTGAATTAACGCATTCAATGCATGCAATAATTTATTGATATCATGAAAATGCAAACCTGTCGAAGGCTCATCAAAAATAAATAAAGTAGGTTGTACATTTTCTTTTTTATTCAAAAAAGTAGCCAGCTTCAATCGCTGACTTTCTCCTCCGCTCAAGGTGCTAACCGACTGACCAAGTTTTACATATTCCAGTCCAACTTCCTGTAGTATAGTTAATTTTTGAACAATTTTTTCTTCAATTTTTTTGAATTTACCAGATGAACAGCTAAAAAAATGAATTGCATCTTCCACGGTAAGTTGTAAAACGTCAGCTATATTCTGTCCTTTATACTTAATTTCAAGTATTTCATCTTTAAAACGCATACCCAAACATGTTTCGCATAAAAGATGAACATCTGCCATAAACTGCATTTCAATCTTAATAATACCTTCTCCCTGACATTCTTCACATCTTCCGCCCGGCGAATTAAATGAAAAATACGTGGGAGAAAAATTATTTTGAATAGCAAGTGGTTGCATGGAAAATAATTTACGAATTTCATCATAAGCCTTTATATACGTCACGGGATTAGACCTGGATGATTTTCCAATGGGATTTTGATCCATGTATTCAACATCGGATATCATCTGAAGATCACCTTTTAATGAGTTGAATTGCCCGGGTTTAAGTTTATCATTTTTATTTAAATATTTACCTAATGCGGGATATAAAACATCCGCTATCAGTGAAGATTTTCCCGAGCCACTAACACCGGAAACAATAGTCAGTATATTTAAAGGCACTTTAACATCAATATTTTGGAGATTATGCTCTTTAACACCGGTAAGTTCTATAAAAGAATTCCATTTTCTCCGTTTAGAGGGAACCTCAATTTGTTTACTCCCTGATAAATATTGTGCAGTAAGCCCTTCCGATGTTTTAAGTAATTTTTTATAATCACCCTGGAATACCAGTTCGCCACCTGATGAACCTGCCAGGGGGCCTAAATCAATAATTTCATCTGCAGATTTTATTATATCTTCATCGTGCTCCACCACGATCACAGTGTTACCCAGGCTCTTTAGTTGTTTTAAAACCTTAATTAACAAATCATTATCGCGAGGGTGCAAACCAATACTCGGTTCATCCAAAATGTATAGAGATCCAACCAGGCTGCTTCCCAATGCATTTGTTAAATTTATACGTTGTGACTCACCACCTGATAAACTGGATGAAACCCTGTTAAGGGTTAAATATTGTAACCCTACAGCCAACAAAAAATGCAGTCGCGATTTTATCTCCTCGAATAAACGGTTCGCAATTTGATTTTCGTAGCCAGATAGTTTAATATTATTAAAAAAAGCAAGCAACTCATCAATGGGCATACAAATTAATTGTTGAATATTTTTTTGATTGATTTTCACCCATGAAGATTCTTTTTTTAAACGTGTCCCCTTGCATTCGGGACAAATTGTCTTCCCCCTGTAACGGGCTATCATTACCCGGTTCTGTATCTTGTATTTTTTTCGTTCAAGGTAATTAAAAAAATCATGAATTCCTTTAAAGGCTTTACAACCATGCCACAATATTTCTTTTTGCTCATCTGTTAATTCATTGTAAGCTTTATGTACCGGAAATTTACATTGCTGTGCATTATAAATCACCTGTTCTTTCCATTTTTTAGCTTTATCTCCCTTCCAGCAAACAACAGCATCTTCATAAACAGAAAGCTCCTTGTTGGGAACAATTTTATTTTCATCAAGTCCTAATACCCGTCCATATCCTTCACAAACAGGACAGGCACCCACAGGATTATTAAAGCTAAACATGTCAATGGAGGGCTCTTCATACTCCATCCCGTCAGCCTCGAATAAATTCGAAAAATACTGGTGCTTCCACCCGTCATCTTGTATATTCTTAATAAAACAATGCCCGTGTCCTTCTTTAAAAGCTATTTCGATTGAGTCACTAACACGGCTCACGAAATTCTCATCATGATGCTTTACTTTTATTCTGTCAATAACAAGATTTACTTCTTTTTTATAATTTATTTTTTCATTTCCCTGAACCACATCATTCAAATCTAATAAATGATCATCATTTTCAATGCGTGTAACTCCTTCTTTTAAAAAAGTCTTGTATAATTCAATACGCTCTGTATTTTTAACTGGCAAATGAACAATAGGTGCCAAAATAAGTATCTTGCTCTTTGTTTCAAATGACACGATATATTCCAAAACATCTTTTGTCGTGTGCTTTTTCACGGGCTTATTGCTCTCGGGCGAATAAGTAATACCTATCCTGGCATACAACAATTTTAAATAATCGTAGATTTCTGTTGAAGTACCCACTGTTGAACGAGGATTCCGTTTATTTACATGCTGCTCTATTGCAATAGCAGGAGGTATTCCTTTGATATAGTCAACTGCAGGTTTATCAATTTTTCCTAAAAATTGCCTGGCATACGCCGACAAACTTTCAACATATCTTCTTTGTCCTTCTGCATATAATGTATCAAATGCTAAAGAGGATTTCCCAGAGCCTGATAAACCGGTTATTACAATTAATTTATCCCTGGAAATTGCAATGTCCAGATTTTTTAAATTATGTACACGTGTATTTTTTATATAAATAATATTCTGTTCTTCTTGTTTGTTTTTCATCTGTTTATTTTTTTGTTTTTAATCGGTCAGATAGAACTCAAGATGAATTTTAATCATTTATATGTATATTTTTAAATATTAAAATTCGTGTTCGTTTCATATTATTTGAACATAAATTATATTCAGATTGATTTTCTTCCGAATATATTGTTCATGCAATTCATTGATTAAAATGTAAAAATAATGAATCCAACAGGTTTTCTTCTCAAAACTCCTGTCAAAAAACGTTAATATGATGGCCGCAGGCATTACAAAATTTTTGACATCCCCGACTTTTTTATTTATGCCGTATTTTAATCAGTACAAGTATTATTATAATAAGGTTCTTCTACGCAGAGCTACCGGACAAAACAAAAAACAGATAAACCCAATTAACTTAAAAACTTAAAAATAAACAGCCTGATGGCTATGAGCATCATCGTTACAGACATCAAAGTTGGATTTATGAATGCTGAGGGACTATAAAATCCCATTTACTGTATTACGTCCTTCCCAAAATTAAACACACCATTTTCCGCAAAAGACTAACTTTGCATCTATATGAGTGATACATTAATGCTTTATCACTTTAAAAATAGATTTATTCATCTTAGAATATATAACGATAAAGTAAATCCCCGGGGGTTCAATAAAATCAATTGTTACTTTTTGTTGGTCATTATAAAACAATTCACGCATCAATTGTCCTTTATAATCAAAAATATTCAGAATTATTTCGTTATGTGCTTCACCCAAATCAATGTTTATTTTTCTGTCTGTAGGATTTGGATACAACTCAAAATCACAGCCCAAATTATTTTCTAATATATTTGTTATTGTAACAAAAAAACAGGCGGAAGTATCTACACAACCATTATTTGAAACCACAACGGCATAATTCCCGTTGGCTGTAGCTGTGAAACTTTGGTGAGTTTCGCCTGCTAAAAGAACACAATTGCTATCACAATCTAACCACTGATAGTTTACGTTTGTTGCATCTGCAGTTAATATCGTACCATTTTGTGATACGCTATTCCCAGGAGTTTTATTAATGGTTAAATCAAGCGTTACTACGGAATCACAACCAGCTGTGTTGATCAGCGTATCTGTTGCCACATTATTGTTTGTTGTATATGTATTGCCATCTATCCATGTATAAGCGTCACAAGCTGTAATAACATCTGTAGATGAAGAACTGTTAAGAATGGTTACATCTATCGTCATTATGCTATCACAACCCCATTGATTAGAAATGGTATCCTTATAGATTCCGGAATTATTGAAGGTATAGTTTTCACTGGGGGTTGTATAGCTGTTACATGAAGAAGCCATAAAAGAAGTATCTGTATTTCCGGTAATCATAAGAGTTGCCTTACGGGTGCTATCTGCAAGTGTTACAGTGTCGGTAACCGTAAGGCTTACTGCAAACGCCCCCGGTGTATAATAGGTATGTGTTGGATTTACTACTGTATCTGACATTCCATCACCAAAATCCCAATCATAAATATCACCGTCTATGCTTAAATCTGTAAAATCAACAATTGTAGAATCACATGTCACTCCAGATGCAGTATAGAAAAAATCAGCCACAGGCAGGGAAATTTTTTCAATCGTATCGCTGGTAACTACACTCCAATATCCGGCAACATCTTTAAACTGGAAATGGATGGTGTGTAATCCTTTCTGAATTTTCGTCATATCAACTATATCAACAAGGTGCAAATTATCAGCAGGTGCCTGAAGTTTCACATGTACTGCATTCATATGATCATTATTAAACCAATACTTGTAACTTACAACTTCTCGTGCAACCGTCACATCCCCAGGCTTTTTATAAAACAACTGACTCACTGTACTGCTATAATACCCTTGCTCATCCAATGCTCTGTAATTAAATGCATGCATCCCGTTACCAAGGGCGCCAACATCTATTTGTGCCATTACATGTGCTTGCGCCGTGGGCGTAATGTTCACTACCGTTTTATTTTGATCATCGTCATCAAACCAGTATTCGTATGCGACTATATCATTGCTTATACCATTGTTTAAACCGGTTTTATAAAACAACTGACTCACTGTACTACTGTAATATCCCCGTGAATCAACTGTCCTGTAATTAAATGCATGCATTCCGTTACCAAGGGTGCCAACATCTATTTGTGCCATTACATGTGCTTGCGCCGTGGGCGTAATGTTCACTACCGTTTTATTTTGATCATCGTCATCAAACCAGTATTCGTATGCGACTATATCATTGCTTATACCATTGTTTAAACCGGCTTTATAAAACAACTGACTCACAATACTACTGTAATATCCCCGTGAATCGACTGTCCTGTAATTAAATGCATGCATCCCGTTACCAAGGGCGCCAACATCTATTTGTGCCATTACATGTGCTTGCGCCGTGGGCGTAATGTTCACTACCGTTTTATTTTGATCATCGTCATCAAACCAGTATTCGTATGCGACTATATCATTGCTTATACCATTGTTTAAACCGG
>CAYFQI010000043.1:6133-14610 GCA_964345135.1 uncultured Bacteroidales bacterium
ACCCCCGTGAATCTTTGGTTCTGAAATTAAGTACATTCATACCATCACCAAGTCCTGTCAAAGATATACTTGTATTCACATTATAAGAACTTACAGGGCTTATGGCAGTACTTGTTTTGCTGATATAATCATCATTAAACCAATACTCATATTCAACAATAGTTTTCTGAGCGAGAATATAAAAACTAAAAAATGAGAAAGCAAACAACAATATTATTTGTTTTAGCTTATTCATCTTGTGCACGTATTTTAAATTCTATCTGTAAATTACCATCAGCATCACTTGTAGAAGATACATTTTTTAGCTGAATATGCGGATTGGAAGGAACTGCCCCTTCTTTATAAGGAAAGGAACCGCCATAAATGCCAACAGGAGAATTATCTGTACCAAAATAGGTGGCGGGGGTTTGCAAATGAAAATCACTATCATAATCAAATATATAAGTTAAATGATTCACAAAAACATCAGCTTCCGGAATGGTATAATAATTATCTTCTGCCGTTGACGATCCGCCAAATTGCGGGCTACTTGATGTAAATAAATTATTATAAAGTTGATTTGCAGCACCTTTCACACCTGAATAATTACTTGATTTACAAAAGAATATGTTATTTTTTATGGTGTTATTGTCACCATTTATTGTTGCATAAGTTGTACTACCGTAGGAATAAAACAAAATATTATTCTCATAAAGAATTCCTTCAGAATCATCAATTCTACCCTGTATAATACTACTCAATGCTGCCGCATTGATTGAATTGCTAAAATTTGCCGAGCCAACAACAACACTGCGTAAAAGAGCAAAATTTGTTGAAGAGGTAGCACCATTATCATTGAGAGACAAATTCCCGGAGACCTTTGAATACGCCAGGGTAACATTATCTATTGAATTACCTAATGATGTGGTAAACTCAAAATCTCCTGTAATATCAATTCCTTCAATATACGCTCCATCTGCACTGTCTGTCAGGCAAAAATTACCGTTCATAATGGTTTTCCCGGTAGCCCGTGTAGAGTCCACATAATGGCCTGCCCCAAAAATACAGAGTTGTTTGTCAATAGGTGTCGTCATAAACCCGCCACCAGACAAGTAAATTGTATCACCTGCTGATGCAGCATTGTAAGCATCTACAAATCCGTTGGAACCATTAAAAATATGAATGCCTGACGATGAATGTAAAGCTACCTTTTGAGCGTTTAAGGTCATAGCCAATACAAAAGAACTGAGCAGTAAAATTAAATTTTTCATTCGTTTTATTTTTTTATTTTTTTACTTTTTAAATTGAATTTAAGTTAATCCGGCAAATTTAAATATAAAAATTAAAATCGCTCAATTTAGGTTGAATATTTTATGCTAAATTGAAAAACACCTTCTATATATTCCAGCGAGAAAGATTTTTTTATTCTTTTAGGCGATGTCTGGTTGTGTTCCGGCCAGTCAAATATGGTATGGCCGGTTAAAAGCAGTGCAAAACCTCAAAAAGAGATAAAAAATACAAACTACCCGGAAATACGGCTTTTTAATGTTCCGAACCAGGTTGCTATAAAACCAGCAAATCACCTCAAAACAAACATCCTGGAATATCTGTTCTCCTGAAAATATAGCTGATTTTTCTGCTGTAGGATATTTTTTTGGAAGAAATATTTATCAAACACGAGACATTCCTGTTGGATTAATCAGCAGCAATTGGGGAGGGACGAATGTTGAAACATGGATGAGTGAAGATAAAATAGCACAATTTGAAGGATACCATGAAAAATTAGAAGCAAAGGATTCATTTGATATAAATAAAGGAACACACGATAACTGTCAGGGTTAAAGACGATTTATTTGGTGGTGGAATTTATGGAGATGCCAATGATATTTATATTGCAATTGGGACTGACACCATTTCGCTCGCCGGGCAATGGAAGTACTGTATTAGTCCCGAAGGAATTAAAGTCCATACTAAACCGCTTTGGCCTAATGATTTTCCTTCATTATTATACAATGGTATGATTTACCCGATAAAAGATTTTTCATTGCAAGGGGTGATATGGTACCAGGGTGAAGCCAATACAACCGAACCCTTAAAATACAGGGAATTATTTCCTGCTATGATCAAAAACTGGAGAAATAAATTCAATAATCCAACCATGCCTTTTTTATTTGTTCAACTGGCAAACTACCTGGCACCTTGTGAAAATCCATGTGAAAGTGATTGGGCATTATTAAGAGAAGCACAGAGCATGGCCTTGTCATTACCCTATACCGGGATGGCTGTAACCATAGACATTGGTGATGCAGACAATATACATCAAAAAAACAAACAAGACGTAGGATACCGTTTATCTCTTGCAGCCAGAAAAGTCGCATATCACGAAGATATTGTTCACTCGGGCCCCCAATACAAATCCAAAGAACCGGGTGATAATAGTATCATACTAATATTTGATCATGTTGGAGACGGATTAACAACAACAAGCAAATATAAATGCATACAAGGATTCCAGGTAGCCGGAAAAGACAAAAAATTCTATTGGGCACATGCAAAATTAATTGGAAAAGATAAAATTAGGGTTGCCTCTGACAACGTACCAAACCCGGTTGCAGTAAGATACGCATGGGCAGACAATCCTGATGATGCAAACCTTTATAATTCAAAAACTTTGTCATGGCTCAGTTCATCTGTTTATTTTTTAATATTATATTTGCAAAAACAATTAACACATGATCTGTTTTCCGAATGCCAAGATCAACATTGGATTGAATATAATTGAAAAACGACAGGATGGGTTTCATAATATTGAAACGATTTTTTATCCTATAAAATGGTGTGATATTACTGAATTCATCGTGCATAACGGGCCCGGCCCCACGCTTAAACAATCGGGCATCACCCTGGATATTTCTACACCAGAAGATAACTCGTGTTACAAAGCATATCGTTTATTAAAAAATGATTTCCAGCTTCCCCCCGTGCAATTTCATATACACAAAGTCATCCCTGTTGGCGCCGGTTTGGGTGGAGGGTCGTCTGATGCTGCGTATACATTATGTTACCTTAATGATTATTTTAATCTTAAGCTCTCGTTAAAGCAGTTGACAGATTATGCAGAAAGCCTCGGGAGTGATTGCCCGTTTTTCATCAATAACAAGCCATCATATGCTACTGAAAGAGGAAACCGCTTACGGGATATTGAATTGAATTTACAACATTATCATATAGTGATTGTTTACCCGGGCCTCTATATTTCAACAAAAGAAGCATACTCGGATATCGTGCCCCAAAAAAACAAGGAATCATTAGAATCATTAATTCAATCTCCTGTCAGTGCATGGCGCCATGTTATTAAAAACGATTTTGAGCCGGTGATTTTTAAAAAATATCCTGACATTGAATGCGTGAAAAACACATTATACGATCATGGTGCACTTTATGCTTCTATGACAGGCAGTGGTTCGTCTGTATATGGCCTGTTTGATTCTCCAAAGAACCTGGCAACAGCGTTCCCTGAAAATTACCATGTATGGGAAGGATCGTTATAAAAAGGATTATTTGGGCGCCACCCTATAAAGATAAAAGGCAATAAAGGCATAGATAACATTTGGAATCCAAACGGCTATAACAGGATTAAGGTTTCCGCCAATGGCAAATTGTGCAGAAAATTGCATAAATAATATATATGAAAAGGATGCCAATAATCCAATTCCTAATTGCATTCCCATCCCGCCCCTTATTTTCCGGGATGACACGGACACTCCAATCACTGTAAGAATAATGGTTGAGAACGAATAGGCAAACCGTTTGTTTTTTTCAATGATGCTGGCTTTCACATTCCCCGCCCCCTGGAGTCTTTGTTCATCAATGTAATCATTTAGTTCCGTCAGGGTCATGGTCTGGATAATATTTGATCTGCGCTTAAAATCTCCAGGACTCATATTAAGGGCCGTATCCATCTTTTTTCCTCTTTCAATCAATTCATCCCCGTCTTCCTGTATATATCTTACATAATAATTACGGATAATCCATTTTTCCTGTTTCTCGTCCCATTTAATATAATCTGATATCAATTTGCTTTTTAGTTTCCCGTCTTCAATTCTCTCCATAGAAAAATTTTGTCCGATGTCAGTACGGTTATCATAGCTATACATATAAATATACAATCCCGGCTCGATTTGTTTATGTACATTTCGTTGATTAAAAGACGGAGGATTCCCGTGATAGTACCTGTCTTCAAAACGCATCCTGATTTCCGTGGCTTCAGGGACAACATACTGATTCATGTAAACAGTTAAAGCAGTAATAATAAGCGCTGAAATCATGTACGGGCGTAATAACCTGTTAAAACTGATCCCGTTACTCAAAATTGCAATAATTTCAGTATTGTAAGCCATTTTAGAGGTAAAAAAGACCACTGATATAAACACGAAGAATGAACTGAACAAAACGGCAAGATAAGGGATATAATTAGGATAGTATACTGTGAACAATTTATACAAAGGAGTATTATTTTGCATAAAATTGTCTATTTTCTCGGAAAAGTCGAAAACTACTGCTATGGAAACGATTAATGTAAGCGCCAGGAAGAAGGATCCAAGAAATTTTTTGATAATATATACATCAAGTGTTTTTAACTTATTTTGTTTCATAATTTTCGATCAAGCTGATGAATAATTTTTTCTTTCCAGGATTTAAATACGTCTTTATTGATTTTATCCCGTGCTTCCTGCATTAACCATAAATAAAAACCAAGATTATGCAACGAAGCGATCTGCGCTCCTAATATTTCTTTACTAACGATCAAATGACGTAAATATGATTTGGAGTATGCTGTATCAACGAATACATTTCCTTCAGGATCAACAGGGGAATAATCATGCATCCATTTTTTATTTTTAATGTTGATGATCCCGTTTCGTGTAAAAAGCATCCCATTGCGTCCATTACGTGTTGGCATCACGCAATCAAACATATCTACTCCCCTATCAACAGCTTCCAGGATATTCACAGGGGTCCCGACCCCCATTAAATAGCGGGGTTTATTGCGAGGCAGTATTTCATTCACGACATCTATCATCTGGTACATATCTTCTGCAGGTTCACCCACTGACAACCCGCCTATTGCATTTCCTTCCATGTCATGTGATGCGATTACTTCAGCAGATTTTTTTCGCAAGTCTTTAAATACGCTTCCCTGGACAATGGGGAAAAAAGTTTGCGGCCCGTCATACAGATGATATGTATTTTTAAACCGATGTATGCCCCTATCCAGCCAATGATGCGTAAGCTCCATTGATGTTTCAGCTTCTTCTTTACTACATGGGTAAGCAGTGCATTCGTCCAGAGCCATGATGATATCTGCACCAATTTCCCGTTGTATATCCACCACGTTTTCAGGGGTAAAAACATGTTTTGAGCCATCTATATGAGATTGAAAAGTGACCCCTTCCCTGTTAATTTTTCTCTTTTCTGAAAGTGAAAATACCTGGTATCCGCCACTATCTGTTAATATAATTCCATTCCACCCGATGAATTTATGCAATCCACCTGCTTGCTTAACAACATCTGTTCCGGGCCTTAAAAAAAGATGGTATGTGTTTCCCAATATGACGGAAGCGCTGAGGTCATCTCTTAATTCGCGCTGATGAACAGCTTTAACAGACCCCAATGTGCCAACCGGCATGAATACAGGTGTCAAAAACGTTCCGTGAGCGGTTGAAATTTTCCCGGCCCTGGCATTTGTATTTCTGTTATATTGTATAATTTCAAATATCATAATAAAAAAAAGTCACCATTTTAAGATTTTTCATTGTTAAAATGACACAAACATAATTAAAAAAATCATTTCCGGTTACGGATGACATTTGAAAATAAATTTAAAAAAAATTAAAATACAGATAACTTAAAAAAATTGAATAAATTAAGTAATACCGCAAAGCAGGAATCATTTATTTTCCGATTTTATTATTAAAAATATTTTGTTTTTTGGGGTATTTATTTATCTTTGCATTCCCCTTGTATATAATATATAAACATTTATAATTCAATAACAAATAAAAAAAGGAAATTATGGCAAACGTAAAATTAGCTATTAATGGTTTTGGAAGAATAGGCAGAAATGTTTTTAAAATAGCATTAGAAAGGCCTAATATTGATGTTGTAGGAATCAATGACATCACCAGTAATAATGTACTGGCACATTTATTAAAATATGATTCAGCGCAAGGTAAATTCCCTGGCGAAGTAAGTTATGACGATAACGGATTAATTGTTAATGGCAAAAAAATCAAAGTAAGTGCAGAACGCAATCCTGCCAACATCCCGTGGGCAGATACACCTGACGTAGTAGTTGAATCAACCGGTGTATTCAGGTCAAAAGAAAGTGAAAAAGGCGGTTATGGCGATCATTTAAAAAATGGCGCTAAAAAAGTAATCCTTACTGTACCTGCTAAAGATCAAATTGACAACATGATCGTGTTAGGAGTCAATGACGATGCATTAAATACGGAAGACCAATGTGTTTCAAACGCTTCATGTACAACAAACTGTTTAGCTCCTGTAGCAAAAGTATTGCACGAAGAATTTGGTATTGTTGACGGGTTGATGACAACTATCCACTCATATACAGCTGACCAGGTACTTCATGATGCTCCTCACAGCGACCTGAGAAGAGCACGTGCTGGCGCTTTTTCTCAAATACCTACAACAACAGGCGCTGCTAAAGCAGTTGGCAAAGTAATTCCTGAATTAAATGGTAAATTGAATGGAATTGCTGTTCGTGTACCCACGATCACGGGCTCTTTGGTTGACTTAACTGTAAATCTACAAAAAGAAGTTACTGCTGACGAAATCAATGCTGCAATGAAAAAATATGCAGAAGGCCCAATGAAAGGTATTTTAGCATATACTGAAGATCCGATCGTTTCTGTAGACATTATCCATGACGAGCATTCATCTATCTTTGATGCACAAAGCACAATGGTATTGAACGGAAAAACAGTAAAAGTCCTTTCATGGTATGATAATGAATGGGGTTATTCAGCACGTGTTGTTGACTTAGCTGCTAAATTAGCTTAAAACAATCTCTTTTATAAACAAAAAAAGCCCGCAAGAAATTCTTGCGGGCTTTTTTTGTTTATTATTTTTCAATTTGATGACTTCTAAAGCATATAAAATATTGAATGAATTAATTTAGCACTCGTCTCTCTCTTATGTAACTACTTTCTTTCTAAGCCGCTTCAAGCCTATCTGTTTTTCGTTTTATTTGGTTGTTTTTTTGATTCTTATATTTTTTTAATCTTCAATGAATCCGGCTGGGTTAAATCCCTCTTTTTCCTTGTTATTCTGCATAAGGCTAAATTTTGAATATGTTCATTTTATTCCTAAAACTCTTTCCGGATGGACAAGCACTAATTATAATAAATCCCTAATTTTTGCTGAAACATCTCCTGGTTAATTTTATTGATCTTTGCCACGATATCGGTAATGGCATTTCGTCTAATATCCAGTTGGTCTTCGGATACTTTATGGCTATCTTTAAAAATGATTTCCTGAATATGGTATCCTTTTTCATCAAGTGTCATGGCTACTGCTGCATTGAAATTATCAAAAATAATCACGGAAGGTAACCTGTTTTTATAATAATTATTGATAGAACGCAATACCATATGTTTTATATAATTAATCTGCATCCTGCTTAGATAATTAGCCCCCAGGAGCAATTTCACCAAATCTATACGGGCTGTTTTATATTTTTCCTTATTTTTCTTCAATCGCTTGTATTCCTGGTTCGAGGTATTTAAAAATAATTCGATAAATCGTCCGGGCAGAAATTCAAGATCATTTAGTTCATCTTTACGTTTGCGTTTTTTATATTCCTTCATACCGTATTTTTGATTTACAGGCACATAGTATTCCCATTTTTTCGTGCGCTTGTATGATTCAGTTCTTGGCCTGGGGCGCCAATTCGACTCCGGCCTGAGCATCAATGGGTTGTCAACTTCCAGGTAGCCTTTTTCAAGTGAAAAAAGCAATGTATTCACAAAATGAATCCATCCTCCACCAATGTATCCATGAATGGCACTCCATAATGTAGTCTCTTCGCTTTTCACAATATTCTCATCCACTGTATCATTTGAACTGGTATCCAATTTCACACCTATTGATTGTTCTTTTAACTGACTGACAAATTCTTTGTCAAAATTAACCGGATAATAAGTAAAACTGTTAAAATCAGACTCGCTATTGGCCGATGTATGATGAAGCTCTTCAATATGATATATTTTAATCGAATCATTCTCTAATTTTAACTCGATCTCTAAATCTGTCCCCCAACTCATTTTTTGAATCAGGTGCCTGCCTAATTCTTCCTGCCCGTTCATGAGTATTGAAACCGAAAAAATCAGGGCGATAAATAATATTGTGATTTTAGTATTCATATGTTTATTTTTAAGTTTTTAAGTTTCTAAGTTTTTAAGTTTCTAAGTTTTTAA
>CAYFQI010000044.1:0-14516 GCA_964345135.1 uncultured Bacteroidales bacterium
TAAACTCATGGCGAGCTCCATCTGACCTTTGAAAAATAAAAAATAAACAGATGAATGAAAACGTAGAATTCATAGATCAAAAAAAAGAACGGCGGGAAAACAAATCAAACTCCCTGCGGGAATTTTTGACTGGCAATCTGCTGGCATCCAAAAAAGTGGTGGAGCAGTTGCCGTATATTATATTTGTGAGCCTGCTGATTTTCTTATACATCGCAAACCGGTATCATGCCGAGAAAATCGCAAGGGAAACCATGATTTTAAAAGAAGAAGTAAAAGAATTACGTGCTGAGGCAACATCTTCTTATACCCGGTTAATGCGCATGAGCCGGCAATCACAGGTCGAAAAACTGGTTCAAAACCAGGGTATCGGGCTCAGGCATTTAACAGTGCCGCCTCAAAAAATAGTCATATCGGAAAAAGAATAGACACATGTCATTAAAAAAAGATATATTATGGAGAGTGGCAGTCATTTACCTTTGCATTGTTCTAATGGCTGTATTCATTATTGGTCGGGTGGTTTATTTGCAGGTTTTTCAGTCAGAAGTATACAAAGAAAAATCTGATAAGCTTATTCTGCGGAATATGAGTGTAGAAGCGAACCGGGGCGACATACGTGCCGATGATGGTGAAATGCTTCTGGCCACTTCTGTGCCATATTATGAAATACGTGTTGATTTCTTAAGTGATGGGCTCAATGATCAGATCATTAACAACAACATTGACAAATTGGCCATCTGTCTTGCTGATCTGTTTGAAGACAGAACCCCGCTGCAATATAAACTCGATTTATTACGGGCCAGGCAAAGCGGTAACCGCTATTACCTGTTGAAAAAATGGGTGTCGTATGATGAGATGAAAATGCTTAAAACATTCCCGATTTTTAATCGGGGCAGATACAAAGGTGGATTAATTTCAATTAAAAAGAACAAACGCATCAGGCCGTTTGGTGTATTCGCTGCACGGACTATCGGATATACTACAAAAGGGGAGTCTGGCAATATTGTGGGGCTCGAAGGTGCATACGATCATGTGTTAGAAGGCACAGAAGGGCTTAGATTGATGCGGCGCATCAGCGGAAATGCGTGGATGCCTGTTAATGATAATAATCAAATAGAACCCAGAGATGGGCACGATCTGGTAAGTACCATTGATATTCGATA
Organism: uncultured Bacteroidales bacterium; assembly: GCA_964345135.1. Classification (GTDB taxonomy): domain Bacteria; phylum Bacteroidota; class Bacteroidia; order Bacteroidales; family JBBRXJ01; genus CAYMKE01. Next base: position 1,161 of record CAYFQI010000044.1, read on the forward strand.
TCAGGACGTTGCTGAAACAGCTTTATACAACCACCTGAAACGGCACGATGCTCATTATGGATGCGCTGTGCTCATGGAAGTTAAAACCGGAGAAATTAAAGCCATTGCCAATTTAGAGCGCAATGATGACGGCAGATATTATGAAACATATAATTATGCCATTGGAGAAAGCACAGAACCCGGGTCTACATTCAAATTGCCTGCATTGATGGCGGCCATTGAAGATGGATACGTTGATCTTGATGATACCATAGATACTGAAAAGGGTAAGGTTAAATATTATAATCATACGGTAGAAGACACCAAAGAAGGCGGTTATGGCAGGATTTCTGTTAAAAAGGTATTTGAAGTATCTTCCAATGTAGGAATGTCAAAAATCATTACAGGTTATTATAAAAACAAACCCGGACGCTTTATAGACAGACTATACCGTATGAAACTCAATGAAAAACTTGACCTCAGAATAAAAGGTGAAGGCGACCCCTTGTTAAGATATCCCGGAGATAATTTATGGTCAGGAATTACTCTGCCAATGATGTCTTTTGGATATGAAGTAAGACTCACGCCATTGCAAATATTAACCTTTTATAATGCTGTGGCAAATAACGGGAAAATGGTTAAGCCAATGTTCATTAAAGAAGTGCAATACCATGGCGAAATAAAAGAAGTGTTTAATACCCATGTTATTGACCCCTCAATCTGCTCATCATCAACCATTAAAAAAGCACAGGAATTATTAAAGGGAGTCGTGGAAAACGGAACAGCCAAAAATCTCATCAATAAAAACTACAACATAGCCGGAAAAACAGGAACTGTTAGACTGGCGAACAAAAAATATGGGTATATGCATCAAACCAATATTAGTTATCAGGCCTCATTTGTAGGGTATTTCCCCGCTGATGAACCGCATTATTCATGCATTGTAGTGATCAATTCACCTTCAAAAAAAATGTATTACGGAAGCCATGTAGCCGGCCCGGTATTTAGGGAAATTGCAGACAACGTTTATGCTACCAGTCCGCGCTTGTATAAATCTGTTGATGATTTTAAAATTGCGGAACAGGTGGATGCACCGTATACAAAACCTGGTTCAAAAAACGAATTGTTTAGTGTTTTGAAGATGCTGAATATTAAAACAATAAACAATGATATTACCTCTGATTGGATTGCAACCAACATGAGCGGGGATGCTGTGGAGTGCAGCAATATTTTTATTGACAAAGAGCTTGTGCCAAGCGTGATTGGTATGGGGGCGAAAGATGCCACCTATTTATTAGAGAAATTGAACCTGAATGTAAAGATCAGGGGAAGGGGAACAGTCATTGAACAATCTCTGGATGCCGGTGAAATAATCAGGCCGAACGACCGGATCGTGTTGACAATGAGTTTTGTTGATGAATAAAAAATAAATATTATTGAAAAAACTGGCTGACATATTACAAGACATACCTGTTGTCCAAAGCATTGGAAATACAGATACAAACGTGCAGGACATCAGCATGGATTCAAGAAATGTATCCTCGAACAGCTTGTTTATTGCAGTGAAAGGAACAGTAACAGATGGCCATCTGTATATTGACAAAGCAATAAAAAATGGTGCCATTGCCGTGGTATGTGAAATAATACCACGGCAAAGAATAAATCGGGTCACTTATATACAGATAAACGATTCGGTTGGAGCCCTGGGAGTCATTGCGTCAGCCTTTTTTGGACATCCTTCCCGGCAGATGGATGTGATTGGTATTACAGGCACAAACGGCAAGACAACAGTAGCAACCCTTTTATATCACACGTTTATTCAAAATGGACAAAAATCAGGACTGATCTCGACAGTAAAGATAATGATCAATCAACATGAGGTTGCAGCAACTCATACTACACCCGATGCCATTTCAATTCAACGTGTTTTAAGACAAATGCTCGATGAACAATGTAAATATTGCTTTATGGAAGTCAGCTCACATGCGATCCACCAAAAACGGATTGCAGGCATGAAATTCAAGGGAGGAGTATTTACAAATATCACGCATGAGCATCTCGATTATCACGGCACTTATAAGAATTACCTGGATGTAAAAAAGACATTTTTCGACAATCTGCCATCAGGAACATTTGCATTAACCAATATTGATGACAAAAATGGTAAAATAATAATACAAAATACCAATGCAGAGGTCTTTACATGCGGGCTCAAAAAAATGGCTGATTACAAAGGCAAAGTCATTGAAAGCGATTTTAGTGGTATGCTCCTTGATATCAATAACAAACAAGTCTGGACCTCCTTGAACGGAACATTCAATGCGTATAACCTGGTTGCTGTTTATGCTGTAAGTTGTATCCTGGGAATGAATGAAGATAATGCATTGCAAATAATGAGCAGTATGAAAAATGTAGAAGGCAGATTTGAACATATCTATTCAAAAAGCAACATTCATGTGATCATTGATTATGCACATACACCCGATGCCCTGAAAAATGTATTGGAAACCATTAATCATATTAAAAAAGATGCAGACAAGAAAATCATTACCGTAGTTGGAGCCGGGGGAGATAAAGACCGTGAAAAACGCTCTGAAATGGGGAAGATTGCTGCAAATTTTAGCAATAAAGTCATTTTTACATCTGACAATCCACGAAATGAAGAACCTGAAGCCATTATAAAAGATATGATGCAAGGTGTAACTGCCAAAAAACATCACGAAGTAATTGCTATAATAAACAGGTACGAAGCGATCAAAACTGCTTCAATGCTTGCAGGGCAGGGGGATGTTATCCTGATAGCAGGCAAGGGACACGAAAAATATCAGGAGATCAAAGAAGTCAGATATCCTTTTAATGACAAAGAAGTAGTAAATGAAGTATTAAATATAAACCAGCGGGTATGTTGACATACTCTGTATTTTAACAGATTGGCCTATGTTGTATTATTTTTTTGATTACTTAAATGAATTGGATTTTCCGGGAGCCGGGGTGTTTTATTACATCTCGTTCAGAACGGCTATGACACTTATTGTATCTCTGGTGATCTCATTGATTTTTGGTAAAAAAATCATCAAATTGCTACGAAAAAAACAAGTCAGTGAAAACATCAGAAACCTCGGACTGGAAGGACAAACTCAAAAATCCGGGACCCCAACGATGGGAGGCCTTATTATTATTGCTTCTATCATTATTCCTACTTTACTATTTGCTGACTTAACCAATATATATATCATTCTCATGCTTGTTACTACTGTTTGGCTGGGGGTGATAGGGTTTATTGATGATTATATTAAGACATTTAAAAATGAAAAAAAGGGACTGGCAGGTAAATTAAAAATATTGGCACAAGTAGTACTCGGGGTCATCGTGGGGCTTACGCTTTACTTATCCGAAGATGTTGTGATAAGAGAAAAAGTGATTGATTGGCATGGAGAAGTAAATATAAAGAAGATGGAAATAACACGGGATAATCAAACACAAGTTATTTATACAAGAGAAGTAAAATCAACCAAAACAACCATTCCTTTTTTTAAGAACAATGAAGGCGATTACGCAAATTTAATCGGGTTCTTGAGTGATAAACAAACTCAAAAATGGGTTTGGATTGTATTCATTATCGTGGTGATATTCATTATCACGGCTGTATCAAACGGGGCCAATTTGGCCGATGGAATGGATGGATTGTGCACGGGTACTTCTGCTATTATTGGAGCCACGCTCGGGGTGTTTGCATATTTGTCCGGGAATATCATTTATGCCGATTACCTGAACATCATGTTCATCCCGTTCACGGGTGAACTGGTGATTTTTATGGGCGCTTTTATCGGGGCTACCGTCGGATTTTTATGGTACAATTCTTATCCGGCACAAGTCTTCATGGGCGACACGGGTAGTTTGTCTATCGGGGGGATCATTGCCGTCTTCGCAATCATCATCCGCAAAGAATTGCTGATCCCTATATTATGCGGAATCTTTCTTGTAGAGAGTGTATCCGTGATCATCCAGGTAAGCTACTTTAAATACACGCGTAAAAAATTTGGCGTGGGAAGACGGGTGTTTAAAATGACTCCTATTCATCATCATTACCAGAAACTTGGATATCCCGAACCCAAAATTGTCACCAGGTTTTTCATTGTAGGTATCTTGTTGGCAGCTTTGACAATTATTACACTTAAGGTCAGATAAATGAATCAAAAGAAAATAGTCATAATCGGGGGAAAAGAAAGCGGAACAGGTGCTGCTGTTTTAGCCAAAAAACAGGGATATGACGTTTTTGTATCTGACCAAAACCAAATTCCCGGACAATACAAAAATATATTACTCAATCATAATATCGAATGGGAAGAAGGAACACACACGGGAAATAAAATTTTAGATGCTCTTGAGATCATTAAGAGCCCCGGGATTCCGAATGAAGCACCGGTGATAAAAGCCATACTGTCAAAGAAAATACCAGTCATAAGCGAAATTGAATTTGCTTCACGATATACCAATGCTCAAACAATTTGTGTGACAGGAAGCAATGGAAAGACAACAACCACGAATCTGATTTATCATATATTTTTAAATGCAGGAATGAATGTAGGACTGGCAGGTAATATAGGCAAAAGTTTTGCAATGCAGGTAGCAGAAAATGATTTTGACATTTATATTGTTGAATTAAGCAGTTTTCAGCTTGAAGATATAGATACATTTAAACCGAATGTTGCCGTAATCCTGAATATTACGCCCGATCATCTCGACAGATACCACTATGACATGCAGGAATATGTCAATGCAAAATTTATTATAACAAAGAACCTTACAGCTTCAGATACATTCATTTATTCAAATGACGATCCTTATATAATTGAAAAAATCAAATCATCAGACATACAAGCTGAATTGTTGTCTTTTTCTATTGAGCAAACAGAACACCAGACAGCATATATACAGAATGAACAAATTATCATAACATATTTAAATAAACAATTTACCATGGATATAAAAGAATTATCACTGTCAGGAAAGCATAACATCTATAATTCAATGGCTGCAGGTATAGCAGCCAGGATTTATGACATCAGGAAAGAAACTATCAGGGAGAGTTTGTCTGGTTTTCAGGGGGTTGAGCACCGACTTGAGCCTTACTTGAAAATACGGGATGTACAATTTATCAATGATTCTAAGGCAACCAATATCAACTCAACATGGTATGCTTTGGAAAGTATGAGTGACAACGTGATATGGATTGCAGGAGGCATAGATAAAGGCAATGATTATAGTGTATTAAAAGACCTGGTCAAAGATAAGGTCAAAGCCATTGTTTGCCTTGGAAAAGATAACACGAAAATCCATAAAGCATTTGATTCATTGATGCCTCAAGTAGTAGATACCGGGTCCATGGACGAAGCAGTAAGCAAAGCATTTTTACTTGCAGACAAAGGTGATACCGTCCTTTTATCACCAGCATGTGCCAGTTTTGATTTGTTTGATAATTATGAAGACCGTGGAAACCAATTTAAAGATTGTGTAAGAAAATTGTAAAATATAAATACGAATAACCATCAAGTATGAGTTTTTATGACCGTGTATCAAAATATTTAAAAGGCGACAAAGTCATCTGGGGAATTATATTTTTCCTTTCAGTTTTTTCTTTATTGGCCGTGTATAGCTCAACCGGGACATTGGCCTATAGATTCCAGGAAGGAAACACCATTTATTATTTCATGCGTCATTTGATATTTCTTTTAGTAGGCCTGATCGGGATGTTTATCATTCATTTGGTGCCTTATAAATATTATATGCGTTTTTCGCAACTTTTACTTATGGTAGCACTTCCATTGTTATTCGTGACAATGATCATGGGTGCATCAGTCAACCAGGCATCCAGATGGCTTGTTTTGCCCGGGGTAGGGATCACCATGCAAACATCAGACATTGCCAAGCTGGCACTGGTAATGTATGTTGCACGAGTCCTTTCCCTTAAGCAAGAGCAAATAAAAGATATGAAAAATGCATTTTTGCCTGTAATCATCCCGGTTATCATAACATGCATGCTTATCTTACCCGAAAACTTTTCTACAGCTGCCATCCTGTTTGTAGCGTGTTTAATTCTGATGTTCATCGGGCGGATCAATACTAAATACCTGTTAGCGCTTACGGGCGTTGGGGTATTCTTTTTAGGCATATTTATTCTGATTGTATATACAACAGATACAGAAAGCCGGATTTATACATGGAAAAACAGAATCGATGCATATTTCAATTCAGACAATGACAATTACCAGGTTGAACAAGCAAAAATAGCTATTGCTACAGGCGGTTTTATTGGCAAAGGACCCGGCAACAGTACTCAGCGTAATTTCTTGCCAAATCCTTTTTCTGACTTTATTTATGCTATTATTATTGAAGAATACGGTTTGATTGGCGGGATGCTGATCCTGTTCATGTACTTGTTTTTATTATACAGGGCAGGACTCATCGTGAAAAAATCCAACCGGACATTCCCTGCCTTCCTGGCCATTGGATTGGCCATTATGCTTGTTTTTCAGGCTATGATCAACATGGCTGTTGCTGTTAACCTTTTACCGGTAACCGGACAGACATTGCCCCTGGTGAGCATGGGAGGTTCTTCAATACTCTTTACAAGCCTCTCCCTGGGAATTATTTTGGGAATCAGCAGGGAAATGAAAATTGAAAAGGAGGATAAAAATGGATAAAACAATTCGCATTATCATTAGTGGAGGAGGTACAGGAGGCCACGTGTTTCCTGCTATTGCCATTGCCGATGCTTTAAAGAAAATGCATTATAATACCCACATCTTATTCGTGGGAGCAAAGAACAGGATGGAAATGGATAAAGTACCAGCAGCAGGATATGAAATTATTGGATTGCCGGTGATTGGTTTACAGCGAAAATTCTCGTTTAAAAATATAGCTTTCTTATATAAATTGATGCGAAGCATTTTTATATCCAAAAATATCATATCATCTTTTAAACCCGATGTAGTAGTGGGTGTTGGAGGATTTGCCAGCTACCCCGTCTTACGTGTAGCGGCAAAAAAAGGCATTCCCGTGGTATTGCAGGAACAAAATTCTTACCCCGGGCTCACGAACAGGCTGCTGGGAAAACGTGCGGCATTGATTTGTGCTGCATATGATGAAATTAAAACATATTTTCCGGGAATTCCTGTTCACGTCACGGGCAACCCTGTCAGAAAAGATTTAATTGATATGGAAGACAAACGTCAAAAAGGATATGAACATTTTCAACTTGATAAAAATCGAAAAACTCTCCTGGTCGTCGGAGGAAGCCTGGGTGCAAAGACCATCAATAATAGTGTTGTCAAATATTTGAAAACCACCATGCATAATAAAAAAATTCAGGTATTATGGCAGTCCGGTAAATATTATTTCAATGAAATTAAGCAACAGGTAGATCATTTGATGCCGGAAAATATACACGTGATGGAATTCATTAATAGAATGGACATGGCCTACGCAGTTGCCGATGTTGTCATCTCAAGGGCAGGTGCGATTGCTATTTCAGAAATCAGCATGGCTGGCATTCCGGCTGTTTTCGTACCTTCGCCAAATGTAGTGGCAGACCATCAAACAAAAAATGCCGAGGCACTAGTGAAAAATAACGCAGCCATACTTATTAAAGATGAACAAGCAGAAGAAAATTTATTACCCAGGGCACTTGAATTATTAGAAAATGACGAACAACAAAATACTTTGAAACGAAATATCATGAAAATGGCTGTAAACAACTCGGCTGAAAATATTGCAAATAATATTATAAAACAAATAGAAAATTGAAATTTAAAGACATACATATTGTTTATTTGATTGGCATTGGCGGCATTGGCATGAGCGCCCTGGCAAGATACTTTCATCTCACCGGCAAAAAAGTTGCAGGTTACGACAAGGTGGAAACTGCTCTCACGAAGAGCTTGCAGGAGGAAGGCATAAGCGTGCATTACCAGGACAGGATTGAAGAAATGCCAGGTTTCCTTGTTGATAAATCATCAATAAACAAAACACTTGTAATTTATACCCCTGCCATTCCACGGAATCATGTCATTTTGAATCATCTTATAAAACAGGGATTTACAGCCTTAAAACGTGCCCGTGTATTAGGCATGTTGTCAGAAGATAAAATATGTATTGCCGTGGGCGGAACACATGGGAAAACATCAATATCCACCATGTGTGCACACATCATGCAGCAATCTTCAAAGGGATGCAATGCTTTTTTGGGGGGGATCGCCAAAAATTTCAACACGAATCTTCTTTTTAATGACCAAAGCCAATATATTGTTATCGAAGCTGATGAATACGACCGTTCATTCCTTCACCTGGCTCCCTCTTATGCCGTGATTACAAGTATGGATGCAGATCATTTAGATATTTATGGGAATATTTCAGAAATACATTCATCATTCAACCGGTTTTCGGGAAACATTGAAAAAAAAGGTGCACTTGTAGTACATCAAAACATCAGGAGCCAACTAAACACGAGAGCAACAAAATATATTTATGCATTAGACGATCCACGGGCAGATTTTTATGCGCAAAACATCAGGATAAAAAACACCGGTTTTGTTTTTGATTTGATTACCCCCTTCACGAATATTGAACAAATTCAATTTCCTTTACCAGGCATGGTAAATATTGAAAATGCCATTGCAGCAGCTAGTATACCGGTAATCCTTGGAATCAATAACCAAATTATTAAAAAAGCACTGGAAACATTTAAAGGGGTTAAGCGAAGATTTGATATTCAGTTCAATGCAGGAGATTTATTTTATATGGATGATTATGCCCATCATCCAAGGGAAATTGATGTATGCATCAGTGCAGTAAAAGACTTATTCCCGGATAAAAAAATAACCGGAATATTTCAACCACACCTCTTCTCGAGAACGAATGACCTGGCAGCAGAATTTGCTCAAAGCCTCGATCAATTCGATGAAGCAATAATAATGCATATCTATCCGGCAAGAGAAAAACCAATTAAAGGGGTGACATCTAAAATCATTTATGATAAAATGGTTCGGGCTGGCAAACATATATATTCAAAAGAAGAAGTACTGGAATACATAAAACAATATACTCCCGGTGTATTAATTACAATGGGAGCCGGAGATATTGACCAAATGGTCAGGCCAATAAAACAACTATTAATGCATCAGGAATAGCATTAAATTATGAAAAAAGTGAATATAAAAAATCATATCAAACCAATAATTGCCTGGATGAGCCTGGGAATTGTCCTGGTCTTTACCGTGAGTTTTTCTAATGCCAGGAAAGACTCTGTTTTATGTAAGCATATCAGGATCAGTATTAAAGGTGATGAGAAAAATAGTTTGATCACGAAAGAGGAGATCAGTACATCGTTGGAAGATAAAAAATATAAATTAAAAGGATATCCTCTTTTCGGGATCAACACGAAACAACTGGAAGAGGAAATGGAGCAATATCCACAGATAAAAGATGTGGAAATATATGCTAAAATGGACAGTTCCCTGAACTTTGAAATATACCAGCGAAATCCGGTCATCAGAATTATGAAATGCGATGGTGGAGATTTTTTTATTGACGATGAGGGGGTTATTATATCTGTCATCAATAAACATCCATCACATGTCTTATTGGCAAATGGTCATATCGGATTTAACCTGGAAAATGAAAGAGCTGTATTTAATATCACGGATACTATCAACGAAAGCGAAGAAATAGAAGTATTAAAAAACCTTTATCAATTAGCTGTATTTATTGATCAAAATCAGTTTTGGAAACATCAAATTGAGCAGATATACGTGAATAGAGAGAAAGAATTTGAAATAATACCGAGAGTAGGGGCACACATTATTCATTTTGGCGGTATAGACCAATACGAATGGAAATTTAAAAAACTAAAATATCTTTATAAAAAAGGTTTTAGCAAAGAAGGATGGAACAAGTACGAACAAATAAACTTAAAATATAAAAATCAAATAATCTGTACAAAAAGATAAAATTATGAATACACAAAATCACATTGCAGCCATTGATATAGGGACAACGAAAATTGTCACCATTGTCGGAAAAGAAAAAGAAAATGGTAAAATTGAAATTCTCGGTATGAGTAAAACACCATCAAAAGGAGTTAAAAGAGGTGTTGTACTCAATATAGAAGAAACAGTGAATGCAATACGCTCTACTGTTGAGGCCGTTCAATTGCGTTCCGGAGTGTCGCTTAAGGAAGTCTTCGTGGGAATAGCCGGGCAACATGTCCGCAGCCTGCGGAACAGGGGATATATTAATACTGACACGTATGATCATGAGATTACCAGGGATGATATCAAAATATTGGTTAATGACATGCATAAAATCCCTATTGACGTAGGAGAAGAAATTATTCATGTTTTGCCACAACATTTTACGGTAGACAATGAAACAGGTGTGAAAAATCCAGTGGGTATGTCGGGGAAACGACTTGAAGGTAATTTTCATATCGTGATCGGGCAAATTGCAACTGCCAAAAATATTGAAAAATGTGTAAACAGGGTAGGACTGAAAACACAGAGCCTGATTCTTGAGCAACTTGCATCATCCAAAGCTGTGCTTTCAGAAGATGAAAAAGAAGCAGGAGTAGCATTGGTTGATATTGGCGGGGGGACCACGGACCTGGCAATATATTATGACGGGATCATCAGGCACACTGCTGTCATCCCGTTTGGAGGTAATGTAGTAACCGGGGATATTAAAGAAGGATGTGCAATATTATATAGGGAAGCTGAATTATTGAAAATTCAATACGGTTCGGCACTGGGTGATTTAGCCCCCGACGATAAAGTAGTTACAATTCCCGGGATCAGTGGAAGAGAAGCAAAAGAAATATCATTTAAAAACCTTGCTTATATTATCCAGTCAAGAATGGAGGAAATAATAGATGCTATTTGTTTTGAATTGGAAAACTCCGGGTATTTTGATAAATTAAGTGCAGGCATTGTCATCACCGGGGGCGGGTCATTATTGAAACACCTTCCGCAACTGATGAAATTTAAAACCGGCCTTGATGTTAAAATTGGATACCCGACCGAAAGCATGATCGCTGAAATGGAAGAAGACATAAATCAGCCCACGTATTCAACAAGTGTGGGACTGATCCTTGAAGGTGCAAAATATATGAAGGAAAAACAGGAAGAAAACAAAACCCTGTTCAAAGTAGAAAAAGACGATAAGCCCGAAGAACAAGTTGAACTTAAGAATAAAAAGAACAAATTGTTGGAAAATTTTAAAAAAACCATTACCAATATATTTGAAGAAAATGATGCTGAAATGTAACATACATTCGTGTTTGTCTATGAAAGTCAATTGTTTGGATCATGAGTTCGATCACGAGGTTCGCACCCCCCCAAAAAAATCATTGTATAGATGCAATTTTGGGGCAAGCATAATGAAGCTATCAGACATTATGATCCAAACACTAATTAGTGTCTGTCTTTAAAGTCGAGTGTTTGCTCTATAAAGTTCAAATTCGAGGCGTGTAAAAAATTTAAACCGCAGAATACTTGTGGTATTTGAGGATTTAAATTTTGAGCAACAACGAAGAAGTTGGACTTTATAGACAAACACTAATTATTCTATAAATTTAAACTATGAATATTATGAGCGAAGAAATCATGAGTTTTGACCTGAATACAGATCAATCGTCAATTATAAAAGTTGTTGGTGTCGGCGGCGGCGGCGGCAATGCCGTGAACCATATGTTTCGTGAAGGAATTAAAGATGTTGATTTTATTATATGTAATACGGATGCCCAGGCCCTTGAAAAAAGCCCTGTGAAAAATAAGATTCAATTGGGCGAATCATTAACCGGTGGACGTGGTGCCGGGAATAATCCTGAAGTAGGGAAACAGGCAGCCATTGAAAATCTGAACGAGGTAATGGAGGCCGTTTCTAATGAAACGCATATGGTTTTTATCACGGCCGGAATGGGGGGCGGTACCGGGACAGGAGGAGCACCGGTAATTGCTAAAGCAGTGAAAGAAGCTGGAATGCTTACAGTAGCTATCGTATCTATTCCTTTTCGTTTTGAAGGAAAACAACGTCATGATCAGGCAATAGAAGGACTTGATGAGCTTTCGAAGTCAGTAGATTCAATGCTGGTAATCAATAATGAAAAATTACGTGAAGTGCATGGAAATCTTAAAATTTCTCAGGCTTTTTCACAGGCAGATAATGTTATTGCATCAGCAGCAAAAGGAATCGCTGAAATTGTAACCCTGCCTGGTTACATAAACGTGGACTTTGCCGACGTGCAAACAGTAATGAAAGACAGCGGGGTGGCGATTATGGGATCGGCAAAATCAGAAGGAGAACATCGCGCCATAGAAGCCATTAAAGAAGCCTCTATATCTCCTCTTTTAAATAATAATGATATTGAAGGAGCTGAAAATATCCTTTTGAACATTACATCTGGTGATACCGATGAAATAAGCATGGATGAGGTAACTGAAATCACCGACTTCGTGAGTGAAGCCGTTGGAAACAAGGAGGCCTCTATCATATGGGGAACCGGTATAGATAGTTCATTGGGAAGCAAAATCAATGTTACTATTATAGCTACCGGTTTCGAGGCCAATGTCATACCCGAGTTGTATTCCCGTAAAACAAAAACACATAAATATACCCTGCAGGATCAAATGGCTTCTGTCTCCAAAACACCTCGGGAACAGGATGAAAATTTAAATCAAAGCAGAGAGTATGTACAGAAGGAAGATACATCAGATGAGCTTTACTTTGAAGTAGTTCAAAAATCAATAGATTTTGAAAGTAAAAAAGAACCGGAAAACACCTCCATTGGGATCGATTCCGAAATATCATTTATGGAAGATGACAATGAAAAAGATGAAATAAAAATTAAAAACCCGGATAAAAAACACCAACAAAAATTCAAAGAGGGACGTCCCGTTATAACTGAAGCAAAAAATATCGAAGATTTAGAAAATGAACCCGCATACGTGAGAAAAAAAATAAAATTAAACCAGGATAAAATATCTACAAAACGCGATGTTTCAAAATATTCTCTTTCAGACGATGAAATAGAAAAAAAAGCAACGCTAAAATCAGATAATTCATACCTGCATGACAATGTTGATTAATTAGTGTTTGTCTATAAAGTCTGATAGCTTTATTATGCTTGCCCCAAAATTGCTTATTTACACCAGTAAACTGCGCATTTTGGGACTTCGATAGCCTCGTTATCGAATATTATGATACAAACACTCGACTTTAGAGACGAAAACTAATTATAAATAGATGAACCGAGTCATGACAAAAAAGAGGACACACATGCGCATGATTATAAAAGGTTCTTCTACGCTGAGCTGCCGGATAAAA
>CAYFQI010000045.1:0-14479 GCA_964345135.1 uncultured Bacteroidales bacterium
AGCTGCCGGATAAAGCAAAAAACCAGATAAACCCAATTAACCCAATTAACTTAATCAACTCAATCAACTCAATCAACTTAAAAAAATAAACAGATGAAAATCCTTTTAATTTCTCCTACGGTAGACACTTCCAAAAAAACAAATAAAGGCTTAATGATGCCACAACTCGGGCTTTATATATTACAGGGATTAACACCCTCAAACCATGAAGTAATTGTTATAGAAGAAGAGAACGGGCTGGTTGACTTGGAACATGATTGTGACCTTGTTGGTATTAGCTGTATGACTGCCAATGCACCCAGGGCTTATTTCCTCTGTAATGAATTTAAAAAAAGAGGAAAAACCGTGATTCTTGGTGGAGTCCATCCTTCTATTTTACCTGATGAAGCATTAGAATATGCAGATAGTGTCGGCATTGGTGAAGCGGAAGGAATTTGGGAAGAAATACTTGAAGATTTTCAAAATAATAATCTTAAAAAAAAATATCATAACCCGAATCCTGATTTAGAACGGTATGTGCCAAAAGATTTCAAAGCGATTACTAAAAGGAGACTATATAATTTAATTCCTATCATGACAACAAGAGGGTGCCCGTATAATTGTGAATTTTGTTGTGTCTCGGATCTTTTTGGTAAAAAAATCAGACACGTCCCGATTGAAAATGTAGTACGAGACATTAAAGAATCCGGTTCCAAAAATTTTATGTTCCTGGATGACAATATTATTGGCCATCCTAAATATGCGAAAGAATTGTTTAAAGCTATAAAACCCTTAAATATTAATTGGGGAGGACAAGCATCCGTATCATTATTGGTAAAAGATGATGAAATGATGCAATTGGCTGCTGAAAGCGGATGTAAGACATTATTCCTCGGGATTGAAAGTGTATCAGAAGAACAAAACAAATCTATGCGAAAAGCATTTAAAGAAATTGAAGATCTAAAAGTAGCATTGAAAAAAATCAGGAAAATGGGTATTCTTGTTCATGGATCAATGATATTTGGATTTGATAATGATACAAAAGAGGTATTTAACGAAGCAGTAAAATTTTTAATTGATAATAAGCTTAGTACTGTATCTTTTAATATTTTAACTCCTTATCCCGGGACAAAAGTATATGATGATTTAAAAAAAGAAGGACGCCTCACCACATCAGATTGGAAATACTATGATCACAATACTGTTGTATATCAACCCAAAAATATGACACCGTATGAGCTTCAGGTAGGTAAAACATTTGCCAGACAAAAATTTTATTGCACTTCTTCCGTGTTGAAACGATTACCTTATAATTTATTTAGTCCTTTAATTTACCTTGCTACCAACTATGGACATATAAAACAGGTAAAGGTTGAAAAGAAAAGAAATAAAAATCTTAAAGATGAGCTTTTTCAATCATGAATTTAAAGCTATTAGTGCAAGATAGCCTTTTTTATTTTTATCATATTGCTAAACAAAACAAAATATTTACTATATTGCCATTTGTTAAGCAAATTAAAAAATCATATCAGACCATTGGTTTTTAATATCTTATAACAAAAATGGAAGCAAAGATTATCAAACGGGTTAATTATACATTAAATCCAAATCCGACAAGGGTATTGATCCGTTTTTTTAACCCGGGCGAGAATCTGAGAGTAACCCGGATACTGGCTCGTATCATGGAATTGAGAGAACATGAAGTGAAAAAAGAATTAACTCATGTTGTTCAAAAATTTAAAAATCGTCATCAGGATATTAACAGTTTATTTTATGAGCATTTTAATAAAGTTAAGCCCTATCTCATGACAGATATTTCATTTTCGGATGATCGAAAACAATTGATTGGTGCATATTTTACAAGTGAATATAGTCTCGAGTCAGCTGCACTTTTCAATCCTTCTATTGTGTCCCATTTTGACCAAAGCGGACTGCCGGAAGGGAGTACACGATTTATTATGAGCCTTCGCGCTACCGGCGAAGGACATATCTCATCCATTGAATTCCGGTCCGGCACGATTGATTTAAAAAACCGGATTACGATAGATGAACCCGGTGAATTTGTATCAGACCCTGAAATCATTGAAAATCCCACGTACGATAAAAAAAGTTTTGAAATGAAACTTTTTGAAATAGGAATAGATAATGAATATTCAGATGAGATCATGAACGGGTTAGAAAACAACTTTTCATTTGACTCACTTGATGAACGGCTTAAACAAATACAGCATTCAAAAGGAAATAAAACACAGCGGTTTAATGAAACCATAGATGCTATCAAATGGCTTGCACAATCGAACCATGAAGTTGAATTTAATCCTGATGTCAAACTTTCCGAACGGGTTATTTTCCCGTATTTTACCACGGAGCGTAAAGGGATAGAAGATGCCCGGTTCGTGAGGTTCCGGGAAGAGAACGGGCAATATATTTATTATGCTACATATACAGCTTTTGACGGAAAAAATTTTTTACCTCAATTGGTAGAAACAAAAAATTTTTTGCATTTCAAATTCATTACACTCAACGGCGTTGCAGTTCAAAATAAAGGGATGGCTTTATTTCCACGTAAAATAAATGGAAAGTATGCCATGATTTCCCGCCAGGATAATGAGAACTTGTTTATCATGTACTCAGATGATATTTACCTGTGGAGGGAAACAAAAGTATTGATAAAACCTTCTTATTCATGGGAATTTATACAGATCGGAAATTGTGGTTCACCGATTGAAACAGAAAAAGGATGGTTGCTGATTACCCATGGTGTGGGAGCTATGCGGAGGTATTGCATAGGAGCAGTTTTACTGGATAAAAATGATCCGTCAAAAATCATAGGAAGATTAAAAGTTCCTTTGATTGAACCTGATGAAGAGGAACGTGAAGGATATGTGCCTAATGTTGTTTATACATGCGGAGCTATGCTGCATCAGAATAAAACGTTATTAATTCCTTATGCTATGTCTGATTATGCTACAACGTTTGGGATTGCAGATTTGAATACTTTACTGAACAGATTATTAACTAATTCTTAAAAACTATGCGGATTTGTTTTATATCAACGTATCCCCCGATTGAATGTGGAATTGGCACTTATACAGAAGCATTGAATTGTGCTTTGAAGAAAAAGCAAAATGAAACGTATATAATGAGCCAGTTTGGTGCACAAGGCGAAAAGGTTTTTCCTGTCTTCCACCAGGAGAGCTCATCATTTGCTGCTGAAGTGTTTTTTACAAGTATAAAAATGACTCCTGATGTAGTGCATTTACAACATGAATATGGTTTGTACGGACACCAAAAAGGAGTAGAAATCATCGAGTTAATACTGCGATATAAAATGGCTGGTGTTCCGGTTGTTACAACACTACATACCGTTCATCCTGAAATGGATTACCAGGAAAAAATCGTGTTAAAGTATATTATTGACATTTCTTCTGCCGTGATCGTGCACGAACAATTTCAAAAAGATTTATTGCGTTCTTTCTTTGGATATCCCAAAAATATCCATGTCATTGAGCACGGTGTCCGGGAACAGGGACCGGTTAAAGATGCGAAAAAAAAGCTTGGCCTTGTAAATAAAAAAGTAATACTACTGGTTGGCTATTTCAGGCCGACTAAAAATTTTGATAAAATTGTCCGCTTATTTCCAGAAATTCATAAACAAAATAAAGATGCTGTTCTGGTTGTAGCAGGAAAAGTCCGAAATCCGGTTTATGATAACTATACCCGTAATCTTTATGAAGCATTGAATTCTTCTACATTGTCTGATCATATCGAAATTTATAGGGGCCAGTTTCCCCAGCATACTTTTGATACTATTTTATCTGCTGCTGACGTGGTTGTATTACCCTATTCAAAAGGAGGGCAAAGCGGTATTCTTTCACAATGCATGGCAATGCATATTCCAGTAGTGACCTCAGATTTGAAGGCATTTAAAAGCATCATTCACAGGAGTGGAGGAGGGATCATTTGTAAAAATGATAATGAATATGTAAATGCCATAATAGAATTGATAGATAATCCTTCAAAAAGTAATGAAATAAAAAACAATATTAAACAATACATAAACTGTGAGGCCGGGTGGAGTAAGATCGCACAACAGCATATTGATGTGTATCATTCTGTGGTGACTGTGCCTTATGGAAAAGCTAAATATATTTATTTTTCGGAACCTGACCAATATTTAGATAATAAACATCAATGAATACAAAGAAACCATACCGGTACAAAATGTATACAAGGTACATAGAAGCATGCATACGCTTTCCTAAAAATATAACTACTAATTTCAAAAGAATCAATGTATAAGCATTTTAAAATGAGTAAATAAAAAAACGTATAATTACATGAACAGATATGAATATAATCCCGTGATCAAACCTTCTATGGTTGAACCTTCAAATTCCGGGTACAGGGTGCGGGGGGCATTTAATCCGGGGGCAACATTATATAAAGATCAATTCATTCTTTTGGTAAGAGTTGCTGAAGATTGTAAAGCAAAAGAGGGATTTGTGGCTGTTCCGACAGTTACGATTAAAAATAAAAAGGGAATTTCTGATGTATTGGAGGTCCCTGAAAAAGACCCTGATGTTTTGTTTAAGGATACCAGGGGGATTGTATATAAAGGGCAGGATTTTTTATCTACCATGAGCCATATCCGTATTGCACGGAGTAAAGACGGTAAAAATTTTAAAGTTGATAAAAAACCGTTTATTTTTCCTTCAAATGAGAGTGAACGATTTGGTGTGGAAGATGCCAGGATTACTAAAATTAAAAACGAATATTTTATTAATTACACGTGTGTATCATCAGATGGATGGGCAACGTGCCTGGCAAAAACGTCTGATTTTAAAAAAATAAAACGGCTGGGAATAATATTTCATCCACAAAATAAAGATGTTTCCATTTTTCCAGAAAAAATCGAAGGAAAATATTATGCTTTACATCGTCCAAATAATAGTGGTTTTGGGAAACCTTCAATATGGATTTCAGAATCACCTGATTTGATTCATTGGGGGAAACATCAATGTATTAACCGGCCAAGGAATATCATTTGGGAAGAACAAAAAATCGGAGGAGGAGCCCCATCAATCAAAACCTCAAAGGGATGGATTCAAATATATCATGGAAAAGGGATGAATCAAATATATAGTCTGTTTTTATTGTTATTGGATATTCATGATCCTTCAAAGGTAATTGCCAGAAGTAAAATACCAATACTAAAACCCGAGGAGCCATATGAAACCAATGGGTTTTTTCCAAATGTTGTTTTTTCTAACGGTATTGTAGAAAAAGAAGATAAGATATTTGTTTATTATGGAGCATGCGACGAAACAACTTGTTTGGCAGAAACCTCGAAAGAAGAATTAATTAGAAGTTTGCAAATCTGATTTGTAGAAATATGAACCACTCATATAATAAAAGTTAATAAACACGCACATGATTATAAAAGGAAAAGAAAGGGATTAAGAATATAGAGGTTTTAGGTGAAACAGGGTATAAATATTATTTTTCATTCATTCATTCATTTTTTTTATCTTTATCTAATTTTAATACTTTAAAGTTTAACAGAAATAAAACCTGTCAAAAATGTCTAATTATAAAACCAAACTCGTGAAATATTTTTTTTTGTCTTTTCTGATGTATGTTTTTATTAACAATATTCATGCAAACGTGAATAAAAGTTTACAACAACCCGAATCGGCAGATACAAATTCAGACAGGGATATTCATGTCATTGATACAAGTATTTCCGAGATAAATGATGTCATTGAAGAATACACTGAAACAAAACAAACAGAAAGTAAATCAAAATTCAGGGGGCACTGGATAGGAATAGAATTTGGATTAAATATGTTACGGATAGAAGATATGAGTTTTGAATTACCAACTGATGCCGGGTTTATGGAAACCAGGAAGGGGAGGTCGTGGAATATTAATTTGAATATACCTAAATATAGTATTGGTTTATTTGATGATTATATTGGGCTGGTGACTGGTTTAGGCATCGAATGGTGTAATTACCGGTTTTATGATAACAATATTATGTTAAATAACAATGGGGATGTTATAGAAAAAACATATGATATGGTTAATATTACAAAAAGTAAATTAACAACAAGTTACTTAACCGTACCTTTATTTATTGAAGCTCAATTTCCCAAAAAATATAAAAGGAGTGACAGGGTTTTCGTTGCTGCGGGTATTATTGGAGGACTCAAACTCGGATCACACACCAAGGTGGTATATTTTGAAGAAGATGATGATAAGATGAAACTTAAAAATAAGGAAGATTTAAATTTAAGTCCCCTAAAATATGGTTATACTTTAAGAATAGGGTATAAACTTGCAAAAATATATGTTACGTATTATACTACACCTTTGTTTGAAAAAAATGTGAAACCCGGGATATATCCTTTTAACGCAGGGATTAGCCTTACTTTTTAAAAAATGGTTGTCTATAAATTAAAGTGTTTGAAGAGTTATGACCCAAAACAAGACATAGGAAACCTCTAAACGCTTAATTTTTGGGAACGCCTAATGAAAGTTAGCAAAAATGACGGACAAACACCAAATAAATTTATGTTTAGCCAATCCCTTTATTATTACAGTTGGGCATACTTATTTTTGAGTGCAAAAATAACAAGGTTTACTGTTGTATTTGTTCCTGTTTTTTGCATTAAGTTTTCTTTATGCTTTTCAACAGTACGTTGACTAATAAAAAGTTTTTTGGCTATTTCTTTTGTAGAAAAACCTTTGCATATGAGCCTTATTACATCCAATTCTCTTTTGGACAATTTTGGCATTTCTTTTTTCTTGCGTTCTTCTTTTCTGGTTTTTACAGCACTTCTGCTTAGAGTAACCAATATTTTCTTGGAAAAATAATTTCCGCCTTCCATAACCTGGCTGATGGCTTCTTCAATCTCTTCATAATCAGCATCTTTTAACATATACCCCTCAACGCCTGCATAAAGCATCCGGTTAACATAATCAACCAATTCATAAGCGGTAATAGCAATAACTTTGATGTCTTTTTTTATTTTAAAGGCTTTTTCGGTTGCTTCAGCGCCATCCATATTGGGCATGTTAACATCCATGAAAACCAAATCAATATCGTTATTGTTTTCTATGAGATCGAGAAAATCCTGACCATCCGGAGCTTCATAAATCTCTCCAACATTATCCAATGATTTTAAAACCATTTTAAAACCATCCCTGAAAATCTTATGGTCGTCTACAATTGCTACATTATATTTCATATTTATAAAAATTTGTAGTTTAAAAATATTTGCAAATATACATTAAATTTATAAGAATAATATAAAAATCAAGATTAAATCATTCAAAATCATCAACATTAATTTCAATTAAAAAATACATGCCATTATTCAGCTGACTATTCATTTCATACTTTGCATTAATTGATTTTAGCCTGCTTTTTATATTATTTAGTCCAATTCCTTTTGTTTTGATTTCATGTTTAGAAGAAAATCCATTACCATCATCAGAATATACAACATACATTTTATTTGTTTTATTGAATATGGCAAGGTCAATATTATTGGCTTCTGCATGCTTTAGAGTATTATTTACCAATTCACTTATAACTCTAAAAAGGATGAGTTCTTTCTCGCCATCCAGGCCGGTGTTGAAGTTTTCTTTATTAAAATGCACTTTAATTTCCGAGGCTTCCATAATCCGTTCAAAAAATGAATCTAAGGCAGATACAAGCCCGAAATTATCGATTTCTTCCGGGCGCATTTTGTAAGCAATTTTTCTGGTTTCTGAAACAGAATCACTAAGAAGGGCCATTGTTTTGTTCCAAAACTCCATTTTTTTCTCTTTACTTTCAAAATGATCTTTTTTTAATAAATTCAAGTACATTTTGAGGCTGGACAGCATAGCTCCTAAGGTATCATGGAGGTCTTTAGCGAATTGATCACGTGCTTTTTCTTCTGTTTCAAATATGGCTTTTACAATTTTTTTCTCCAGGTTTTTCCGTTCAGAGATATCTCTTGCAGTACTTAATATAGCTTCCTGCCCATTATAAGAAATTAATTTACTGCTCACCTCGAGTTCAACCCTTTGTTCGTTTTTATATTCAAGTTCGCTTTCAAATACAATTTCCCCGTTTTTTCTTAGTTTTTTCCAATATTCTTTTTTTTGATCTTCTGTAAGATTATTATTGAAAAGGCTAACATGTGATTTTAAGACTTTATTTTTTGATATTTTGCTCCATTCACGGCTAACTTTATTTGCTTCCAGAATATTTCCTTTTAAATCTATGATTGTAATCCCGTCGTTACTGGAATTGAAAATATTTCTGAACTTTTCTTCACTTAAACGGAGGGCTTTTTCTGCTTCAATACGTTCGGTTATATCACGTGCTGTAAGAATAATTCCATTAATTCCTGTATGGTGTAAAAGATTATAAGCTATTGTTTCAAGTAATATCCACCTACCATCTGCATGTTTTACTCTAATACTGAATTCTTTTATTGTATTTTCTTTTGCTAACACTTCATTGAATAAATTATTAGCAAATTCATGGTCATCCGGATGAACCAGGTCAAACGTTTTTTTCCCGATCAAATAGTCTTGTTTATATCCCAATATTTTTCGAGTGGACGGGGATTCATAGTTAATGATTGCATTTTGATCAATAATGCAAATAATATCTGATAAATGTTGAACAATTGACCGGAACCTGTTTTCAGATTCTTTTAGCTCATCGGTTCGTTTAACAACAAGTTCTTCCAGGTGATTTTTATATTCTTCCAGTTCTTTTTCTGCTTTTTTTCGCGCCGAAATGTCCCTGGATACTCCTTGTATGCCTATAAAGTTTCCTTCATCATCTCTCAGGCTCGACACTTTAATCTCTGCCCAAACGGTGCCCCCGTTTTTATGTTTGTATTCCATTTCACCTACAAAAGTATAATCTGGAGGTAATTCTCCCTGGATCACCCTGTGTAGGTCTTTATCAAATTGCTGGCGTGCAAATTCTGCCGATTCAGGAGTAAAGCGGTCGAATATAGATTGTGAAACATGTTCGTTCGGTGTATGGCCGGTTAATTTGATTATCGAAGGACTGATGAACGTGGTATTTAGATTAAGGTCCATTGTCCAGATAACATCACTAATATTATTTGCTATTAAACGAAACTGTTCCTCACTTTTTTTTAACTTATGCTTTGTAGCCTGATTTTCAGATATATCACGCACAATTGCCTGAATGATTTTTTGTTCCTTATCCAGCAAGTTAGCGCTGTATTCCACGTCAACTGTATTCCCGTTCT
Source organism: uncultured Bacteroidales bacterium (assembly GCA_964345135.1). GTDB lineage: Bacteria > Bacteroidota > Bacteroidia > Bacteroidales > JBBRXJ01 > CAYMKE01. The sequence continues at coordinate 9,270 of CAYFQI010000045.1, forward strand.
TTTTCTTTAAAACAAGTTCAACAACGGCCTGTTCCTGTTCAAACAGCTCTTTTAAAAAAGAATTGAATTTAGGCGAGTCTTCTTCAAAATATAATTTGTAGATGCTTTCACCCAAAAGGTCTATTTTATTATATTGCGTTAAGTCGCAGGTTTTATCATTGACATTAAGTATTTTACCGGATGAGTTAAATATTATAGCTGCTTCATTTGTGCATTCAAACAGACGTTTATAATAATTTTGAATAAATTTAAGTTCACCAGTATAATTGCTTTTATTAAAAATGGCTGAAATAACACCTTCTTCATCAATGACCACTATGATATCATAATAACTTTGTGCATTTTTAAGGAATTGGTAGTGATGATGGAAGGTGACAGGCTTTTCAGTTGAATTTATGTATGATTCAATCCATTTATTTTCCAGGTTTTTCAGTTCTATAAAAAGATCTCCTAATGAGGTATATTTTATTTCTTCATATGTTTTACCGCATAATTCTTCAAATTTATCATTGGTTTCCATAATTGCACCTGTTAAAACCGCACTTTCTTCATGACTTATGATTTGTTCGGAAAAATAGGGCTGAGGTAATGATTTTAAAAATTTATTATGTTTAATATTTAAGTCTTTTTTTGAGATCATTCGGTTATATATTTTTTACGGACGAAAAGAGATATGATAAAAGTGAATTGGTTTTAATAATGAAATTTACAGGTTCAGAAATTTCTTTAAAATTAAACAATATTTTTTATCAATTAAAGATTTGAAATGATAAAAAAAGTAAAAATTTTACTAAGCCATAGCTACTACAGCAATGCTTACGGTTGCATCTACCTGTTTAGTTATTGTTAATGCACATGATTCCAGCGTGGCTCCTGTTGTAATAACATCATCTACTAATAACACATGCTTCCCTTTTAATAATGATTCATTCTGCAATTGAAAAACATCTTTGATATTTTCCCAACGTTCATACCTGGTTTTTTTTGTTTGGGTTTTGGTATATACTGTTCTGTATAAAATATTTGTGATGACAGGTTTGTTTAAAATCTTCCCAATCCCGGATGCAATGATTTCACTTTGATTATATCCTCTTTGCATACGTTTTTTTGTATGTAAAGGAACAGGAATGATAATATCTATATCCCGCATAGGGGAATGATATAATTCATTTCCTAATTGTTTTCCTAATAATGTACCGATCTCTTTTCGGCGATTATATTTTAGTTGATGGATTAAATTCCGGTATTTGCTTCCTCGTGAAAAGTAATAATAGGCCATTGCATTTTGTATAGTCGAGCGGCCCCAAAACATCTTAGTAACTTGGTTATCAGAATAATTTTTAAATTTTACACGCGGGATGTCATACAAACATGGAATGCATATACAGTGTTCATTTTTTACCAGTCGGTTTCCACATGTTAAACATATAGATGGAAAAAAGAGATGGAAAAAATCGTTTAAAAAATCAAGGATTTTCATGTAATGTATTGATTAATTTTACCTCCAAAATAAGTAAAAAATGAATTATTTAGATTTTTTAAGTGCGAATAGAATTAATACAAATAGAATAATATCCTATTCGCACCATTGATTTACTTTAAAGATTTGATAATAAACTAAATTTGATTGTTGAAAATCTTTGACTGAAATTGATTATTTATTATTATCTTTGAACGCTGGTTTAACGGATTAACATGCAATAATCTAACACATTATAAAGTGTGTGATTTTACTGTGTTATTTAAAATCATTCTATAAATTTCAAGTGTTTGACAAAAAAATAAAGAATAACAATGAGCAAGGAGCATTCTGTCAAGAAAGTAATTTTATTGGGGTCAGGGGCATTGAAAATTGGGGAGGCCGGAGAATTTGATTATTCAGGTTCCCAGGCATTAAAAGCTCTCCGTGAAGAGGGTATTACTTCCATATTGATTAATCCGAATATAGCGACAGTGCAAACATCTGAGGGGATAGCTGATAAAATCTATTTTCTGCCGGTAACCCCTTATTTTGTTGAAAAAGTAATTCAAAAGGAAAATCCTGACGGGATACTGCTGTCATTCGGTGGGCAAACAGCTTTAAATTGTGGTACTGAACTGGAACGGACAGGCATATTAAAGAAATATGATGTAAAAGTGCTGGGAACCCCTGTAAAGTCTATAATGGATACTGAAGACAGGGACCTGTTTGTAAACCGGCTTAATGAAATTAATGTTAAAACCCCCAAAAGTATTGCAGCAACATCTGTTGAAGATGCTATAAAAGCAGCTGACAAATTAGGGTATCCTATTATTATAAGAGCTGCTTTTACGCTTGGCGGGCAAGGCAGTGGATTCTGTTCTAATACAGAGGAATTGGTAGAACTTGCATCCTCCGGGTTATCATATACCAATCAAATACTCATTGAAGAGTCTTTAAAAGGATGGAAAGAAGTAGAATATGAAGTGGTCAGGGATCAATATGATAATTGCATTACGGTATGTAACATGGAAAATTTCGATCCCCTGGGCATTCATACTGGAGAAAGCATTGTTGTAGCGCCTTCACAAACTCTTTCCAACAGTGAATATCATAAATTAAGGATGTTATCCATTAACATTATCAAACATTTGGGTATCATAGGAGAATGTAATATCCAATTTGCGTTGGACCCTTTTTCAGAAGATTACAGGGTTATAGAAGTCAATGCCCGGTTATCTCGCTCAAGTGCTTTGGCTTCAAAAGCAACCGGATATCCGTTGGCTTTTGTTGCAGCAAAGCTCGCCCTGGGATATGGACTTTATGAATTAAGGAATTCCATCACCAAAACCACCCCTGCCTTTTTTGAACCGGCACTTGACTATATTGTTTGCAAAATACCTCGCTGGGATTTGGATAAATTCACGGGAGTATCAAAAAATCTCGGTAGTAGTATGAAAAGTGTAGGTGAAATCATGTCTATTGGCCGTTCTTTCGAAGAAGCAATACAAAAAGGCCTCCGGATGATTGGGCTTGGGATGCATGGATTCATAGGAAATAAAGAAATTGAAAGTGATAATATAGAACAGGAACTCACGCAGCCAACCGATGTAAGGATATTCTTCATTGCCCAGGCATTTGAAAAAGGATATAGTGTAGATCAAATATACGATCTTACAAAAATTGATAAGTGGTTCCTGTTAAAATTGAAGAACATCATTGATCTTAAAATTGAAATGGGAAAATATGATTCATTGGGAAAAGTCCCCGATGAATTGCTTCGTCTTGCTAAAAAAGGAGGTTTTTCAGATTTTCAAATCGCCAGACTTGTCATCAACCCCAATGATGAGGAAATGGGAGAGGAACTTATTAAAGTAAGAGAAGAACGTAAAAAAAGGAATATCATTCCTTATGTTAAGCAAATTGATACCCTTGCTGCCGAATACCCGGCTCAAACCAATTATTTATACTTAACATATCACGGGAGTGAACATGACATTGAATTTATTCATGATGACCAATCTGTGATCGTCCTCGGATCAGGAGCTTATCGGATCGGTAGTAGTGTAGAATTTGACTGGTGTAGTGTAAGTGCGGTTAATACCATTAAAAAGCAAAATTACCGTTCGATCATGATTAATTATAATCCTGAAACAGTGAGTACGGATTATGATGTATGTGACCGGCTTTATTTTGATGAGCTCTCGTTTGAACGGGTCATGGATATTGTTGACCTGGAAATACCTAAAGGAGTTATTATTTCTACCGGGGGGCAAATACCTAATAACCTGGCCATGAGATTACATAAACAAAATGTACATGTGTTGGGGACATCACCTATATCCATAGACAATGCAGAAAACAGGCACAAGTTTTCAACCATGCTTGACAAACTTGGCATTGACCAACCAAAATGGAAAGAGCTGACAGAGATACAAGACATATATGATTTTGTGGAAACCGTAGGTTTTCCTGTATTGGTAAGGCCTTCATATGTATTGTCAGGCGCCGCCATGAACGTGGTTTCCAATAAAGAAGAATTGGAGCGCTTTCTGAAATTAGCCGTGAAAGTTTCCAAGCAATATCCGGTGGTTGTGTCCGAATTCATTGAAGAAGCAAAAGAAATTGAAATAGATGCTGTGGCCAAAGAAGGCGAAATGGTCGCTTATGCCATTTCCGAACATGTTGAATTTGCCGGGGTACATTCCGGGGATGCCACAATGGTATTTCCTCCTCAAAAATTATATTTTGAAACAATCAGGAGAATTAAAAAAATTGCTAAACAAACAGCTAGTGCCTTAAAAATTACGGGCCCGTTCAATATGCAATTTCTTGCAAAAGACAATCATATTAAGGTGATTGAGTGCAATTTACGGGCTTCAAGGAGTTTCCCTTTCGTATCGAAAATACTCAAATCCAACCTTATTGAAATTGCAACTAAGGTCATGTTGGGGATAGATGTGGAAAAACCCAATAAATCAATTTTTGACCTGGATTACCTGGGCATTAAAGCGCCGCAGTTTTCATTTTTTCGCTTGCAAAAGGCAGACCCGGTCCTGGGTGTAGACATGTCATCAACCGGAGAAGTAGGCTGCCTGGGTGAAAATTATTATGATGCCATATTAAAATCTATGCTTTCTGTAGGATACAAATTGCCACAGAAAAACATCCTGTTGTCTACCGGCCCTACCCGCTCGAAAGCCGATTTATTGGAAAGTTGCAAACTTTTGGTTGAAAATGGTTATCACCTGTATGCAACCAGGGGAACACATGATTTCTTAATGTTCAATGATGTAGAGTCTACATTATTATATTGGCCGGATGAAAAAAGTAGTCCGAATACGTTGGATTATATCAAAAGCAAAAAAATAGACCTGGTCATTAATATACCTAAAAACCTGTCTAAAAACGAATTGGATAATGATTACAGGATCAGGAGAACAGCTGTGGATTATAATATTCCGTTGATTACAAACGCCAGGTTAGCAAGGGCGTTTATTAATGCATTTACTCAAATTAATATTGATGATTTAACTATCAAAAGTTTAGACGAGTATTAACATTTAAAATCAAGCATATGAACCGAGCCATGACACATTCTTTGACACACACGGGGATGATTATTAATAACCTCATAGCAATGTGAATGTCAAAAACATAAATTCATGGCGAGCTCCATCTGAACGATTAAAAACAAAAATATAAACAGATGAACCGAGCATGTAAAAAATAATCATTTTTTGCACACACA
>CAYFQI010000046.1:0-14406 GCA_964345135.1 uncultured Bacteroidales bacterium
CTTTGAATGCGACTTCATTAGAAATGAAAGCGTGCAGGATGAAGACAACGCCATGCTGAGCGTAAAATACTCGGGGCCAAATGTTCCAAAACAACCGATCCCTGATGTCAGGCTATTCCACTATGATGCCAGTGGTGCGGATGTTTCCCCTGAAGTCAGTATCATCCAACCATTTGACAGCGCTTATCTTGAAACAGGTTTGGAATATACTATACTGGCAGAAGCATATGACGCGGATGGAATTGACAGTGTAGTTTTTACAAACAATAGTACTAAGGTGCTTACAGATACAGCCGCACCTTTTGAATACAAAAACACCTTTACAGCAGGTACTTATCTAATTAAGGCAAAAGCCTTTGACCCAACAGGGAATAGCCATTCTGATTTCATCAGGGTATTTGCAGAAGACTATAATGTTGTTAAAATTAATCAAACGCATGACAACATTCTGGTGGATGGTGTTATGGAAAGTGCATGGAATGATGACAGCACTCATGCTATAGCAAATAGCTCTACAGGTACTATAAGCAGTGCGAATGACCTTTCCGGTGAATACAAAGTTCAATATTCAGCCGATGGAATCTACTTTATAGTAGATGTAACGGATGACATAATATCAACACCAAATGATGTGAATAAAATATTACATAATGATGGTGTTGAATTATTCCTGGATATGAACAATGGAAAGACTGATTTTTATCAGGATAATGATTTTCATTATGCGCTTTCTGCTAATGGATTAATGGCTGAAATGGCAAACAATGCAGTAGCAAATGTAGATTTCGTAGTCAATACAAATAATTCAGGATATGTAATTGAAGCATTTATTCCATGGAAAACATTGAGTCACGATCCTTGTTCAGGTGATAAAATCGGATTGGAAGTCAAGATCATTGATAAAGATGAAAATGCACAAAGAGATGGCAAATTATCATGGTGGGAGACTTCATCTGATGTTGCTAATCAATCTACCAATGTATTCGGTATTGGCATACTGAAAGATATGATTACCGATACTACCGGGCCGGCAGCACCTGTTGTAATTGGGCCTGCAGATGGAGATACTACCACGAACCAGATGCCTGAATTTAATTGGGAAGCTGTATCTGATCCAAGTGGAATCCTGGGATATCATTTAGATATTAATGGGACAACTGATACGTTATCAGCTGATAAAACAGAGTATACGCCTGGTTCTGCTTTAGCGAACGGAACCTATACATGGAAATTGCGTGCTATGGATAAAGATAGTAATACAGGGCCATGGACTGCTGAATACACGCTTGAGGTAGATGATGCTTACAATGATACCGAAGGACCTTCGGCTCCTGAATTATTAACACCTTATGATGGGGTGAACCTGGATAGCACAAATCCATTGTTAACCTGGAAATCTGTTTATGATGCAGATGGCATCAGCGAATATGAAGTTGAAATTGCCGGAACTACATATAGCGCTGGAAACAATACAAGCTATCAGGCTCCGGGACTCTCTGAAACAGATACAACATGGAGAGTAAGGGCCATAGATATAAATGGCAATGCCGGGGCATGGAGTGAGACCAGGTCATTCTTCCTGACAGGTATTACCAATCTTGCCCTTAATAAGGATGCCGCAGCGGAGTCTGTACAAGCCGGCTTTACAACCTTGGCCGGTGGGAATGATGGCGATTATGAAACACGCTGGGGAAGTGAATTCCATGTACCTACATGGTGGTATGTCGATTTAGGGGCGGTATATGAGATAAACAAAGTAGTCATTTATTGGCAGACATCGCATGCCACTGTCTATGATTTACGAGTAAGCCATGATGCAACGGATTGGACGACAATATATTCTGAGACCGATGGCGAACCGGAACATATCGCATTCACAGACGAAATCACCGGACTTGCTGATTCAGGCCGCTACGTAATGATGTATGCCATTGAGAGAGATTTTATTTATGGTATATCATTCTGGGAGTTTGAAGTATATAGCGGGATTCCTAAAGCAGACACTATAGCCCCCGCGGCCCCTGTCACCATAACACCGGCTGAAGGTGATACCATTGCAGATATTACCCCATTATTTAAATGGGAAGAAGTTGTGGATGTGCATAGTGGCATCCAACGCTACGAGATCAGCATTGATGACAGTGTTCATGATGCAGGAACGGGCAGGTTTTTCAATCCCCCTGTAATATTACCAGAAGGCGAACACACCTGGAAGATAAGGGCTGTTGATGGCTCTGATAATGTAAGTAACTGGAGTGATCTTGTTACATTTACCATTGATATTAACGATACGGTGCCACCAACTGCGCCGTCTCTCTACAGGCCATTGAATAATTACAGTACATCTGATTCAATCGTTTTATTTAAATGGTATGTAGCATCCGATTTTTATGGTATTTCAAAATATGAAATAATGGTTGGCGACAGCATTTATGATGCAGGTAATGAATTGGGGGCAACTGTTATTGTAAGCCAGGAAGGAGAATATTCATGGAAAGTAAGGGCTATTGACCTTTTTGGTAATGCCGGCCCCTGGAGTGAAACAAGATCATTTACTTATGTCATTCAAGGAATTGATGAAGTAAGTGGAGGCCAGGGCATCACTTATTATCCAAACCCGGTTGAAGATGTACTCTTTGTTTCTGGTGACAAGAATATTGAGAAACTGATCATCACAGACCTGTCAGGAAAGGCAATGAAGATTTTGCAATCTGCAGGTATCGAATCTGTTGATGTTTCTGATTTGGCAAAAGGGATGTATATTATTTCTGTTGAATCAGCGAATGAATCATACAAAGGAATTATTGTGAAAGAATAAAAAACATTGCAAAAATGAATAAAGAAAAAACAAATAATGAATTGGTTTCTCCTGCCATCCTTCAAAACCCATTAGGGAGAAAAAAAACAACCTTAAACGGGAAATGGAATTATATCATTGACTTATATGAATCCGGGTATTGGAATTACAGAGGAATTCCAAAAGAAGAAATGGATAATCCTCCCCTATCGGATGCCTATTTCTTAAATGCCAAACCCAAAGACAATACCGAGCGCATTGAATTTGATTTTGACATATCCCCCACCATGAACATCCCCGGAGATTGGAATTCGCAAGCAGAAAAACTATATTATTATGAAGGGTCTATATGGTTTAAAAAATCGTTTGATTACAAAAAATCCGCAACAAACAACCGGATATTTGTCCACTTTGGAGCCGCCAATTACAGGACAGATGTATATGTTAATTCCAAAAAAGTTGGATTTCATGAAGGTGGATTCACTCCTTTTTATTTTGAAATTACCGAACATGTAAAAGAGAAAGATAATTTTATCATTGTAAGGGTTGATGCCAGGCGTAAAAAAACCAATGTCCCGGCTTTAAATGCTGACTGGTGGAATTATGGAGGGATAACCCGGGATGTAGACATTATTGAAACACCGGCTAATTACATTGAAGATTATAAGATTCAATTGAAAAAGAGTGATAATAAAGTAATTTCCGGATATATTAAATTAAATGGAAATGCAACGGAAAATAAAGAAATAACTTTATCCATCTCGGAACTTAACATCAATGAAAAATATACCATCTCATCCAATGAGATGGTTGACTTTGAAATAGAGAATGACAATATCGTATACTGGTGTCCTGAGGACCCTAAATTATATGATGTTGAACTGATCAACGGAGATGAAATAATTCATGACAAAATCGGTTTTCGGACTATAGAAGTAAAAGGTACAGAGATTCTGTTGAACGGGAAACCTCAATTTTTAAGAGGGATCAGCATTCATGAAGAAAATCCCATGAGGGCTAACCGCAATTATTGTAAAGAAGATGCTCAAATGATGCTCAATTGGGCAAAAGAACTGGGATGTAATTTTGTTCGTCTGGCTCATTATCCACATAATGAATACATGGTCAGGTTGGCCGAAGAAATGGGTTTTATGATTTGGGATGAAGACCCGGTTTACTGGAACGTCTTGTTTAATCATAAACCAACCTATGACAGAGCCGTAGAAATGATGAAAGAATTAATTCACAGGGATAAAAACAGGGCAGGGGTTATTATATGGTCAATGGCAAACGAAACCCCGGTAGGCGAAGAAAGGAATAAATTTTTGACAAACCTGGTAAATGTAGCCAAATCAATTGACGATACCAGATTGGTCAGCTCTGCACTGGAGGTGTCTTTAATAGAAGGGAAACCCAACCATTACACGATTGATGATCCAATGGCTGAGGTTATGGACATTGTCAGTTTCAACCAATACATTGGATGGTATGATGGCACCCATGACAAGTGTGCTGAACTAACATGGGATATAAAACAGGAAAAGCCTGTATTTATATCTGAATGTGGAGGAGGTGCTTTGGGAGGTTTTTATGCTGACAGCAATACCAGATGGTCTGAAGAATACCAGGAAAAATTATATGAAGAAACGGTTAAAATGCTTAAAAAAATACCTCAATTCAGGGGAATGTCTCCATGGATACTGGCCGATTTCCGTTCGCCAAAGAGAAATTTAACCAATGTGCAGGATGGCTGGAACAGGAAAGGTGTAGTTGCAGAGAACGGTCATAAGAAAAAAGCCTTTTTTGTGTTACAGCAATTTTATTCAAAGATATAACTTCCATTTAAACACAAACAAATAATATTTTTTCTACTATCTTATTGGTTAATATAAGAATATTCTTATTTTTAGATTTTTTTATTAAAACAATAATATAATGAATAAAAACAAAAAGCTATTTTTACTCCTTACTGTTTTATTAAGTATAATAATTTCTAATAACTTGTTTTCAAAAGATTATTATTTTTCAAACAACGGAAATGATAATGCCGATGGGTTGACGCCAAATACCAGTTTTCAAACCATCAACAAACTAAATGATTTAAAGTTGAACCCTGGTGACAGGGTGTTCTTTAGATCAGGGGACAGGTTTACCGGGACTGTTCGTTTAAAATATTCCGGAGAACCCACTAAACCAATTATCTTTACCACTTATGGAGGAGATGATAAGGCTATTCTCTCGGGTTCAAAACACATTACCGGAATCAAAAGTCTGGGCAATAATCTCTATGTAGCTCCGTGCAAATATGAAACAGAATATTTTTTTCTTGACGGGGATTTATTGATTATCGCCCGAGAACCCAATAAAGGATTTTTCACCATGGATGGCGGCGGGAAAGATCATTTGATTGATGCAGACCTGAAATTAAGTAAGGATGAGGTCATTGGATCTAATATTAGAATCCGTACTACAAACTGGAGTTACGAATACCGAAAAGCCGTTGACTTCAAAAAGTCAAGAATTTTTTTCGACTCCATTCTTTACAACACATCTTTTAATTATTATACATGCAAAAAAGGATTTGGATATTACCTTGATAACCAAAAAGCATTTCTTGATGCTGACCATGAAAGCTACTGGTCTGATAACGAAAAAAAAGTATACTTTATCTCTTCTCGATATAAAAATAATTCGCACTTACAGGGGAGTGTAATAGAAAACGGAATCGTCATTGAAAACGGAACCGCTAACATACATATAGAAGGAATTGCATTAGACGGATTCATTGAGTTTGGCATTCATGCCAAAGGAAATAATAAAAACATTAAAGTTAATAATTGCGATATATTCAATATTATCAAAACAGGATTTTCTGCTGAGAAGGGGTGCGACAGTATCATCATCACGAACAACCGTATCTCGGACATAACCGGCACGGCTATCCGGTTAAAAGCGCCCGGGCACAGTATCATTGAAAACAATAAGATGAAGCGGATTGGACTTATTGCCGGGTATGGCGTTGATGGGAACAATGGTGCCATTGGCATATCCGTGGAAAATCTTGAAAATTTGGGACTTCCTCCTGAGGATGTATCAAATAACAACCTAATAAGAAACAACCTGGTTGATAGTACTGGTTACATGTCGGTACGGATGGATGGATATAACAATATTTTTGAAAAAAACATTGTAAAAAACGGGTTGTTAACAATGAATGACGGGGGCCTCATCCATACCTACGGGGCAGATTCCACTACTGGTATAAATTTATCTTATACGCACAGCAGCATAATAAAAGATAACTTTTTTATAAATTGTTATGGGAATACTGAAAGTTCAAGTAATGACCATAAAATAATAAATGGAATTTATCTGGATGCCAGGAGCAACAATTTCATAATAGAAAACAATGTTGTGATAAATTGTGGAGGTGGTATCCTTCTCAACGACAAGACCAGAGATTGTAAGGTACGAAACAACACATTATATGCAAATGGTCAAACAGCATTAAATATCATTCAATCGGATAAATTTGATAGCCTGAATCATTGGGTCACTAACAACATTTTATTCAACACGACAAACAGAAAATCGTCATTATCACTAACGAATAACCGGGGGACTTATATCAGGCCAGGCTATATTGACAGCAATATTTATGCCAGTCCAAATGAGATGTTTCATATAAAACGAATTATAGTAAACAATAAAAAATGGAAAAATACAAGAGAGTATACTCTTGATGGTTGGAAGACAGAATTTGACCTGGATAAAAATTCAATGTATTGGTCAAAAATAAACGAAGGGAACGAATACCCTAAAAGTCAAATTTTCATTAATGAATCGAACAAACCCAAAAAGGTTAAACTAAACCCTGGATTTGAATATCTTGACATGAATGGACACATCATAGTCAATGATGACTTTACCTTGCAACCACGCAGTTCAAAAATTCTTATGTACAAGATTAAATGATTCTTTATAAAGATATAATCAGACTGATTTCATAGAGAATAACCGAAAACTCCATCAAAAACAGGGCATTTCAGGAGCAATGGCATTTTAAAAACAAGTCAACTTACCAATCTATTGAATCGAGCTATTCAATAGATTTCATCTCCGATCAACCTGAATGAGGTTTATTCCAATAGTATTTTATTATCGGGTGTACCTATGGCATTTACATCTTTTTTAAGTTAGAAGGTGGAAAACCATAGTGATTTTTAAATGCTCTTGAGAAACTTGTCACTTCTTTAAAACCAACAACATAAGCCACTTCCGAGATAGTTTTATCGGGAGAATTTTTCAATAATTGCATTGCTTTTTTCAGCCTGCATAATTTAATGAATTCACTGGCAGAGATGCCAAGTATTGCTTTTAACTTCCTGGTAAGGTGCGTACGGCTCATCTGGATATTTTTCGATAATTCTGTAACAGAATATTCTTCCTGATGCATATTAACATAAATATCGTCTTTTACTTTTTTGATAAAATTCTCATTATATGATTCACTTTGCCCTTCTATTTGATCACCATCTTTCAATCCTTCATCAAAAACATATCGTTTTTTCAAGTATTCCTGTAACGTGGCCCGATTTTTTAACAAGGTGCTGATCCTTGCTTTAAGTAGAGCGCTATTAAATGGTTTCATAACATAATCATCTGCCCCGGATGTATACCCTTCCAGCTTGCTATGATCTGCTGTTTTAGCCGTTAATAATATAAAGGGGATATGATTTGTTTTCTCATCATTTTTTATGGTATTGCAAAAAGACAAGCCATCCCCCCCTTTCATCATAATGTCTGAGATGATGACATCTGGTAAATATTCATAAGCTTTTTGTGCGCCTTCACGTCCATTTTTTGCTTGAATAACCTCAAAATCATTCTTAAAAATGGTGGCAATGAATGATCTCATTTCATCATCATCTTCTGCAATCAACATGATCATTTTATCTGTTACATGCTTAATATTGAACTCATCATCATGTTCAATAATGTTATTTTCCTGCTCAATAGGAACATATTCATTTTGTCTTGTTTCCTTTTCAACATAATGATCAGGATTAAGTTCTACATTTTCCGGTATCGGGATGGAAACAATAAAGTTGGTATATTCCGTATCATCTTCAACCCGGATGGTTCCATTCAACACTGTCACCAGTTCTTTCGTTAAAGCCAGTCCAATCCCCGTTCCTTTATAGTCTTTTTCTGTAAATTGTTCTGTCTGGTAATACCTGTCAAAGATTTTTTCTATTTCATTTTTTGATATTTTTTCCCCAGTGTTAGATACTTTAAAATAATTAAATGATTTGGATTGTTCCTTATCATTGATATGTTGAGAGGATTTTTCCTGTTTTATTGAATCAAACTCAATATTAATTTTTCCGGATTTTTCAGTATATTTAAATGCATTCGATAAAAGGTTGAAAAGTATTGTTTCCAGCTTGTAGGCATCAAAATAACAAGAAAAAGTTTCATACGGACTGTTAAACGTGTATTGGATCGCTTTAGAATGAGACACGAAATAAAATGAATGATATATATTTTTAATAAATGGGATGATATCATCATATTGATAACATGATTTCACCTTTCCTGCTTCGATTTTTCTCAAGTCAAGGATTTGTTCGGTAAGATGCTTCATTCTTTTCGCATTCCCATAAGCAATTTCCAATTGCTTACTCATGGATTCCGGAATATTTGAGGAGGACATCATCTGTTCTAACGGATCAATGATCAACGTAAGTGGTGACTTGTATTCATGTGATATGTTCGTAAAGAAGTTTAATTTCATTTCATCTTGTTCATGCTGAAATTTAGCTTTTTCCTGGTCTTTTTGAACATTCCTGATTCTGATTAATAAAATGATTAACCCGGTGAATATCATTAAATATAATATAAAAGCCCACCAGCTTCCCCACCATGGATGTGAAATTTTGAATGAAACAATGACCGGTGTTGGATTCCATATCCCATTATTATTTGAAGCTTTTACTTTGAATGTATAATTTCCAGGGGGTAAATTATTATAAACTGCCATGCGCCTGTTGCCCGTGGTTAAATTCCATTGTTCCCCGAATCCCTCTAACATAAATTTAAATTGGTTTTTACCTGGTGAAAGGTAATTGAGGGCTGTAAAAGTAAATTCAATGGATGATTGATGATATTTAAAATTAATTTTTTCTTTTGAACGCTCTATATACCTATCGTTTAATATTTCATTATTTACTTTGATTTGGGTAATATAAACAGGAGGTGGGATTGGGTTAAATTTTAAATCATGTATACTGAAAGAATAAAACCCTGTATTTTTTCCTCCCAAATAGAGAATGGAGTCATTCACATATAAACCTGAATAATTTATTAATAAGCCATCATTCTTATCAAAGGTGGTTATTTTTTTTGTTTTTAAATTCATTTTTGATAAACCACCAGGCGACAACATCCATAAATTACCTTTTATATCAGGCTTTATCTGGTTTATTCTATTGTCTGTCAATCCATCTTCTTTAAAAAAGTATTCTGTTGTATTTTCTTCAGGGTGAAGCCTGTCTAATCCATAATCTGTTCCAATCCATACATCTCCCGCACTGTCAAAAAAAAGTGCATTTACATGTTGATTGCTTAATCCACTGTTGGTTTGTGGATCATACACGTAGCTTTTATGTGATTTATTTTCGGGATTATAACATACTAGTCCATAATTGGTTCCAATCCATATGTTTCCCTTTGCATCTTCAACTAATGTATTAACCTGATATTTTACCACATTTTCCTGTTCTGTAAAATCTATGATGCTTCCATCAGGTTTTAATATGTCAATTCCCTTTTCTGTTTCAATCCAAACATTTCCTCTGCTGTCATGTAGTATTTCATAAATAGCATTATGAGACAAAATGTTTTTCTTCTCTTTGGTATTCTGAAGTATTTTAATAATTTTTTTCTTATATGGATCAAATATCGCTATACCTTCTGATGTGCCAACCCAAATATTATCTTTTTCGCCTTGTGTTATGGTCCAAATAAAATTTGCGGGCAGAGAGGTTTTACCGGGAATATTCTTAAACCGGTTGATTAAACGAAAATTTTTATCAAATAACAGCAACCCATCTCCGTATGTTCCATACCAAAAATTTTGTTGGTTATCAATAAAAAAGACTTTCCCATAATCCCTATATTTTGAATTTCCTATTTCATGGTAATATTTATTAAAATTATTTTTATGAAGAAAATGGACAAGTATTTCTCTTCTTGTTGACAACCAGACATTTCCCATATTATCCTGCAATATGTCATCTATCATACTTCCCTTATTAAACATATCGGCTTTATTGCTTCCGGCTGTATAATGGGCTATGCGGGAATAATCTTTCCCGGAATAAATGCTTAGTTCGTCAATTCCACTTGTCCATATATTTCCTGCATTATCAACCATTGAAGCGCGCATTTGCATACCAGAATGAATTGTATCAACAATTTTTTCTGCAACCGGGTCAAATAAAAGATGGTGTCCTTCATAGGTCCCTAAATGTAACATTCCATGGTTATCTTCAACGATTGTTGTAACCCTGTTTAAATTTTTATTTTGATGAACATCAAATTGTTTCAGTTCTTTTTTGGCATAGTTTAACTTTATCAGGCCATGATTCCAGGTGCTGATCCATAAATTATGTTGTTGATCTTCATGAAAAAACTGCCATGCAATAACTTCATCTTTTAACCAGTGATTTTCTTCATCTTTCTGCATAATCTGATCTATATTTACCCTAGACATCCATTTTTTCTTCATATCATAACGATTAAGCCCCTTTACTGTAGCGATCCATATGTTCCCGTTTTTGCACTGAAACACATCATTTATTGAATTATACCACAATGAATTCTGATTTGCAGAATCATAAAAATAACGTTTAAAATTTCCTGAATTCTTATCAAATATATTTAACCCGTAATTTGTTCCAACCCAAATCTTACCTTCGTCATCTTCCATAAAGCATTTTATATAATTACTTGATATACTATTGGTGTCTTCGGGGTTATATTGAAAGACATCAAATGTATAGGCATTATAACGATAAAGTCCATCAGCACTGCTAAACCACATAAATCCCTGTTTATCCTGAAGAATGTTAATAACAGACAGCGAAACATCCTCTTCATTATTTTTAATTTTTTCAAAAATAATATTTTGATAATCAATATTCCTGTCAGCAGCATTGACATGATAATATGCATATATTGCTAATACTAAAAAAATATAATATCTAATAAATTGCATCTGTATTCTAAAGAGTATTTAAAAATAATCTAACCTTCATTATTTAGTGTCCTGTCTTTAAAGTCCGATTTCATCGTTTCACTAAAAGAAAAAACAATCATTCACGTGAGTATTCTTGCTATTCTTTCATTTTTGCGAACCTTATTAGCGAATATTATGCTCCAAATACTTGACGTTATAGACGGAATCTGTTTAGGCTAATGTACTACTTTTATTTTAAATTTCAATGAAATATGCAGCTAAAATTTAAGTTTTTAAAATTTATAAAAAATAACGTGGTGATTAGTTTGCATATTACAAACATAACTGCTGTCATATCTGTTTTTGGAACAAAAATTGATATATCTTAAGCAAACAAAACAATTAACTATGAAAATACTTATCACAGGTGCTACCGGTTTTATCGGATCGCATTTGTTATATCAATTATTACTTCATGATAATATTGAGATCAAAGCATTAAAACGCAGAAGCAGTTCATTAGACAAGCTCATACATACGTTTATGTATTATTCTGCTGATACAAATATCACCAATTCATTGAATAAAGTAGAATGGATTGATGGCGATCTGTTCGATGCTCCTTCTTTATATAAAGCTACAAAAAACGTTGATTTTGTATTCCATACAGCAGGTATGGTTTCGTTTTCCGGAAGTAATCGTGAAAAAATGTTTAAAATAAATAAAGAAGGAACCCAAAACCTTGTGTTGGCTTCCATCCGGAATCAGGTTAAAAAATTCTGTTATGTTAGTTCTACATCTGTATTCAACCGGAACAATAGTAATAAAGTACTGGAAAATTCCTATGCCATAAGCAAAGCATCAGCAGATAATATTGTCAGAAAAAGTTCAACATACGGCTTACAAACCCTTATCATATATCCTTCTGTGGTCATTGGCTATGGAAATGGAGAAAGTGGATTTGAAAAAATACTCCACAGCATTTGGCAGGGAAACTTATTTTATACATCAGGAGGTGCAGAATTTGTAGACGTAAGAGACGTAGTAAAAGCTATAATCAACTTAACGATGAGCAATTTATACAATAAAGGCTTTGTGGTTTCGTCCGAATATTTCCCATACAAACAAATTCTGGAATTAGCAGCAACAGCTCTTCATAAGCCAAAGCCTTTTATTCCGTTGGGGTATAACATTGCAAAATTCATCAACTATTTGGGGCAAGCAAAACAATACCTGATTCATAAAGATCCTCTAATATCCAATGAAAGTTTAAAAATATTATACAGCAAAAACAATGGGAATTACAAAAAACGAATGCCAAAATACCATACCGACTATATTCCCATTCAGGATTCTGTTATGGAACTGGGAAATTATTATGTATCAATGCGAAAGGAAAATTTAAATAGATTTTTCACAAAAAACTAACAAAATAAACAGGTTTACTCACTCAGATATCTATGCCGTCCAGCATATTATTGTAAAATGTCACCAGGTCATCGCTATTTTCGGAATCCATCCATTTCATGGCACTTCGTGGATGTTCATTCAGGCTTCCGGTAATTAAATATGGAATATGATAACCCCATTGTATTTTGTTCTGAAGAGGTAGCATATGATCCCGGATAAGCTTATATACCGGCCTTAAATCAAATTTCGGATTTTTCAGAAAAGACAAGAGTACTTCCATCGGGCAATTCCCTGCCCCCCTTCCAATACCTAAAAAAGTGGCATCTAACATATTGCATTTTTTAATAATGCCGGTGATGGTATTTGACATGGCCAATTGCATATTATTATGCGCATGAATCCCAATGGTTTTATCGGGAAGTGCTTTTTGATATTTATTGATGAGGTATTCAATCTGTTCACAATACATACTTCCATAACTATCTACAAGATAAAAAACCGGAACTTTTGAGCTGGCAACATCATTCAGTGCTTCGTCTAAATCACGGTCAATGACTTTTGACACAGCCATCAGGTTTATTGTAACTTCATATCCTTTATCCATGCAGTGTTCTGCAAGAGCAATTGCTTTATCTACCTGATGCACATAACAGGCTACCCGAATCATGTCCAATATGCTATCTTTTTTTTCGGGAATGTCTTCATATTCAATCCTGCCAATATCTGCCATTGCAGATAGTTTTAGACCGGTTCCTTTATTATCGCCAATAACATTTATTATATCTTTATCATCACAAAACCGCCATGCACCAACTTCGTTGCGGCTATAAGCCGATTCACTGCTTTTATATCCGATTTCCATATAATCAATTCCTGACTCAAGGCAAGCATTATAAACAGCTTTCACAAATCCATTTTCAAATTGCCATTTATTCATTAATCCACCATCACGAACTGTACAGTCCAACACCTTTATTTCTTTTCTGTACATGGGAGTTTTACTTTCGGTTTATGATTTTTAATTCTTCACTTATAAAATATTCAATTAATTCCCTGTAAATATTTTCTATTATATCCGGGTCTAAACCATTTTTCATTGCCAGATTTCTTCTTTCCTGTAATACTTTATTTTTTCTTTTTTCAGCAATGATACTATCTTTATCCGGTTTTTTATATTTAACAACTTCTTTTACAAAACCAAACCGTTTACCCAGCAGTTCAATGATCTCATGATCTATTTGATCAATATGCTCCCGTATTTCTTCAATAGATTTACAATCAGAGGGATTTTTCACGTTAAATGATTTAAGTTTAATTATTGTGATGTATCCAATTGTCTCTCTACTTCTTCTACATCAGGCATTTCATTAGGGAAAGTGGGGATTTGCTCTTGTTGGCCCATCGCTTTTTTTGCTTTTTCCTCGAGTCGTGATTTTTGTTCTTCTTCTCCCCTCGGAATTGTCATGCTGGCAAGTAAACTTAATACCAGCAGTCCACCTGCCAATGTCCATGTAGCCTTTTCAAGAAAATCCGCTGTACGCCTGGCTCCCATTACCTGATTTGAAGAGGAAAGGTTGGCTGTCAATCCCCCGCCTTTCGAATTTTGAACAAGCACGATTAATATCAATAAAACACTGACAATCACAACTAAAATGATAAATAATATATACATTTTCTATTTTTTTTTAGATTTATTTATAATTTGGTTTAATTCTTTTATTTTGGCTGCAAAGTAATCATTTTTTTTGGGATATTTCAAACTTAATTTTTGAAAAACATGAATTGCTTTTTTATAATATCCTTGTTGAATGTAAATATTTCCTAATGTCTCTGTATAAAATTCATCATTTTCTTTGGTACCGGATTTTGATAAATCTTCATTTTTTAAGGTATTGTTTTCATCTGCCCGGATTCGCCCGGGTTCATTTTGAATAAATCTATCGATCAAATCATTTCC
>CAYFQI010000047.1:0-14275 GCA_964345135.1 uncultured Bacteroidales bacterium
AGGCAGATTCAAAATTGACTTATGACAAAGGAAATAAAATCATAAGTGCAGGATTAAATTTCCTTTATTTTCAACCAAACAAAGGGAGGGCATTTAACAATGTTGTCGAAAATTCAATTCCCTTGAATCTAAGCTTTGAATACGGTGCAAGCAAGTATTTGGGAATTGGTGTGTTTTTAGGGTATACAAATTGGATTTATGAAGATTTTGACGGTTATTTTTCATACAACTGGCATTTTATTTCATTCGGAATATTAGGAAGCCTCCATTATGCCCCTTTATTAAATGATCATTTAGATACTGAAATCAACACTGAAAAATGGGACCTTTATTTATCAATTTTATTAGGGGCTGAACATCATATTGTCAAAAATCCTGATTTTGGAGATATCCTGAAAGAACAAAAAGAATATTTTGAAGAAGAAGATTACACAACGCCCTTATTTGGGCCGGTATTAGGCTGCAGGTACTATTTCTCCGAACAATTCTCCGCCTACCTGGAATTAGGCCGCGGGTTGTATGGTGCTTTTAGCATGGGAATTTCATTTAAATTCTAACATTGCATTTACAATAAAACAAGTTCACGTGCTTCAATATATATGGGCACCTCTAAAAACCTCTTTCTATTACAAAACAGGTTTTTAGAGATGCCCATATGTAATTAAATTTCTTTTTTTGGCTATTTTTTACTATATTTGTTAATATGTAGTCTGTAATAAGATTAACTTCTCGGGATCACAGGTTAAAAATAATATATTAAAAATTAAAATATAAACAAATGAAGCTTTTACACAACATAATTTCATGCGTTATTTTGTTTGCTGTTAACCTATTTTATTCATATACAGCACCTCTACAAGTAAATGATACGATAACTCATGTCAAATGCCACAATGGAAGTACCGGGGCAATAAGTTTAAGTGTTAACGGTGGCGAGGCACCTTATGAATATTTATGGAGCAGTGGAGACACAACTGAAAGCATTCATGAACTGAGTGCAGGTGAATATTCATATACCGTTACAGATAATATTGACAACACGTATACAGATACGTTAGAAGTCACAGAACCTACAGAAATCAACATCAGTGAAAACGTTGTCCATAATAACTGCCATGGTGATTCTGCTGGTTCAATAAGTTTAACAATAACTGGGGGAACCCCTCCTTTGGAATATTTATGGGACAATGGTGATACGACAAAAGACATAAATAATCTTATCGCCGGATCATATTATATAACAGTAACCGACAGCAATGGTTGTACCAAAACAACCGGATACGGGATCAATCAGCCAAGTACTGCTATCTCCATCACTTCTTCCATAGACAGCACAACATGTTTTAATAGCAACGACGGAGCTATTGACTTGTCAGTCAGCGGAGGTGGCACGGGGTATACATATTTATGGAGCAATGGTGCTTCTACGCAAGATTTGAGTGGTATTTCAAAAGGAAGTTATGAAGTTACCGTAACAGATGATAACAATTGTGAAAAAATCAAAAATTTCGTAGTCCCCCACCCCGCCGAAATAACCATCAATGAAAACATCCAGGAAATACAATGCCATGGTGACAAGAATGGGTCAATTCATATTACATCCATTGACGGGGGTGTTGCACCATATTCATATTCATGGTCAAATGGAAAAACAGATCAGGAAATTTTGGGACTGGATGACGGGACTTACAGGATTACAGTGACAGATGCCAAAAAATGTACCCAGGCAGAATTTTATGAACTTACTGATCCTCCTGCCCTGTCTTTATCAGGTAACGTTACAGATGCAACCGGAATAAATGCAGGGGATGGTAGTATTAATTTAACAGTTACAGGCGGAAGTCCTGGTTACACGTATTCCTGGAATAACGGACAGACAACAGAAGATTTATCCAATCTGTCACCCGGTAAATACTATGTCACGGTCAAGGATATAAATAAATGTCCGAATGATACCAATTTCATCGTTAATTTTCCTTCTACTATTACTATTAACCATACCGTTACATCTGTCAATTGTTATGGTGGCAGTGACGGGGAAATTTCACTTTCCTTAAGTGATGGTACTGCCCCATATTCATTCAATTGGAGCAACGGCGACACGACACAAACCATCAACAATCTTTCATCAGGAGATTATAGTGTAACTGTAACGGATAACACCGGTGAAAAAGGATTAAGTATAATCAACGTTCCTGAACCTGAAGAAATACGTGTATATTCCGGAAAAATCAATCCTGATTGTCATGGAGATGAGGATGGAAGGATCAATCTTGCAGTATTTGGTGGTGTCGGGCCCTATCAATATTTATGGAACACCAATGACTCAACCAAAAACATAATCGGTCTCTCAGCTGGCACTTACCATGTAACAGTTACAGACAGTATCGGATGTGCCAAAACAAAAAGCATCACATTAAATCAACCCGATCCTATTGTAATTAACGACTCCATTATCAATGTATCCGTTGTAAATGGATCGAACGGAGCAATTTACCTGGATGTTGAAGGAGGTAAAGCGCCTTTTTATTACAATTGGAATACAGGAGATACAAGCCAGAATTTAGAATTTATCGATATAGGCATTTATTCTGTTACAGTTGTAGATGAAAATTTTTGTAAAGATTCCGGCACGTATGAAGTAGAAGGCGTAACTCCTCCCCTTTATACTGTAGCCCAAACCACTTCGATAACGTGCCCGGGAGATGATGATGGTAAAATTGATATCACAACCCATGGCGGTGAAACTCCATACAAATTTAAATGGAGTAATGGTGCAACAACAGAAGACCTGACAGGATTAAGCGGAGGAATATATACAATCACTGTAACTGACAGCGATGATAAAACATCAATACGTAACTGCTATGTTTATGAACCCGACACGATCAAAATTTATGGCAATACACGGGATATTGTATGTCATGACAGCAATAATGGTAAAATAAGTTTTGACAGTATCAAAGGGGGAGTTAAACCTTATCAGTATCAATGGAGTAATGATTCAACAGGCAGTTCCATTTCAGGATTATCGCCTGGTGCATACACGGCTACTATCATAGATCAAAACCTGTGCAATAAATCAAAACAATTTGATATAAAAGAACCACCGGTTATAAACATCACTTCGGAAGTGCTCGGAACCACATGCCTGACATGCTCAAACGGAGGTATAACAGTAACAGTAGAAGGAGGTGTCCCTCCATATGATTATTTATGGAATAACGGGGTAACCACTTCCGGGATAGGAAGTTTATCACGTGATAGTTACACCCTGATTATTTCAGATAATGCAGGTTGTGAAATCATAAAAAAATATGATATTAAATTGGTGTCACCGGGTGCATCTTCCCAAAATCCCGAACCCGGGGCTTCAGAAATCTCAAATGACACGGAGGTATGGATTCAGTTTAACCAGGACGTATGGGAAGGCAATCTTGACAACGTGGTGATCATGAATCAATATAACATAAACCTGGCAGGAGTTTCATCAACATTGGATTCATTAAACAATACATTAAACATACATCATACAGAAGATTTTCAAATCAACAGGGAATATACAGTGATTGTCCCTTCCAGTACTGTTATGAATACAGACAGTGTTGGGAATCGTCAAATTAGCTGGAAATTTCAAACAATAAATACCGGCATTGAAGATATCAATACTCCGGACCCTGTGATTTATCCAATCCCGTCGAATGGAGTATTATTCATAAAGGGACTGGATGTGATACAGTCAAACAATATATTATTGACCGTGGATAACATTCTGGGAAATAGAATTTTAGAAAAACAAATAGAACCATCAAAAACCATTAAAATAGATATGACCAATAAATCAAATGGACTGTATATTATAAGATTCAGCTGGGACGATAAAGTCATAACCAAACAAATAATTATCTTATAAATACATTTTTATTAATCTTAAAAGATTGTATGGTTCTACAGGTTTTGCAATGTAATTATCAAATCCTTCTTCTAAAATCATTTGCCGGTCAGTTTCCATTCCATATGCAGTTACTGCTATAACCGGAATTTTAGGATTCTTCTTTTTAATTAGTTTAGTTGCCTGATATCCATTCATTTTTGGCAAACGAATATCCATTAAAATAAGATCAAATGATTGGTTTTTTTCAATTAATTTAACGGCATCTTCAGCATTCCCCTTTGTTACTATATCAGCTTTTGTCTTAACTAACAATGCTTTCACATAATTAACACTGTTCTCATCATCTTCAACAATTAATATTTTTTTTGTTTTCCAATCAGGATATTCATTTCTCTCCAGTAGTTTTTCAGACGTACTCGTTGATTCAGAAGTCACCTTTTCATAAGGGAATTGGATATTAAATACTGTCCCCTGGTATGGTTTAGACTCAACCCTGATTACACCGTCCATGAGCTCCGTCAATTCTTTTGTAATAGCTAATCCCAGCCCTGTTCCACCAAAATTCCTTGTCAATCCCTGGTCTACCTGTTTAAAGCGATCAAAAATGGTTTGTTGTTGTTCCTTTGTCATCCCAATGCCTGTATCTCTAATATAAAATTGCAGCCGTTCATTATTAATCAGACGGTATCCGAATTGGATAAATCCTTTTTTAGTAAATTTTAATGCATTATTTAATAAATTAGTCAATATCTGTTTCAAACGTTTGCCATCAATTAAAATCATACTTTCATCATCAGGCAGGTCTTTATATAATAAAACTTCAATCTCATCTTTATTGAAATTGAATTTTTCTTTATTCGTCAATTCCAACATCTCATCCATTAATTGGTTCAAGTTCACATTCGACTTCCTCACGGTCAATTGTCCGGCTTCAATCTTAGAAATATCAATAATATCATTGATAATATTTAACAAGCTCTGGCTATTGCTCTTGATAATATTCAGGTAACTGTTTCTTTTTTCTTCGGGCACATCTTGTTCCTGTAATAATTGACTAAAGCCAATTATCCCGTTCATAGGTGTTCTAATCTCGTGTGACATGTTGGCTAAAAACGCCGATTTAAGCCTGTCTGATTCTTTGGCTTTTTCTTTTGCCCTGATCAGATCATATTCAACCTGTTTAATTTCTTCAATATTTCGTGCCTGTGTCAATATGCATTGTTCGTCCCTGATATTTATTATATTGGCAGATAATAATGCGGTAATGCTTTGTTTATTTTTGGTATTGAATTTGGCTTCAAAATTTGTAATAATCTTATTTCTCGTCAAGCTATTGATAAAAATCTCTCTCTGCTTAGGGTCTTTCCATAAATAAATATCCTTATTGATTTTTTTGTTCAAATCTTTTGGAGTAAAACCTGTTAAATTATAAAATCCATCATTTACTTCCAGAATAACACCATCTTTAATCCGGCTGATAATAAATGCATCAGGACTTGTCATAAATGCTACCCTGAATTTTTCTTCACTTTCTTTAAGTGCTTTCTGGGTTTCCCATTTCTCAAAAACCAGTGAAAATTGTTTAATGATCGTTTCAATTAATTTTTTATTTGTAAGAGGGACTGACTCTTTAAATCCTAAAGCCAACAAACCATACAAATTATTTTGTGTTGTAAAACCAATTATAAATAATTCATTGATACCAATATATTGCATTGACTGCCGAGATGATTTCACAACAGGGCCTTTTAAATATGAAGGAAAATCATCAATTTTCTGTAACTCATTGGATGAAAGAAAATCCCAAAGCAGCCTATTGTTTTCTTTATCAAAAGGGATGGTTATTTCTTTAATCTTCTCTTTTTCAAATATAGCAGATACGTTCTTTTTTTCTTGTTTTGTTAATCCCTTTACATCCTCTATCTTTAAAAATTTCCCGTGTGCATTGTAAGAGCTAGCAACAACAAAAGATGGTTTTGTAAGCAATGGTTTTATAATGGTTGTAATATATTGAAATATATCATTTTTTACCGGTGGATTAATCAGTTGTTTTGAAGTATTATAAAGTGTTTCAAGATGATAAATGTATGATTTTGCCTGTTCTTCAGCAATTCTTTTATTTATAGCAATAGAAGACTGGGTAATAAAAGCATTTATCGTTTCCTGTTTTTCCAATTCAGAATGCCCTCCCATGAAAACAAACATTAGTCCATAAACATTTTCTCTAACCGGGAAACAATTGATATATGTTTTTCCATTATTAATATATTCCTTTAAATCATTCAATATTTCATTGGGAATGACCTCTTTGACCTTCCTGGGGTGTTTTAATTCACTTATTTTCCCATTGGTTGAATTTAATAAATGGTTGAATTTAAATTTGGTAAATATATTTTGGATTGTATTCTGTTTTGAATAATATTTCAGTTCTCCATGGCCTGCATTATCGAGTTCATAGATTAAAAGCTCTTTTTTTTTATTCAATAATTTCAATAATTTTTCGCCAATATAGTGATATATGTTGTTATCAATCGGGAAATTTACAAAATCCATTGCAGTGGTTGCCAGGAAATTGCTACTTTTCAAATATCTCTTCTCTTTTTCTTCTGCAAGTTTTCTTTTGGTTATATCACGGGATATACCTTGTATCCCGATAATCTGATTTTTATTATCACGAAATACATTGATGGTTGTTTCAAAAAATACAATTGTTCCGTTTTTATGAACACCCTCTAAATCAAGAATATACGGAACATCCAATGCGCCTTCATTTTCAATAGATGAATTATGTTCTTCCAGGAATGTTTTGATCTTTTTAAATGAATTGAACGTTAATATTTTTTTTAAAGATAAACCAGAAATTTCTTCTTGTTTATATCCACCAAACTTTTCAATGGACGGGCTTACATAAGCTAATTTAAAATCAACCCCTATAGTCCAAATAACATCGGTCGCATTTTCCGTAAGTAGCTTGTATTTTTTCTCTTGCTCGGCCAGCTCTCTTGTTACGATGGCCTGTTTTTCAATACTTTTCAGCAAGTCTAAGCTGTAACTCCCCTGAACAATTAACATTTTAGCATGGGTTATTACTACTTGCCTGATTAAATTCAAATATTGTTTTGAAAACACCGGTACAGATTGTATTACTTTTGATAATAATGATTTGTCAATATTATATTCATCATGTAATTGTTGAATATAATCGGGTCCGGGTGCATTGTTCTCCAATAAAAATTCGCCCATGTAAACAGATGCCAGGCAGCGGCCTGAAATCATCAAATCATATTTAATCAAATAGCATCCACACTTACACTTGTATACAGAGTCCTGTTCAGGTGATTTATTATCAAATGGCTCACTTAATACCGGGTATTTTATATGAAAGAAATTATTTATGTCTTTATTCCCTGAATGAACAATTATATTTCTTGCTGGATCTGTAATCCTTACAGGCATGTTTGTCAGTTCATAAAATTTGTCAATTAAACGTTGAATTAAATCAATATCTACTAAATCGGAAAACTTTATTCGTGAACCGATATTTGAAGATTGTTCTTTTTTTGTCTTTTGAAGTTCATTTTTAAGCCGGAGATTTTCTTTTTCGAGTTCTTTGTATTTATTCTCAAAATATGCTTTGTCCATACTATTCATGATTTTTGATACTCCTGTAAATAAACCAGTTAAAATAAATTACATCCAATTAAATTAAACAAAAAAATCCATTACATAATTATTCCCGGTCGTTTTTGGTATACATTACATGTTTTACGTGTAAACCCGGCTAATTGTTGTATTAATTTTTATTAATTGAGAAAAATACAAAATCTTGATTAAATTTTAGACAAAACCATGAATAAAATGAACCATTAGATTGTAAAAAAAAAGCGACGATCAATCATGGCTAAGATTCGTATACTTTAAATTAACAATGATTTGATTCCCGGCATTATTTTGATTTAACAGATACTTTATTTGTTTGGATCAAATTTTTTACCGTGCTAACTTCGATGAATGATGCCCCGTGATGAGTTCCGAAATTTCCGGCCACGGTAACCACCAAATCCTCATCTTCAAGATGTTTGTTTTCCTTTAAAAAATGCAATGCCTCGGTAATAAACTCAGGATTTGTTTCACGTGGTTTCATATAATCTGCAAACACGCCATAACTCAAAGCCAGTTCTCTCACCACTCTTTTATCAAAACATTGTGCATAAATGGGTTTTGCACCCCTGAATGCCGAAATATTCCGGATGGTCCTGCCGCTTTGTGTATCAGCAATAATAGCTTTTGCATTTAACTTCACGGAAGCTTTGACTGCGGATTTTGTTAAAAAAGCAGAAATCTCATTACTTAATACAACTTCTTCTATATCATGAAATGGTTTTATATTTTTTTCTACTTCCCTGGCAACCCTGTCCATTGTTTTTACGGCATTAACAGGGTAAAGCCCATTGGCTGTTTCATTACTCAACATAATCGCATCTGCTTTGCAGTAGATTGCACTGGCGATGTCACTAACTTCAGCACGGGTTGGCCTTGGATTATTAATCATAGAATGAAGCATTTGAGTAGCAATAATTACAGGTTTTCTTTTCTCAATGCTTTTAGAGATTAATTGCCTTTGAATCACGGGTATCTTTTCATAAGTAATTTCAATAGCCAGGTCTCCCCTGGCCACCATAATTCCATAAGCATAATCTAAAATTTCATCAATATTATCTACTCCCTGCTGGTTTTCAATTTTCGCAATGATTTTTATACTGCTTTGACTGCTATCAAGTATGTTCTGTATTTCTAATATGTCTTCTTTATGACGAACAAATGAATGAGCGATAAAATCCAGATCATTCTCCACGGCAAACCGGATATAATCTTTATCTTTGGGGCTTAATGAAGGTAAATCCAATGAAACATCGGGAACATTCACACTTTTCTTAGATTGAATATATCCACCATCAAGCACTTTACAATATAAATATTCCTGGTCTTTATTTATCACTTCCAATTCAATATCGCCGTCGTCAATTAATATATTACTACCAGGAGGCACATCGCAGACAAAATCATTATACATTACACGAATGCACCCGGTATCAGAAGTTTGACCAACTCCCCCCTGCATCCTGATCTCAACGCCTTCTTTCAATTCAAACTGCTCGTTAACCGGGCAGGTTCTTATTTCAGGCCCTTTTGTATCCAGTAGTATTGCAATTTTATCAGATACCTTCCTTATATTATCTACAATTTTTCGTGTTGAATCCAAAGTTTGGTAAGCTGTATTTAACCTTACAATGTTCATTCCTTCTTCATAAAGTTTCTTTATGAATGACACATCACAATTCAAATCTGAAATTGTGGCTACAATCTTAGTGTTTTTAATCTTGGTCATTACCCTGCTTGTCAATAATTTATATTTTTTCTCGTGCTTTTTAGGTAAAAAGTTTAGCTTTTCAATCAAGTACATCCCGGTGAGCATGTATTTTTAAAGCAATGAATTTTATCTGCCCGCTCCTTTAAACATCCTGTTCCACCTGATCTTATTCAAAAACTGTTTGTTTTTATTCAAGGACAACCAAATAAATACCGGCTGGCCCACGATATGATTTTCAGGAACAAAACCCCATAACCTTGAATCAGCAGAACTATGGCGATTGTCTCCCATCATGAAATAATAGTCCATTGTAAACGTGTACTCGGTTGCTTTTTCTCCATTTATATAAATAGTGCTGTCGCGGACTTCAATATCATTTATTTCATAAACATCAATGATCCGCTCGTATAGTGGAAGGTTATCAAGTGTAAGCGTTACAGTAGTTCCCTTTTTAGGAATCCATAAAGGCCCGTAATTGTCAATGTTCCAGGGATACTTAGGTGAATGAGGAAAAACCTGGAAATTACCTTTATCCCTGGGTGCCACATTTTTTTCAATTTTAATTATATTTTTAAATTTTTTCAGGTCCTCTACATTTTGTTCGGTAAGATTGCATTTTAAATAGCGCTGACTAAAACTACTAACTTGTAATTCTTCGGGATCCACCCCGATCGACTCCAGTGATTTAGGGTTTAATCTTGTTCCATTTGTAACAATATTATAAAGGAATTGTAATGTTTCTATCTCTTCTTGTGGTTTCCCATTAATATATACCTGTGTTTCTTTAATCTGTAATGTATCCCCGGGAACAGCGACACAGCGTTTTATATAATTATCCCGCCTGTCTATTGGCCTGACTGTAATTTCGTTTTGATTCCATACAAATTTCCGGGCTTTATTAAAATAATATTCTTTACTTCTTATTTTTTCTTCCCGTTGTTTGTCATCATTTTTAAAGCTCATTGCAATTCCCCTTAATATTGACTCGTAACTGGTTGCCTGGTTTTGCAAAACAACAGTATCCCCGGCAGGAAAATTAAAGACCACGTTGTCATTTCTTTCAATTTCACCAAATCCTTTGAGGCGTTTATAAGGCAGCTTAATCCATTCTACATATGATTTAACTTTTAAAAAGGGTAATGTATGCTGAGCAAAAGGAAAATGCAGGGGGGTTTGAGGAATTCTTGGCCCGTAACTCAATTTACTTACAAAAAGATGGTCTCCTTTTAAAAGGGTCTGTTCCATTGACCCGGTAGGAATTTTATAATTCTGAAAAAAGAAAATATTGATGAATGTAACAGCAATAACTGCGAATATAAGTGCATCAATCCATTCCACCAATACGCTGTTTTTTCCTTTTCTTTTTTTCCAAAACGACCAGTTTACTTTTTTGGTAATATATAGATCAAATATCACTCCTAACCCGAGCAGCAACACGAACCATCCTACCCAAATAACCCATAAGATATATAAACCAGCCGCTACTCCAAATTTAAAATATTTATTTTTCAGTATTTCTTTAAAATCCATTTGCTTATTTTTTAATTTATCAATATACAAAACTATATTTTATTATTTTAATTATTCCACTACCTTAAAAATATTTTCCCACCGAATGCTTTTATGAATCGGGAAACCCTTTTTATAAGAGAAACAAACGAATGATGCCTTCCCTGTTATATGATTTTCAGGAACGAATCCCCAATGCCTTGAATCTATAGATTGATGCCTGTTATCTCCCAGTACCCAATAATAATTCATTTTGAATGTATATTCCTTTGCCGGTTGCCCATTGATAAAAATAACAGAATCTTTCACATCCAGTGTATTATTTTCGTAAACGTTTATAATTCGTTCATATAATGGCATATTATGTAACGAAATTTGAATGCTTGAATCTTTTAATGGAACATACACTGGGCCAAAATTGTCTCTGCTCCATTGAAAACTGTCATGACAAGGAAAAACACGTTTACTCCAGGGGCCTGCCTGCGGATGTTCTATCATGGCGGTAGAAGTAATGTATTCATGTTTTTTTAATGTACTCAACTCATCTTTCGTTAAACTAAAAATATATTCATAATCAGACATTTTTGCGCTATGAATATGTTGATTTGCATATTCAATGCTTTGGAGTGTTGAATCGGGAATATCATTCCCGTCGGTTAATATTAAATAATTGAATTGAAGAGAGGGGATTTTCTCCTGTTTTATCCCGTTTACAAACAGGTTTCCATGCTTTATTTCAATCGTGTCTCCCGGTAAACCAACACATCTTTTTATATAGCTTTGCTGCTGATGTAACTCCTTGTGAATAACTTCAAAATCATTGCTGTCAATATACTCATTTCCTTTTTCTCTTCGGATAGAGTAATAGTTTACAGAATGATGGTTCTGAAAGACAGAATCTCCTCGTGGATAATAAAACGCAATGACATCATTGTATTGAATATCTCCTGAACCACCCAATCGTTTATACCTCGGGTTACTATACAGATGTTCACGGGTTTTACATAATTTTGTCCCATTTATAAACGGGTTGCTTACTTTTGTAATGCGGATTAGCGGCCCATACGACACCTTGTTGACCAAAACAAAGTCACCAGGAAATAATGATTCTTTCATAGATGAAGAATGGATGACATGGGGTTCAATAAAAAAGGTTTTTACAAAGAACGCAGCCAAAAAAGCAATGACAACCGGGGTGACTGTTCCTATGACCTTTTTGTTTTTGGTTATCCATGTATAATTTAAAAAAGACCAGTCTATGAATTTAGTAAAACAGGTATCAATGATAAGAAGATATGGAAGCAATAACCATACATTATTCATCCATATTACAAACAATAGATAAATTGCATGTAGAATTCCACATTGAATGTATTTCCTGATTCTTTTTTTAACCATTATTGGGAGACCTATAAAGCAATGGAATTTATATTTGGAGTAAATCATTCATATCATAGACACCTTGCTTTCCTTTCATGAATTCTGCCGCTAAAACTGCCCCCAGTGCAAACCCTTTCCTGCTTTTGGCACTATGTGTAATTAGAATATCATCTACCATAGATTCATAATGAATGGTATGGATTCCCGGGATATTATTTTCCCTGATGGCTTTAATTTTAAGCGCATCCTTTTGAACTTCCCCGTCACTAAGTTCCCAACTTGTTTTTCGTTTGATATGCTTTAATATATCATCAGCAAGTTTAATGGCAGTACCACTCGGTGCATCTTTTTTATGAATATGATGTGTTTCAGTGATGTCCAAATCGTAATCGCCTAGTTGGTCCATTATTTTAGCAAGATATTCACTTAATTTAAAAAAGACATTTACGCCGAGGCTGAAATTCGGAGCAAAAAACAAGCCTTTTTGCCGGGTTTCACATATCGCTTTTATATCATCAAAGCGGTCTAACCAACCGGTAGTTCCGGTTACAACCGGGACATTGCCTTCAAAGCAATCCTTAAAATTATCAATTGCAGCAGAAGGGATGGTAAATTCTATGGCAACATCAATATTTTTAAGTTTCTCAGGATTCAAATCAGACCGGTTATCAATATCAATAATAAGCTCAATCTCATGTCCTCTTTCAATGGCAATTTTTTCGATCTCCTGCCCCATTTTACCATATCCGATTAATGCAATTTTCATTGTTTACTTTTTTAATTTTTGTTTATGAATACGTCAGATATTGAACGCATGTTTATTGAAAACACAAGGAGTTACCCTCCAGCAACGAAAGACAACTCCTTTTATCTAATAATGTTAATTAGTGCCTGTCCATAAAGTCAAGTATTTGCTCTATAAAGTTCAAATTCGAAGCGTGTGAACCGAACAAAGTGAGCTCATGAACACCTTAAAATACAATAATAAAGTGAATAAAAATTTAAACCGCAGAATACTTGTGGTATTTGAGGATTTAAATTTTAAACAACAACAAAGAAGTTGGACTTTATAGACAGACACTAGTGTCCGTCTATAAATTCGGAAGTTTAGATCATGATGTTAGCTTGCGAAGCCCTAAAATTCGGTATTTAATAGTATAAATGAGCGATTTTGGAGCAAGCGTAACGAAGAATGCCCCGTAAGGAAGAATGACTGTATAGGGGTTAGCGGGCATCATGGACAAAAACTATATAATTAAAAATTTACTTTTTTGACAATAGCTTCGAATGCTTCGGGGTCATTCATTGCAAGTTCTGCCAATGTTTTCCTGTTAAGATCAATATTTGCTTTTTTCAACTTTCCAATAAATTCGGAGTATGACAAACCATAATGTCTTACACCCGCATTAATACGCTGTATCCATAATTTTCTGAATTCACGTTTTTTTTGTCTGCGATCCCTGTAGGAATATTCCAGGCTTTTTTCATAAGCATTTTTGGCAACAGTGTAAACATTTTTCCTGGCACCAAAAAAACCTCTTGTTTCTTTTAAAATTTTTTTTCTTCTTTTCCTAGAAGCTACTGAATTTGTTGCTCGTGGCATTGTTATTTGATTTTTTGGATACAAAGCGCCCAAATATAATATTTGGATCTTTCAGCTCATACCCTGGTTTATAAAATAATGAAATTTATTTACCTAATAAAGTTCTTACATTTTTTTCGTCTGCAGGAGAAATGGTAGCATTCTGGCCAAGGTTTCTTTTGCGTTTGTTTGATTTATGACCTAATTTATGGCTTTTAAATGCATGTTTCATCTTTATTTTGCCGGATCCGGTAAAGCTAAACCGTTTTTTAGCTCCTGCTTTAGTCTTTTGTTTTGGCATTTTATTAAATATTTTATTTTAATCGAATAATAATTATTTTTTTACTGATTTTGGTGAAAGAAAAAGTATCATACGTTTACCTTCTAATTTAGGCATTTGTTCTACTTTTGAAATATCCTGTAAATCCTGGGCAAAGCGTAATAATAATATTTCTCCGCTGTCTTTGTGAACGATGCTTCTTCCTTTAAAAAAAACATATGCTTTTACTTTTGAACCTTCGTTTAAAAACTTTTGAGC